>JBPCIP010000043.1:0-31719 GCA_051006195.1 Pyrinomonadaceae bacterium
ACGAGGCTTGAAGCAATTCAAGTCGGGGCTGTGTCAAGCAGCCTAAGGTCGGCTTTAGCCGACAAGGTGGATGCGACTTTCAGTCGCAAGCTACAAGCCACCGGCTTTTGCTGGTGGTACTTGACTGAGTGTAATCGCTTTTCCACACTCGACGACTGTTTTAATAAGCAAGTCAAAATCTTCGCGGCGGCTTCGATGGTTGACGATGGCAGCTCGGAGCGCAAAGGCTTCCCCAATGATGGTGCCGGATGGCACAGCCGCGCCGCTTTCCTGTACGCGAATCAGTATTTCTTCGTTGAGTTTGTTAAGCTCTTTTTCGCTTAGACCTTCGGCGCGGAAGCGAAAGCAAACGATGTTAAGCGGAACCGGCGCTAAAAGTTCCAGGTCGGAATGCTCATTGACGAGATGCGCCAGGTATCTCGCTTGATGAACATTTTGTTTGATGAGCCGTGAAAACTTCTCAACTCCATAAGCCTTCAAGTTCATCCACACCTTAAGAGCCTTGAACCCGCGCGTGAGTTCTATGCCGCGTTCGGCGAAAGGCAACCCGCCGGCAATTACGCCTCTCGTTGTTTCCGCGATGTAACTGGCCGAATGTGCGAAAGCATCACGATGCGTCTTGTCGTCACGAACAAGCACACAAGCAATCTCGAACGGCAGATACATCCATTTATGTAAATCGAAGGCCACCGAATCGGCTTGCTCAAGTCCTGCAACTTGAGATTGCAATTCAGGAACGATTTTCGCCCACGCCCCGAATGCGCCGTCAACGTGAAACCACAAATCTTCCTCGCGGCAAATTTGAGCGAGCGCTGTGAGGTCATCCGTCGCGCCCGTGTTGACCGTGCCGGCAGTGCCGACCACACAGAAAGGTTTGTGCCCCGCCGCTTTATCTTCGGCAATCATCCGACGAAGAGCAGCCGTGTCTATGCAAAATTTATGATCAACCGGAACGCGGCGGAACGCGCGGCTGCCAAGTCCGAGCAGTTCCGCCGCCGTCACTATCCAGCGATGCGTTTCGCTCGAACCGTAAATCAAGAGCCTCGGTCTGGTCGTGCCTTGCAGCCCTTCCTGCCGCACGTCGAATCCGGCTTTCGCGTGTCGGGCGACGATGGTGCCGACGATGTTCGCCATCGTGCCGCCGCTTTGCAGCACGCCGCTCGCGTCCGGCGGAAAGCCCATCAGTTGCGCCAGCCACCTGACCACCTGCTGTTCGACGAGTGTCGGAGCCTGGTTGAAACCAGCCATGTGCGGGTTCATCGCGGCGGCAAGCATATCCGCCAGCATTCCGAGCGGCGTGCCGTTGCCTTGCACCCAACCGAAGAAGCGCGGGTGGCGTGCGCCGTTTGAATACGGCAGAACATTTTGCAGAAACTCTTGATAAACCGCTTCCTCGCCTTGTGGCTCGCGCGGCAATGGTTGCGTGAGATTTCGTCTCACAGTGTCAGGCATATCTTGCCACGCGGATCGCTCTCGTAAAGTTGATAAATGTTCGATCATGTCGTCCAGCATTCGATGTCCGAGTGCGCGTAAGTCGTCCCAATTCTGCGGGTCAAGCGTTTCTTCCGGTTGTGTTATTTCATCAATCATAAATTTACCTCTGGGTTGATATGCTGAACCGAATATCTCAATTCTCACGGCGGGCTATCTATCCGGTTCTTGCGCTCAAATTTCTTTCGTGTTTGGAAGCAAGATTCGGATAGAGCAGGTTCGCGCTTTTGTCATAACATGAGCCGGGCTGATTCGTGGCATTACCACCACGAATGAACATGGAGCGAATTCATTTAATCCGACATCTGACTCACTCTATTTTCATAAGAGTTGCCGGGGTAGAACTTATGAGCGAAAATCAAGATGTGGTTTTAGAGATGCGGAAGCTTGATGAAGAAACGCGCTGGAACGCAGTGCAAACAAGAGGTTCTCAATTTAACGGAATCTTTGTTTACGCCGTTCGCTCGACGGGTATTTATTGCAAGCCGTCCTGCCCGTCGCGGCGTCCACGAAAAGAGCAGGTAGAGTTTTTTGCATCTTGTGAATTAGCTGAAACTGCCGGTTTCCGTGCTTGCCGACGCTGCCACCCACAGGTATCAAATGACGCGCAGGTGGAAATGGTTAAACGTGCTTGCCGGATAATCGAGGCGCACACGGAAGGCACCTTGTCGCTTGCCGCTCTCAGCGCCGAGTTAAGCATCAGTCCTTATCACTTGCAGCGGACATTCAAGAGCGTCACGGGCATTACCCCACGTCAATACGCGGCGGCGCATCGTGTCAATCAATTCAAACAACACATTGAGAATGGAGAATCCGTGATCGGCGCTATGTACGAAGCTGGATACAGTTCAAGTAGTCGTCTTTATGAGAACGCGAGTTCAGAGTTAGGCATGACTCCCGCCGCCTATCTTCGTGGCGGAGCAGGAATGCTGATCACTTATGCGATTGTCGGTTGTGCTTTGGGACGCCTTCTCGTTGCCGCAACCGAACGCGGACTGTGTGCCGTTCGATTAGGTGATACCGACGAAGAACTTGAGAATACGCTGTTTTCCGAGTTTTCCGCCGCCGAGATTCGCAAAGATGAAGTTGCGAATGGCAAATGGATCGAGGCTCTTTTGCGCCATCTCGACGGACAGCAAATTTCGCTTGCTTTGCCTTTAGATGTGCAGGCAACGGCGTTTCAGCGTCGCGTGTGGGAAGAATTGCGGCGCATTCCTTACGGCAGCACACGCTCCTATAAAGACATCGCCCGACGCTTAGGACAGCCAACGGCAACACGCGCGGTTGCGCGAGCCTGCGCTACAAATCCTGTTGCGCTGGTCACACCTTGTCACCGTGTCGTCCGTGAGGATAATAGTCTTGGCGGGTATCGTTGGGGTATAGAACGCAAGCGGAAGTTATTGGAGCAAGAGCAACACAACCCGCTTACCGTTAACTCTAACGATGGAGAGAAGGCGTAGCACAACTCATTGCGATGAATTTTATATGAGAGAAGTTGAGACGTGGCTATTGAAATAAATACGCCTACAGCGAAGCGTCGGACGAGATACAATTACTTTGGTATCAAGACCTGTAATCATAAGCCGCCGCCCAACATGTTAGCCGGATGATTTGAAGAGTTTCAAGCACAGATTTGGGATGGACAGATTGAGCGGGATGTTAAAGAAGGGCGGCGCGTCCCGCCCCCCAGAGGAAGTGGAGATCGAATTTGAGGCCGGTCGTAGCAAGCCGCCGTGAAGCATTTCGCCTCGCCTCAGTTCCGGCAACATTATCGTCAATTTCCGCCCGTCGTGTGCGAACCCGCCGACAAGAATTTCCAACTGCTCAAAGCTGATCCTAAACATCCGTCTTTTGTCGAACAGGCATCTGACCTGCACACGATACGGTACAGCCAGATACCTAATCGTGTGGCTCGCAGCGCCTCGTAGCTGATGAAGCGATGATATTTGCGCGCATTTTAGTATCCCCGCGCGTGTGGCATGACCTTTGTTATTGGCTCCAGTGAGTTTTCGCGATGTTGTGGATTTTTCAGTTGAAAAGGTGAGGAGTGTTAAAGATGAAAAGCAATAACGGCAGATGGTTTGCGAAAGTGGGCATGTTGGCGCTGGTTCTGTTTTTGATGTTGCCGATGGCATCCATCGCCGCCGCCCAGGGGAGAGGCTACGGCCAAGACAGGCGCGACCGCCGCGATGATAGACGCGACCGCCGTGATGATCGCCGTGATGATCGCCGTGATGATCGCCGTGATGAGAGGCGTGAAGAGCGACAGGAGAGACGTGAAGGGCGGCGTGCGGCACGACGCGGCAACGGCTATGATGGTTATCCCAATTGGGGCGGTTCTTTCCAACTTCGTCAGACGGCGCTGAACGCGGGCTACAACGAAGGCATCAAGGAAGGGCGCAAGGATGATCAGAAAGGCGACCGCTACGACTTCACTGATGAGAATGTCTACCAGAAGGGCACCAAAGATTACAGTTCGCGTCTGGGCGACCGCTCCCTGTACCAGCGATACCTCCGTGCGGCCTTTGAGAACGGCTACGGCGACGGCTACAACGGTTACTAAAACGGACTGACAACATTCTAACGACAACGGCGGGGGCGGGAAGACCGAACAGTCTTCCCGCCCCTGCCTGCGCATGTAGTGGAGATAATTTGAAAGACCGTGAGGCCCTTGCCCCGCAGACAAATCTCACGCCCGCCTGATGAACTTGGCGGCGAGCCAGCCGACGAGAATTAAGATCGAGAGGATGAGCCAGTTGTAGCGGCTGCCGTAAGTCGCAGTCGGGAAGTGGCTGCTGATCATGGTGAAGACTGTGGGCACGACCATGTAGGTGTTCTGCTTGGAACGGAGTTTGGCTTGGGCAGCGAGGGCGGCATCAGGCGTCTGTCCCGCTCTGGTCGCGGCGATCATGCGGCGCTGTGCGGGAAGGATGCGCATCCAGACATTGGCCGTCATGAGCGTCCCCAGAAGCGCGCCCATATGGATGTAGGCCGCGCGCCCGCTCAGCACCTGCGTTAAAAGATACGCGACGCCGACCAGCAGGGCGTAAGCGACGGCGGCGAACGCGATCTCGTTTTTACTGAGAGGCGACATTATCAACAGATCGTAGACGATCCATCCGATGACGAGCAGGCCGAGGCTGAAGGCGACGGCGGCAGGGATGCTGATGTCTCGCACGTCCGGGTCAACGAGCGCTCCGCCGAGATAGTAGACCACCACGAGCAGGACCATGCCGCTCAACCACGTCAGCGCCGCCTCCCAGCGAAACCAGTGGAGCTCCTCAGTGCCCGGCTGCTTCTGCTTTTCGACCACGTAGAAACCGCCGCTATGCACCATCCACACCTGCGGTTTGTCGCCCGCCGCCGTCGCACGTTCGGCTTCGGAGAGACGCGCATCGAGCCACGTAAAATAATAGGTCGTGCCGATCCAGAGGATGCCCGCGAAGACGTGAAACCAGCGCGCGAACAAGTTGAGCCATTCGCTCAAATTGGGGTCGAGTCTCATTCGTTAACTCCCGCGATAGGTAGAATAACCGTAAGGGCTGAGCAAGAGCGGCATGTGATAATGCGCCGCCGCGTCGCGAACCACGAAGCTGATCGCGACGGCGGGGTAAAAACTCTCAAGCCCCTGCGCGGCGAAATAGTCAGCCGTCTGAAAGGTGAGCCGGTACGTCGTCTCCGGCGCGAGGACGAAATCGCCGGGCAATAAATCCTTGAGCCGCCCGTCGGCGTCCGTTGTGCCCTGCCCCAGAACCTGCCAGCCTGACCCGGACTGAAGTTCGAGGGCGACCGCGACGCCCGCCGCCGGACGACCGCGCGAGGTGTCGAGAACGTGTGTCGTGATCCGGCTCATAACATTAACAGTTTCTCCAGCCGGAGCCGCGTGATCCGGCGTTGCTCGTCAGCGGCCACAGGTAGTTCGACGGCGGGAGCGTTCGCGAGTCGCGCGTGTAAAAGCGCGAGCATCTCGGCAGCGGTCTTGCCCGTCGCGCAGACGATGAAGATGTAGCCGAACTTCTCTTCGTAGAGACGGTTGGCTTCGGCGAGTTCGTCGAGCGTTGTTTGGTCTGCGCCGCCAATGCCCGATTGCTCTCGCTCAGACCACGTTTGCGCTTGCGCGTCCTCCAGCGGCGGCGGTCGCGCCGCCTTCCGCCCGCCGATCTTCGGGTGCGCGCTAAAGGCTTCGAGCCAATCTTCAGCGCGCAAGGCCAGCCAGATTTCATCTGCCGCCGTCATCAATTCTTCGACCGCGCCGAACGGCCTCTGCGCCGACATTCGCCGCGCCCAGCGCGTCGAGCCGCAACACCTGAGCAGGTCGGATTGCGCCTCCCCGTCACTCAAGGCGTTCAAGCGTTTGAGATTTCCCTGCCAGTCCATCATCAATTCGCCCCTGAGTTTCAGGCGCGCGTATCTGCTCCGAGCGCATTTCTACTGTTCTTCAACGCTCCCGTAGAGCCGCAGGCGACTAACGCCGCCGTCCGGGTAGATATGGAAGCGCACATGCGTCAACGCGCCCGACTGTTTTAGTTCATCAAGAAACAGATGGCGCGTGTGCGCCTGCAATTTGGTGCGCGGCAGTATCTCCGACCATGCGCAGTTCGCCAGCGCGTCGGCGTCTGCTGCCGTGCCGGGCGTGATGTCGCAGCCTTCGAGCGAACAGCTTTCCGGGTAGTTGCCTTTGAAGTGCGCGGTGTCAACTTCAACCTGCTGAACACATCCTCGTGCGCCGAGTTTGATGACGACCCAATCGTGGCCGGGGCCGCGCCGCCGCTTCGTCTCCCATCCGTCGCTCATGTCGGCAGCGCGACCGGGCATGATCAAATTGTGCCGGTGGCCGAAGAACATGTCGCTGCACGCGAGCACCAATCCGCCATGCTCGACCGCCGCCAGATCGACGAGGCCGCCGCGTACAACGCGCGCCCAATCGGGCGTGACCTCACCGTAGACGCGCAGACGCGCCACGCCGCCGTCCGGGTAAATCTTGAAGCGCAAGTGCGTGACGCGCCCTCCGTGTTGAATGGGGAACGAATTTGACGAATCGCCGCTCAGTTGCGACACGGGCAACGCCTCCGTCCACTCGACCGACGCATCCAGCAGTTGATCGAGATCGGGCTGCCCGTCCATCGCGCAAACTTCGAGCGAGCATTGCTGCGGGTAGTTGCCTTTGAAGTAACTCGTGTCCACGACGACGCCGCGAAGACGGCCCGGCAAGCCCAGGCGGATGATGCACCAATCGAAGCCGGGCGTGCGACGGCGGCGCGACTCCCAGCCGTCCATCCACTTGCCGCGCTCCGTGTACTCGCCTTCGCGGAAGACGGGCGCACTCGATTTCAGCAAATTTTCTTTCGGCGCGAAAAAATCGTCGTTGGCGTAGAGCACCGCGCCGCCCACGCGCTCCGCCGCCAGATCAACTAATTCAATGAAATCATTCATGCGTCACCTCGCGCGACGAGCGCGCCCGTCCGCTCTCTCATAAATGCGCCGCGCTCGTAAATCTTCTCGCCGCGCAGGAAGGTCGTCTCAACCACGCCGTCGAGGACGCGCCCCGCATACGGTGTCAGCTTATGCCGGTGATGGAGCATCGCCGTAGGCTCGACCCGAAATTGTGCTTCGGGACGAAAGACCACAATGTCAGCATCACACCCGACCCGGAGCGCGCCTTTGCGCCGGTCCAACCCGATAAGACGCGCGGGTGCGGTGGCGGTCCACTCCATCACTCGCTCGATTGTGTAGCCCCGCGCCCGCGCCTCTGTCCACACGATTGGCAAGCGCAGTTGCAAAGAGGAAATGCCGCCCCACGCTTGCAGGAAGTCGCCCGTCTCGCGCCGCTTCATTTCCGGCGGGCACGGCGAATGGTCGGAGACGATCATCTCAAGCACGCCTTCGTCGAGCGCGTCCCACAGTTGTTCTCGGTTCTCGCGCTCGCGCACGGGCGGGCAGCACTTGAACTCGGTCGCGCCGCCGGGCACGTCCTCCGCCGCGAAAGTGAGATAGTGCGGGCACGTCTCGGCAGTGACGGCCAAACCTTCACGTTTCGCCGCACGCAAAAGCGGCAGCGACGACGAAGACGAGTGATGCACGATATGCACGCGCCCGCCCGTCTCGCGGCACAGACGGATCATCAACGCGACGGCCTCATCCTCCGCCGCCTTCGGGCGCGATTGAAGGAACGTCTCGTAGCGGCGCGGGTCGGCAGCTTTCTCTTCCCCCTCCGCCGTTGCAAGCGCGGCCTCAATCGGCGCGGGCATCTCGGCGTGAACAATCAAGAGCGCGCCCAGACGAGCCAGTTCAGGCATCGCCGCGCGCAGGTCTCGCTCCGTCACATGCGGAAACTCGTCCACGCCCGACGGCACGAGAAAGCATTTGAAGCCGAACACGCCGCCGTCGAACATGCCGCGCAACTCTGCGACGTTGCCCGGCACGAGGCCGCCCCAAAAACCCACGTCAACGTGACACTTGCCCATAGCCGCCGCCCGTTTCGTCTCCAGATGTTCGCGCGCAGTCGTCGCCGGGATGCTGTTCAGAGGCATCTCGACGAGCGTCGTCACGCCGCCCGCCGCCGCCGCCCGCGTCGCCGTGTCAAAACCCTCCCACTCGGTCCGCCCCGGCTCGTTGATGTGAACGTGCGTGTCCACCAACCCCGGCATCACGATTGCCCCGTCGTCAACTTCGATGAGCGGGCAACCGGGCGACGCAAGATCGAACGCGCCGACCGCGTGGATGCGCCCGCCGCGAACATGGATCGACGCGGGCGCGCTTCCCTCCGGCGTGACCACGCGGCGACCGCGTATGACGAATTCAGGCGAGTTCATGTTCGGTGATGCCGGATAAAAAGAGTTTGGTGGGAGCAAGGGCTTCCTGCCTCTACTGTTATGTCAGTTGTCGCAAAAAATCCGCCAGCAAATTTGCGGCAACCCGCAGGCGATACTGCGCGGTCGAGCGCATGTCATCAATCGGCGTGATCTCCTGTGCCAACGCCGCGCACGCCGCTGTGATCGTTGCCGCATCGAGTTTCTGATCGCGCAATAAATCTTCCGCCCGCGTGCAGCGCACGACCGTCGGCGCGACGCTGCCGAGCGCGATACGCGCGTCCGTAATGCGCCCGTCATGCAGGCGCGCCCCGGCGGCGAAGCAGATTTTCGAGATGGCCTGCGCTTTGCGCGTGCCGACTTTGCGGTAGTAGGTCTTTAAGTCTGCGGTCGTGCGCGGCAGACGGATGCGACACAGAAGTTCGTCGGCGCGCAGGTCCAACTGTTTGTAGCCGGTGTGAAAGTTGCGGTAGTCAATGCGGCGCGTGCCTCGCGCGGAGACGAGTTCGAGTTCGGCGTCGTAGACGAGGAGCGCGGGCGGCGAGTCGGCGGCGGGCGAGGCGTTGACGATGTTGCCGCCGAGCGTGCCGCGATTCTGGATGGCGATGCCGCCCGTCTCGCGCGCCGCCGCGCACAGCAGGGGAAACTCGCGTTGCATCGTTTCGTGCCGTTGAATTTGGGTGTAGCTCGTGAGCGCGCCGAGCGCGACATGCTCCGGCGTGACTTCGATACCGGTGAATTCCGGCAGATGCCGGATGCTCAAAAAATTCCGGTGCGCCAGTTGCCCGAAGTCGAGCAGCACCATCAAGTCGGTTCCGCCCGCGAAGGCGCGCCACACGCCCGGCTCGCGCGCCAGCAGTTCGAGCGCCTCGCTTAAATTCTTCGGCGCACGCAGTTCGTAGTCGGGCAGGTACGCTCTCACGCTGTACTCCCCGCGCGTTCGCAGGCGCGCACGACCGCATCGAAGATTTTCATGTAGCCGGTGCAGCGGCAGAGATTTCCGGCGAGGCCGTGGCGGATGTCCGCGTCAGTCGGCTGCGGTGTTTGTTCGAGCAGGCTCACGGCGGCCAGCACCATGCCCGGCGTGCAGATGCCACACTGCGCCCCGCCGCAGTCGATGAAGGCTTGCTGCACAGCATGAAGCTCGGCGCCATTGGCGACGCCTTCGATGGTCTTGATGTCCGCGCCTTCTATTTGAAGGACGGGCACGAGACAACTGTTGACGAGTTCGCCGTCGATGAACACGGAGCATGCGCCGCATTCACCTTCGCCGCAACCCTCTTTCGTGCCGGTCAGACGCAACTCTTCGCGCAGCACATCGAGCAGCCGCCGCATCGGATGGACGCGCAAAGTGTGTTGCACGCCGTTCACCGTGCAGGTCACATCAACTTCGCGCTTCGGTTCGGTGCTCATGTGATTTCGCTCAATCCCTGCATCAAGGCTTCGGGCATGAGCGGGACGTGGTTGAACCAAACGCCGGTCGCATGTTCGATGGCGTTCAGGATAGCAGGCGCGCCGCCGTCCATCGGCAGTTCGCCGATGCCCTTCGCACCGCCCGCAGGACCGAAGGCGTAAGGTTGTTCCTCAAAATGGACGCGGATCGGCGGGAGGTCGGCGGAGGTCGGCATAACGTAGTTAGTCATTTGATTATTAAGCATGCGCCCCTCGCGCCAGACCACGTTTTCGTAGAGCGTGAAACCGATGGCCTGCGCCACGCCGCCCTCGATCTGTCCGGCAGCCAGGATCGGATGAACGACCTTGCCCACCTCCTGCACCGCGACGAAGTCATCAACGCGCGCCTCATACGTCACCATGTCAACTGTCACTTCCGCGACGTAGACCGCCCACGCGTAAGCCCCGTAAGCGTCGCCCTGATACTTCTCGTCATTCCAGCGCACGCCCGGCGGCGGCTTGTACTGGCTGAAGGATTTCAACACCCCGTATCGCTCCGCGTATCGACGACACGCCACCTGCCATTGATCTTGCGTGTAAGCATCGGCCAGCAGCCCTGCGCCCTGCAAAGTCTGTCTCAGACCGAGCACGGCGGATTCGACCAGCTTGCCGACGATCATGCAGGTGCGCGAGGCGACCGTCGGGCCGCTGTTCGGGACGTTGCCCGTGTCTGGCTGCCCGATGTCGATCAGATCGTAATCGATCTTCAGCGCTTCGGAGGCGAGTTGCGCGAAGATCGTGTTCGTGCCCTGCCCGATCTCGGTGCTCGCGGCGAGGATGCGGACGCGCCCTTCCGCGCTGGCTTCCGCGCCGACGACGGATTGCAAATAGTCTTCGCCCGAACCCGTGAACCCCGCGCCGTGCATGAAGGACGCAAAGCCTATCCCGCGCTTCTGCGTGCGCCCGACATTCTCGCGCGCGAAGCGTTCGCGCTTGGCCTCATAATCCGTCAACTCGAACGCGCGGTCCAACAACCCCGCCATATCAACCGGCTCGTGGATGACCTGCCCCGTCGCCGTCGCCTCGCCTTCACGGATGAAGTTGCGGCGGCGAAACTCTGCGGGGCTGAGATTGAGGGCGTGCGCCACCCCGTCCATGTGCCGCTCCAACGCGAAGATCGATTGCGGCGCGCCGAAGCCGCGAAACGCGCCGTGCGGCGGCACGTTGGTGGCGACCGCGCGGCTGCTGATGCGCACGTTCGGACACTGGTACGGCCCCGCCGCGTGGATCGTGCCGCGCGAGAGCACGACCGCCGAGAGCGTCGCGTATGCGCCGCCGTCGATGACGAACTCGATCTCCATGCCGAGCAGCTTGCCATCGCGCGTCACAGCCGTGCGGTGACGTGTGAGCGACGGGTGACGTTTCGTCGTGGCGACCATGTCTTCCGCCCGATCATAGATCAATTTGACGGGACGCCCCCCCGCCTTCCACGACAAAAGCGCGGCGTGCCCCGCAATCATCGACGGGTATTCCTCCTTGCCGCCGAAGCCGCCGCCCGTCTCACACTGGATCACGCGCACCTTCTCCGGCGCGAGCGCGAACAATTTCAATAGCGCCTTGTGGACGTAGTACGGGCACTGCATTGATCCCCAGACGGTGACGCCCTCCGTTTCGTTCGCCACGGCGATGACGCCGTTCGTCTCGATGTAAAGCTGCTCCTGCGCGCCCGTGCGGTATTCGCCTTCGACGACCAAAGCGGCCTCGTCCCAAACTCCGTCCACGTCGCCCTTTTCCACCAGATAGGATTTGAAGATGTTGTCCTCGCCCCAGACGATCTCTTTTTGCGCGAGCGCGTCTTCGAGCGTGAGGACGGGCGGCAAAGCTTCTATCTCAAAAGTGACCGAGCGGCGCGCTCGTTCGAGCAGATGCTTATCCTCGTGCGCGAGCAGCACAATCGGCTCCTCCGCGTGGTTGACGAATTCGGCGGCGAGATAAGGCTGATCGAGCAGGATGAGCGCCACCGCGTTCTCGCCCGGAATGTCTTTGGCAGTGACGACGACGAATTCATCCCACGCGATGCCGTCGCCGAAGGTCACACTACGGATGCGACCGCGCGCCACGGAGCTGCGCACGGTCGCGCCGTAAAGCATGCCGGGCAGGGTCAAATCGTCAACATAGCGCGCCGCACCTGTGACCTTACTGCGCCCCTCTTTGCGCGGGACGAATGTGCCGGCGGTCTTTGTTTGCATGTCTCGTGTTTTCGCCATCATCACTTGAAGAGATTCGCTATTCTGCTTGCACCGTCCGCCCAAGTCAATCTTAGCTGAATGATGATACGATACGGCGAAGCTTCTTTAATTCACGCACAGCGCGTTCAACTTCTTCATGGCTAAACGACAAGCGAAACAAGCGGGCACTAGAACACCGTCGGCACACACACAACCTCCCAGCCCGGTTGAAAAAATTCTCTCTCGCCTGTTAATTTATGTGCCCGTCAAAGTTTAAATTCAGTTTGCTTTAACTTGGAGGTTTTATGAGAAATCACGTCCGCCGCCCCTTCGTCGCGGCACTCGCCCTGGTGCTCTCGCTCTCCGCCCTTCAGCACGCGCACGCACAACGGCGGCGGGCGGCGCGCCCTGCGGCGCAGACCAACATCAACGTGCCCGTCACTTATTACAAACTGCCGAACGGCTTGAAGGTCGTGCTCTCGCCCGATTCGAGCGCGCCGACCGTCGCCATCGCCGTCTATTATCAGATCGGTTTTCGCATCGAGCCGCGCGAGCGCACGGGCTTCGCCCACCTCTTCGAGCACATGATGTTTCAAGGCTCGCAGAACTTGGGCAAGATGGAGTTCGTCCGTCTGGTCCAGCAGAACGGCGGCATCCTGAACGGCTCGACCCGCTTCGACTTCACTAACTACTTTGAGATTCTGCCCGCGCACAAACTGGAGACCGGTCTCTGGGCCGAGGCCGACCGCATGCGCGGCCTCGCGATCACGGAAAAGAACTTGCAGAACCAGCAGGGCGTCGTCGGCAACGAAGTCAAAGTCAATGTCTTGAACACGCCCTACGGTGGCTTCCCGTGGCTCGACATGCCGCAGCATGCCAACACCAACTGGTACAACGCGCATAACTTCTACGGCGACCTCAAAGATATCGAAGCCGCCAAACTCGAAGAGGTGCAGCAATTCTTCAAAACCTATTACGCACCGAACAATGCCGCGCTTGTCGTCGTCGGCGATTTCAACGAGCGGGAAGCGAAAGCGATGGTCGAAAAATACTTCGCCGCGATTCCTTCTTCGAAAGTGCCGCCGACGCCCGACTTGAGCGAGCCGCGCCAGACCGTCGAGCGCAACGCCGCCAAACAGGATGCGCTCGCCAAGCGTCCCGCGCTCGCCTTCGCCTATCACCTGCCGCCGCGCAACACGCCCGAATACTACGCGATGGGATTGCTCGACCAGTTGCTTTTGCAGGGCGACGATAGTTTGCTTCGTCAGGAACTCGTCAGCCGGAGAGCTTACACCGACTCCATTCTCGGCGGCACGAATCTGCTCGGCAACATGTACAACTATCAAGGCCCGATGCTCTGGATGGGCTATCTCTTCCACGATCAAAAGACGAAGCCGGAAGAGATCATGGCGGCGGTGGACACGGTGGTTAAAGGAGTGCAGGACAAACCCATCGACCCGTTGATGCTGGAGCGCGCCGTCACCAAAGTGCGCTCGAACTTTTACAACATCCTCGGCCAGCTAAACGGCTTCGGACGCGCCGACCTGCTCGCCAGTTTCGCCCTCTTCGACGACGACCCCGCGCGCATCAACACGCTCGAAGCGGAGTTTCGTAAAGTGACGCCGCAAGTTATTCAACAGACGGCGCGCGAATACCTGCGCACGGGCAATCGCACAGTGTTGCGAGTCGTCCCGAAGGCCGCGAGCTAGCGCCTTTTCGTCCGAACAGCCTGCAACGGAGAATTACAGATGAACTCGAAAAAGTTTACCGCCCTCGTCAACGCCGCAGCTTTAATCGCGCTGCTTCTCTCGATGCCCGTCGCTTTCGCGCAACAGAAACAAACGCCGCCGCCGGGCTCGACGCCGAAGCCTTTCACGCTGCCGCGCAAAGAAACTTTCACGCTCACGAACGGAACGCAGGTGACGCTCGTGCCTTACGGCTCGATCCCGAAAGTGACCGTCAGCGCATACGTGCGCGCGGGCAACATCAACGAGGCGGCGGAGCAAATCTGGCTGGCCGATCTCGTCGGCGACTTGATGAAGGAAGGCACGACGACGCGCACTGCCGAAGCCATGGCGGAGGAAGCGGCGCGCATGGGCGGTCGCCTCGGCATCGGCGTCGGCCCCGACCAGACGACCATCAGCGCCGATGTGCTTTCCGAGTACGGCCCGCAGTTAGTCTCTCTGATGGCCGATGTGATGCGACGCCCCGCGCTCCCCGCCGCGCAGTTGGAGCGGCTGAAGACAGACCGCATCCGCAACCTCAGCATCTCCAGATCGCAGCCCGGCACGCTCGCCCAGGAGCGTTTCCGCAAACTGCTCTACCAGGACCATCCTTATGGTCGCCTCTATCCGACCGAGGAGATGATCAAAACTTTCACCATCGCCGATGTGCGGAAATTCTACCAAGACAACTTCGGCGCGGCGCGCACGCGCATCTACGTGGCCGGGCGTTTTGATTCGTCCGCGATGCGGCGGAGCATCACGCAAGCCTTCGGCACATGGGAGCGCGGTGCGGCTCCCGTGGAAAACATTCCGAAGCCCGTCTCCGTGCGCAAGATCAATTTGATCGACCGTCCCGGCGCGCCGCAGTCAACGCTTTATCTGGGGCTGCCCGTGGTCGATCCAAGCCACAGGGATTACATGGCCTTAGTCGTCACCAACTCCCTGCTCGGCGGTTCGTTCGCCTCGCGCATCACCTCGAACATCCGTGAGCAGAAGGGCTACACCTATTCGCCGACCAGCCAACTCACGACGCACTACCGCGACGCCTTCTGGGTCGAGATCGCCGATGTGACGACCGCCGTCACCGGCCCATCGCTCAAAGAGATTTTCAAAGAGATCGAGTTGCTGCAAAAAGAGCCGCCGCCCGAAGCCGAGTTGCAGGGCATTAAGAATTATCTGGCGGGCATCTTCACCATCCAGAATTCTTCGCGCGGCGGCATCATCAATCAACTCGCCTTTCTCGACCTACACCGGCTTCCCGTAACCTATCTGACCAGCTACGTGCAGAACGTTCTCGCCGTCACGCCTGAGGAAGTGCAGCGCATCGCGCGCGAGCACCTGCGCAGCGAACGCATGGCGATTGTCGTCGTTGGCGATAAAGCTCAGATCACCACGCAGGTTTCCGACTTCGGCGAAATCACCAATTGAACTAACGGGTCAATACCGCCCGCAATAGTGGACAGGTCATCGCTCCCATAACAACCGCCCGGCTTAAGCCGGGCGGTACTGACTCTCCCTACTTTTGAGGCGCTACCGAGACTGTGGTCAACGTCACGAGGCGACCCGCTGATTGAGGCCGGGAAAAAGCGGGACGACGACACCACCGTCGCCCGTTGTCCGGTTGCCCGCGCCGGAAGCATTCATCAACTTAAACCAGTCGAGCACGAAATTGCTCGCCCCGAAGCCCAGCGCAGCGTCGAGTGTGAAGAGATGGTGCGACAGTTCGCGATGAACCGCCCGCTCGAAAGCGCGTTCGATTTCCGCCCGCGCCGCGTCGAGACCTTCGACGAACGTCGTATCCAAATCGCGCCCGCCGCGTGCGCGCCGCCAAGCGAACTCGTACAGGCGGAGCCGTCCTTCGTCCTCAACCGCGCCCGTCGTGACGATGATGAGGTGCGTCGCCTCCGTCTCCGCGACAGTCTCGACGACGCGGCGGCAGAAGGCCGGGGTGAAGTCGCCGTCTTTGGTGACGAACAGGAAGGAGTTGCTGCACACGTCGGCGGCCAGATACGACTCGCCGTGGGAGGAGGGCGGGCCGCTTGCGATCTCGCTGTCCGGGATGCCGAGCGCGCGGATGATTTTGTAGATACGGTGGTTGAGCCACGCGCCGTCTTCCAACAGCGAGAGCGCGAGCCAGGTCGGGTTAAGCGTCTCCTCGACGACCTCGTCCGCCACCGGCGCGGCACACTGGCTGCACTTCGCTTTGCTGATCGTGATCGCCGCGAGCGAATCGGGCGAAGGCAGATCGAACAGCGCGTGGCCGGACTTCCGGCAGGTCACTCTCACTTCGCGCTGCATCAACCCCGCCTCCAACATTTTCTCGACGGAGACGCCCGCGACCGAGAGCGTGTCCGCCTCCGCGAACAGTCGTCGGGGCGTGTAGCCCTCGCGGCGCATCTCTTGTACGCGCCGCAAAAACAGACGCACCGCCCCGTGCTCCATCAATTCGGCGGCGCGCATGAATTGCCGCGCCCCGCCTTTGCACTTCGCGGCGACGGCGAAATCCATCGGCTGGACGGCGATGAAACGCGCCAACCCTTGCGACGATGGGAGGGCGCGCTTTTTCCAGCACGGCAGATCATATTGCTCCTCATCCTCATCATCTTTCGCTGCTGCTGCCGCGCCCTCACCCACTTTCCCGAATTTGATCAACGCCCCGCGCACGTCGCGGCAGAAGCGGTCGAGTTTCGTCAGCGGCTCCGTCGTGTCCACACTATAGATGATGCCCGCGCTCAGGCCCGCCTCCGCGCTCGCGCCGAAGACGAGGAAGAACATGCAGTCGCCCGCGCTGAACAGTTCGCCCGGCGTGTGCTCGCCGCCGCGCTTCGACTCGCGCAGCCGCCACGGCGGCTGCGCGACGTACTCGCGTTCAAACTCCGCTGCCGCCGATTCGACGAACGCCGTGTCTTGCGCGTCCGCCAGAAGCAAAGCGAAACAACGCCGCCGCGCCGAGCGGATGAGCGGCGTGAGTTCCCGCTTCGCCAGGGCGTCGAGCAGGCGGAGGCGTTCGCCCTCGTCGAGGAAGAATGCCAGATTGTTGCTTTGGATGAACAGCATCTCTTTTCTCCGCCCGTTGCGTCTACCGTTCGCCGCGTCGCGCGGCCAACCGCAAAGGCCGCATGAGGAATGTCCACTCAGGGCTTCACTCTGATCTGCACTCTTTCGCTCCCGGTGAAATTGTCCGGGTAGCGACGCTCGCGCGCTGTCTTGAGCGCACGAGACTCGGCGGAGCGAGCGCCGGGGCGCGAATTCAAGACGCGAGCCTTCGTCACCCGCCCGTTCTTCACGTCCATGAGGACGCTGACAACGAACTCGCCGCCGCGTGCTGAAGAATTGCCGCCGGTCCTGCGCGCCGCATCTGCCGTCACAGTTGGCTCAAACGATTGCCGTGCTTGCTTCGTCGCAGGCGTCGCTTGTTTCGTCAAGCCTGACCCCTGCTGCGCCGCAGAGGGGATGCCTTCACGCTCGAGGGCGGGAGCAACGCCTTCCAATTCTTTAAGCACGGGCGTCGCAGCAGCAGCAGCAGCAGCGGCGGCGGCGGGCGGCGAGTTCGACCTCGCCGCTTCGGTCGCGGACGCGGGAGACGTGGCGAGGAAAGACCCGAAGATGGCTTGCAAGGCGGTAATCAGAGTCAGTCCGATGAGAAAGCTGATAATGACCGCGTACACCAGACGCTCGCGGGAGAAGCGACGCGAAGTGGAACTGATCGCTGCCTCCACCGCCGTCAGGCGCGCTTCGAGTGGAGTTATCAATTCGGCGGGGACGGGCGCGAGTTGGAGAGACGCGTTGTGGGGCAATCGCGGTAACGCTGTCGGAACAGCGGCGGCGTCGCTTGCAACTTCGATCTCCGCCGGATTTTCGCGCTGCGGAACTTCGATCAAGTCCGAGATGAATTTTTGTTCCTGCCGGTCGATGCTGCGCTCCGGCGGTCTGACGAGCGGATTGAAATTGAAGGACGCGCCGCCGTGCAGGGAGATGGCGGCGTAGAGAGCTTCCACGCCGCGCAGGCCGCCAAGCTGGGCGTCGATGATGTGCCCCTCCTCGAAGAAAAAGGAGCCGGGCGCGTCTGGGTATTCGACCTGGAGCCGCCCGGACTTTCGCTGCACGCGCAACATTCTAATGAGGTCGGGCAAAGACTGGTCATCCAGATGACCGGTCAACACCACGAACTGCGCACGCTCTATGTTTTCCAATTCCTCATTCCCTGACTCTAAAATATCGCCGCCGCGACATGTGCGTTTTCAGCCCTTACGGCGAGAAGTAATGAGGTGTGATCAAACCCCTTCATCTTGCCCGCCGGCTATGACGCCAAGCGACGCGGAGCAAAAGTTACGACAGACGAGTGCAGTTACGACGTTCGATAAATCACGGCAGGGGTTCGCTACCGAAAGTCTCAAAGATTCGGGCGGAATCTACCATTTTATTAACGAGTTCTCAAGACACTTCGCGTATTCTGCCGACTTGCGACGGCCAGTCAGCCGAAGCATTTGCGCCACCGTGCGGCAGCGTCGCCACCACGTTGATGCCGGCTTCAAATGCAGACAACTCGAAGCTCGACTACCTCGACAGATAGTCGAATGATTGCGCCTTTCAACGCCGCCGGCGGGTCATAACCCATTCATGGGTAAGCCAACTTTTCGCGGGAGAGAAAAAGGGAAAGGCCACTGCCGCATCAGCAGTGGCCTTTCCCTTTTCCCCGGGATAGCGCTAACGGGGATCGAACCCGTACTCTCTGCCTTGAGAGGGCAGCGTGTTAACCAATTACACCATAGCGCCTTAAAGACGCTCGGATTATAGATTTGCCGGCGCGCAGTTGGCAAGCGCGCCTCCCTGCTCAAAAGTTGAGCGAGCCGCTTTGCGGACGGGCGCGAGTGCGGTACTTTTACTTTAGGGCGCGGACAGGTCCGCGCCGGTTAAACGTTTGCAGCGAGCACGGGCTGGCCTCAATTGTCTCCCCCTTGGAACACAATTCAAACGGGTCGATTCTCGAACGAACTTATGCAGATTATTTCTCGCAGCAGCAGCACCACAGGTGCGCCCGGTGAGGCGGGCAGCGCGCAGGCGGATTTCCCCCTCGGCATTGACGATTTCAACTATCGCGACCTCTATCAGCCGGAGCGTTTGCGCCAACTGGCCGAAGCGTTTTATGCGCAGGTGCGCAAGGATGATCCGGCGCTCGACGCCGACCTCATGGCCTATCTCGATTCGCGCGGCGCGAATTTGAAAGGAACGCAGGCCGAATCCGAATTGCTCATCAAGGCCGCCCCGCATCTGTCGCGTTTCGTCGCGCAGCTTTTTGCGGTCGAGCGGGAACACGCGGCGCACATGCGTCATATCAAGTCTCAGGATGCCGTCTTTCAATTCAAGAATTTCATCACGCGGCGCGCGTTGAAGCGCGTCCCGCCCCAACAAGCTCGCACCATCAATCTCGATGCGACGCATGATGCGCTCGCCTCCCTGCGCCGCGCGGCCTTCCCCGACACGCTCGCGGCGGACAACGAACTCGGCCTCGCGCGCATGACCCTGCGACTGCTCGACTGGGAAGAGCGACTAAAGCGATTGGCAGAGATTAATGAGAATGGCGGCGCCGGGAACCTGGGCGAGATCACAGAGGCGCGCGTGCGGGTGGCGGAAACAGAGGTCGCCGCCGCGTTGAAGAAGTATGAGAGTGATGCTATCGAAGGCGATGCGCCGGATGAGAACGCGTCGTTCGTCAAGAGTGCGTTGCGGCTGGTCGAGACGTGGGCGGCGGCGCATAGCGTGCAGGCAGAGGCGAAGGCGCGTGTTAAGAGTTGGGTCAGTTTTCGCGTGCCGCACCCGTTGAACTATGAGCATCTGGTGCAGATCGAACGTGGCGATGCGTCGTTGCCGGAAAAGATGCGCGGCCTCGCTCAGAACTTGCGCCGCCGCGACGGTTTCGGGTTGACCGACGCACGGGCCACGCGGCGCGAAGTGTTGGACGAAGTCAACTATTGTCTCTATTGCCACGAGCGCGATAAAGATTCCTGCTCGAAGGGATTGCACGAACGCGATGGGTCGCTCAAGCGCAACCCGCTCGGCATCGCGCTCGAAGGGTGCCCGCTCGATGAGAAGATTTCCGAGATGCACGTGCTGCAAAGAGACGGCGATTCTCTGGCCGCGCTCGCTCTCGTGATGATCGACAACCCGATGTGTCCCGGCACGGGGCATCGCATCTGTAACGACTGCATGAAGTCATGCATCTTTCAGAAGTAGGAGCCGGTGAACATCCCGCAGGCCGAGACGGGTGTGCTGACGGACGTGTTGGGACTGCCCTACGGTTTTGAAATCTACGCGCTCCTGACGCGCTGGAACCCGCTCAACGCCAAACGCCCTTACGCGCTGCCCTACAACGGGCGAAACGTGCTCGTCGTCGGCCTCGGCCCCGCCGGTTACACGCTCGCGCACTACCTGCTGAACGAAGGCTTCGGCGTCGTCGGCATCGACGGTTTGAAGATCGAACCACTGGACGCCGCGCTCACGGGCGACGGCGGACGCGCTGTCCCGCGCGCTGTTATCGATGTGCGCGAGATCGAATCACCTTTGGACGAGCGCGTGCTTGCGGGCTTCGGGGGCGTCTCGGAGTACGGCATCACGGTGCGCTGGGATAAGAATTTTCTGACGCTGATTCATCTCGCGCTGGCGCGGCGCGAACGCTTTCGTTTCTACGGCGGCGTGCGCTTCGGCGGTACGCTGGAGATCGAAGACGCATGGGAGTTGGGCTTCGATCACATCGCGATTGCGACGGGCGCGGGGCGTCCGACCATCGTCGCGATGAAGAACAATCTCATGCGCGGCATCCGCAAAGCGTCTGACTTTTTGATGGCGCTGCAACTGACCGGCGCGTTCAAGCGCGACGCGCTCGCCAATTTACAAGTGCGCCTGCCCGCCCTCGTCATCGGCGGCGGACTCACGGCGATTGATACGGCGACCGAATTGTTCGCTTACTATCCCGTGCAGGTCGAGAAGTTGCTCGCGCGACATGAAGCGTTGAGCGCGCAGTACGGCGAGGAGGTGATTTTCGCGCGGTTCGACGCGGAAGAGCGAGGCGTCTACGAAGAGTATCTCGCACATGGGCGCGCCATCAGAGCGGAGCGCGAGCGCGCGACGGCGGCGGGCGAAGCGGCGGATTTTGTGCCGCTCGTGCGCGCGTGGGGCGGCGTGTCAATCGTCTATCGTAAACGCTTGCAGGATTCGCCCGCCTACCGGCTCAATCATGAAGAGGTCGTCAAATCGCTCGAAGAGGGCATCGATTACATTGAGAACATGAGTCCCGTCGAAGCGGTGGCGGACGAAGGCGGCGCGGTTCAGGGCGTAATCTTCGAGCGAATGCATTGGGACGCGGAGACGAAGCGGTGGCAGGCTTCGGGCGAGATGGTGCGGCTTGCGGCGCGCACCGTTTGCGTGGCGGCGGGGACGAATCCGAACACGATCTACGAGCGGGAGCGACCGGGCACATTCGCGCTCGACGAGCGGGGCGAGTTTTTCGCGCCGCACAAGATCGAGCGTCGTGGCGGCGATGGGAAGTTTCAACTCGTCCCGGCGGCAAAGGGCGAGAGTGCGTTCTTCACTTCCTATGAACACGACGGGCGATTCATCTCCTACTACGGCGACAATCATCCGATTTATGCGGGGAACGTCGTGAAGGCGATGGCTTCGGCGAAGTTCGGTTACGAACATGTGGCCGCGCTGTTTGCGGATGAGATCGCTGCTGCCGAGAATGAATTGTTCGCAGGAAGTGACGGGGAAGCGCAGCGCGGCGGGCAGCAGCGGGCGGCGCATGCCTCGGAGTTCGCGCGCCTCATCGGGAAACTGGATGATGAGTTGATCGCGCGCGTCATCAGAGTCGAACGTTTGACACCGACGATTGTCGATGTAGTGGTGCGTGCGCCGATGCAGGCGCGGAAGTTTCATCCCGGTCAATTTTATCGTCTGCAAAATTACGAGACGAACGCGCCCGTCTTCAGCGACACGAAATTGACGATGGAGGGCTTGGCGTTGACGGGCGCGTGGGTGGACCGGGAACAGGGGTTGTTGAGTTTGATCGTGTTGGAGATGGGCGCGTCGTCGCGGCAGTGCGCGTGGTTGCAGCCGGGGCAGGAGGTTATTGTGATGGGGCCGACGGGAACGCCGACGGAGATACCATCGGGCGAGACCGTCCTGCTCGCGGGCGGCGGACTCGGCAACGCCGTGCTCTTCTCGATTGCGAAGGCGCTCCGGGAGAATAATTGTCGTGTCGTCTATTTCGCGGGCTACAAAAAAGGCGAAGACCTCTTCCGCCGCGAAGAGGTGGAAGCCTCAACCGATCAAGTTATCTGGGCGACCGACACGGGCGCTGGCATTGAGCCGCGCCGCGCGCAGGACCGGCACTTTCGCGGCAACATCGTGCTGGCGATGAAGGCTTACGCCGAAGGCGAACTGGGCGCGCAGTTGTTTGACCTCAGCGAAGTGGAGCGGATCATCGCCATCGGCTCGGATCGGATGATGGCGGCGGTGAAGGGGGCGCGTCACGGCCTGCTCGCGCCATACCTCAAACCCGCGCATGTCGCCGTCGGCTCGATCAACAGCCCGATGCAATGCATGATGAAGGAAGTCTGTGCGCAGTGTTTACAAAGGCACGTCGATGTCAGAACGGGCGCGGAGTCGTTCGTCTTCTCCTGCTTCAACCAGGACCAACTGCTCGACGAAGTTGACTTCAAAAATTTGAACGACCGCCTGCGCGCGAACACCGTGCAGGAGAAACTGGCAAATTTGTGGCTCGATAAATTGTTCGCAGGCGCGAACTACAGCGCGCCGCGTTGAAATCGTTCGCCGCCGTCGCCGCTCCTGAGCAACTTGAGCGGGGCGCGCTTAAGTTATTTCCGTGCCGTCGAGGATGGGCACAGGCGTATCTGTGGCAGCCGCATCGCCGCTGCCGGCGGACGACGGCGGAGCCGGCGGCGGGACGTTTTGCGCGCCGGGTATGTGCGGGCGCGTCTCGCCGAGTTTGGTGTCGGCGTTTTGAAACATCTCCTGCTGATCCTGATTGAAGGTTTCGGCCTGTTCTTCTCTGTCGTTCATCTGTGCCCTCCTGTGTGTGATCTCACCTGCGAATTGTAAAACTTATTCCTGCTTGTGTTGAGCGCGGGCGGCGACGAGGCGACGATAGGCTTCGTCGCGGCTCAGACCGAGAGAGCGCGCGGCGCGTTTGAGGGCGGCGCGCTGGTCGAGTCCTTCGCCCGCAAATGCGGCGACGAGCGCGTCGATATCGGCGGCGGGGCGCGCGTCGCACGCGGCTTCCGCGATCACCGTGCGGTCGATGATGAGCGCCATTTCGCCGCGCGCCGCCGGTTCAACGGAGAAGCGCGCGATGAGATCGGTGAGACGACCGCGCGCGATCTCTTCGTGGAGTTTGGTAAGTTCGCGTGCGACCGCCGCCTCGCGTTCGCCGAGAATTTCGCGCGCGTCCGCAAGCGCGGCGGCGATGCGGTGCGGCGCTTCGTAGAAGACGAGCGTAGCAGGGATGGCGCGCAAGTCCGCGAGACGCAGGCGGCGCGCGTGCGGGCGCGCGGGAAGAAAACCGCAGAAGTAGAATTCGTCGGTCGGCAGACCCGAAGCGACGAGCGCGGCGACGAACGCCGTCGCGCCGGGCACGGGAACAATGCTGATTCCCTGCTCGATGCAGGCGCGCACGAGGCGAAAGCCCGGGTCATTGATGCCGGGCGTGCCCGCATCGGAGACGACGGCGATGCTTGCGCCCTGTGCCAGCATCGCCGCAAGTTCGACGGCGCGCTCGCGTTCGTTATGCTCGTGGTAGCTGGTGGTTTTGGTATCGATCCCGAAGTGGTTGAGGAGTCCGCGCGTGTGGCGCGTGTCTTCGCAGGCGATGAGGTCAACTTCGCGCAGCACGCGCAGGGCGCGGTGCGTGATGTCTTCAAGATTGCCGATGGGCGTGGCGACGAGATAGAGAGTGCCCGTGCTGCGTGCTGACATGCCGCCTATTGTAAGGCAAAAGTGAAAAGGTAGAGTGCAAAAGTAGAAGTCGGAAAGGATAAAGCAACAGTGAAGACGGAAAAGTTAATCTCCGTCTTCACTGTTGCTTTCATCCTCTTTGACTTGTGCTGTGCCGATTACGGGCGGCCATTGATGATGCTGGGCAGCCGACGCCAGAGGTCGTCATTGCGGCCATTGCGGCCATCACGGTCGCGCCGGTCGTTGTTGCCGCCGCGACGATAGTAACCGTCATCATAACCGTCGTAGCGAAAACCGTAGGCGTTGGCGACGACGCGCAAATCCTGTTTGATCTCGCGCCAGTCGGCATAGGTGCGCGAGTCAACGCGCAGGCGCGAGAGCATGCGTTCGGCGTGGTCAGCGGCCTGAATGAGGTTACGCGCTTCCTGGCTGCTGCGGTTGAGATCGCGCCCGTCGCCGATGCGGTTTCTGAATCGATCTGCGGCCTGTCGGAATTCTTTCACATCGTCATTGATGTGATCTTCGCGCCGCGTGTTGTTGACGCGGCTGTTGTCGAGAAAACGATCCACGCTCCGCTCGAAACTTCTACTGCGGTCTTTCACGCGCTCGGCCACGTCGCGCAGGTAGCGACTGTCGTTGTTGCCGTAGCGACCTGAACGCCCGTAGCGATCATTGTCATGATCATCGTCATCATCGTGACGATGATCGCGGCGATCATCCCGGTTACGGTCGCGGCGATAGTCGCGGTCGCGGTCGCGCCGCCACGGGTCGTTGCTTTGCGCTGCGGCGAGGCCGGGCAAGCAGAAGGTGAACAGGAGAGCGGAGATGGCAGCCAGGAAAATTGTGCGTCGGTTAATCATTATGCAAACTCCTTCAATATCAAACTTGCGGCGAGCGGGGCGCGTGCCATTCACGGGGCGAGAGATAAGCGGCGGCGGCGTTCTCGTCTCTGATAGCCGCGACTCGTTTACTCATCCGAACGATGAAAGCGAGACGCTGAAGAGCATGGCAAGCCTCATGCCAGCGCGCCCGTTAACGGATGAATGAGCGGTTAAGTAATGAAATGAGAAGAATAGAATGAGGGGAGCGGATGCACCAGGCGAAGCCGCACGATATCTTGTGCCAAAACGTGCAGGTGGCAACGCATATCGTTTGCCGCTCTCAGGCTCAAGGCAACAACTTTGCGACGTGACGCCGCACGCGTTCTTCTTCGAGCGCAGTTCGTGATCCTCCTGCTGCTATCTCGTCGAGGATCAGCCAATGGGGTGCGCCGCCGGCGCTTTGCACGAGCAGGAGTTCATCACCGGCGCGACGGTCGCCGAAGTGTGTGACGCGCGCGGCAGCGAGGCCGCCGCCGCGCACGATGCCGTCGTGCGGCGTGCGCGGCCAACCGGCTTCGATGCTCAGGGAGCGCACGCCCGCGCGCAGGGTCAGGCGGCTGCCGACCATCGTCGAATTGCCGACGCGGAAACGGTGTGCGTCGTCGTTCGTCAGGCTGATGCTTGCGCCCGCGCGGTTGACTTCGCCCGCGTGCGCGTGGAAGGCGGCGAGCAGCCATTCGATACCGGTCTCACGCGCCATGTCGTTCAAGGCGCGCAACGCCAGATAGTCCGCAACATCGCCGCGCCCGCTCGCGCGTGCGCGCTGCTCGGCTTCGGCGATGCGCCGCGCCCATTCCGCATCCAGTTCGCTCACCTCTTCAGATCGCTCCCCTAAGGATTATTCGCGTGCCTTCATCCGGCTCGCGCCGTGATGTTATCATGGCCTCATGCTCGTCGTTAATTTGCACCCGAAGTCCAGACTCCCGATTCGTCTGTGTGAGAGGCTTTCGATGTCACACCCGCATGTCCGTTCAGAGCGCCCCGGCGTTTGTTTAATGCTCGCGCTGCTGCTCGCCTTCGTCTCGTTCGCCAAAAGCGCGGGCGCACCACCACAACAACAACAACAGCAGCAGCAGCGATCATCGCGCCGGGCGAGACGCGCTCCGGCGACGACTCCTGCAACCGCCGCCCAAATTCCTGCACGCCCGAACCAAACGGCGACAGCGGCGAGGCCGCGACTCGTGCTCATCATCGTCGTCGATCAATTTCGCAACGACTTTCTCGACCGCTTCGGCGATCTGTTCGGAGCCAACGGCCTGCGGCGTCTCTTGCGCGACGGCGCGCGTTGGACGAACGCGAATTTCGATCACATGCCGACTTATACCGCGCCCGGCCACGCCACGCTCTTGACGGGCGCGTGGCCTGCCGAGACCGGCATCATCGCCAACGACTGGTACGACCGCGATGCGGGGCGTGTCGTCTCGAATGCCTCCGACCCGGAAGACCGGCCAGACAAACCACGCTGGCAACTCTTTGGCGGCGGCGCGAACGAGCGGGCTTCCAGCCCGCGCCGTTTGATCGCTTCGACGCTCGGCGATGAAATTCGTCTGACGACGAACGGACGCTCGAAAGTGATCGGCATCTCCGTCAAAGATCGCGGCGCGACGCTGCCCGCCGGTCGCCATGCCAACGCCGCTTACTGGTTCAGCGCAAACACCGGCAACATGGTCTCGACCAGTTACTACTTCAACGAAATGCCCGCGTGGGCCGTGCGCTATAACGAAGCGCGTCCGGCGGATAAATATTTCGGGATGGAATGGACGCGCCTGCTCAAAGATACGAGCGAGTATGAGCGCCGCGCCGGGGCGGACGCTCCGCCTTGGGAGAACATCGGCAAAGCGCCGGATACGAACACCTTCCCGCACAAGATCACGGGCGGCGCGGCGGCCCCCGGCAGAGAATTTTACAGCGCGCTCGATAATTCGCCTTTCTCCAATGATCTGCTTGTCGGCTTCGCGCAAACGGCGATTGAGAATGAGAATCTCGGTGCGGACGCCGACACGGATGTGCTCTCGGTGAGTTTCTCCGCCAACGATTACGTCGGGCATCGCTTCGGGCCGTACAGTCAGGAAGTGATGGACATCACACTGCGCACGGATCAACAGATCGGGACGCTGCTGGATTTCGTCAACGCGAAGATCGGCTTGCAGCATACGCTCGTCGTCTTCACCGCCGACCACGGCGTCGCGCCGATTCCCGAACACGCCGCGGCGATGGGATTGACGGGCGGGCGCATCGGCAACACGGACATTTTGAACGCCGCGCGCAACGCTGTCCGCGCCCGCTTCGGGCGCAAGGATGAAGCGAAGGATTCGACCGCCGACTACGTTTTGGAGTCGTTCCTGAACGGCAACATTTTCTTTAACACAGTCGCCCTGAAGCGCGATCAGATCAACCGCGAAGAGATCGAGCGCGTGGTGGCGGAAGCCGTGCTCACCGTGCCGGGCATCAATCGCGCCTTCACGCGGACACAACTCGAAACCGGCAGCATTTCCCCCGCCGACCCTCTCGCGCGCCGCGTCCTGCATGGCTTTCACCCGCGCCGCAGCGGCGACGTGATCCTCGTGCAGGAGCCTTTCAAATATTTCAGCGAAGGCGCGAACCCGATCCCCGCGACGCACGGTTCGCCTTACTCATACGATACGCACGTCCCGCTCGTCATCACCGGGCACGGCATTGCGCCCGGCAGCTATTCACAGGCCGCCACGCCCGCCGACATCGCGCCGACGCTCGCCACGATTCTGCGCGTGCAAGCGCCGAGCAACTCCGTGGGGCGCGTGTTGCTCGAAGGTCTGAGCGGCAGCAAGTAGAAGCGCTGCCTGGTCTCGAAGAGAAAGTTGGAAGTTTGTTATGAAGATAAAAAAAACGATCTCATCAGTTTGTTTTCTGACCCTGCTGCTGAGCCTTGCAGCAAACACGACTCTCGCGCAGCGCAGGACGACAGGCAAAGGCGCGCGTCCCAATCAGGCCGCTAAGAGCAGAAGCGCGAAGAGCGATGAGGCGTTGAAGGCGGAACTCGAAGCATTGCTGAATCTGCCGGTAACAGAACGCATCGAGGGATTGCGCGCGTTTAGCGAAGCTAACCCGGCATCGTCTCTCGGAACGCGCGCGGCGGAGCAATTAGTGAGCGCGCACGCGGCACTGGGAGATGAGAAGTTGCAGGCGGGCGACGGGGCGGGCGGGATCGAGTTGTTCACCCAAGCGGTCGCACTGGCTCCTGCGGAGATGTCCGATAAGTTGTACTACGAAATAGTCTCGCAGTTGCCCGCCAATCTGTTTTTGCGCGGTCAGGGCGCGGCGGCGCTGGAACTGGCACGCGCGGTTGAGGCGAAAGCGGGCGCGGATGCGAAGCGTCTGCTCGTCGTCGCGGCCTTCTACGTGAGCGCTGAACAGGCGGATGAAGCGATGCGCGTCGCGCAGGCTGCGAGCACGCTCGCGCTCGATCTGGCCGCCGCCCATCAGGCGCTCGGCGCGTCGCATCGCCTCGCGCTCAGGCTCGACGAAGCGGCGGCGGCATACGCGCGCTCGGTCGAACTCGATTCGCGCTCCGTACCGGCGCGCCACAGCCTCGCGGACTTGCGCCGCGCGACAGGTCAAGCGGAAGCAGCGTTGATGATTTATCGCGAGTTGGCGGCAGCGGATGAGCGTGATCGCGCGGCGCGCACGGGCATCGTGCTCGCGCTTTTCGACATGGGGAAAAGAGACGAAGCGGAACGCGAACTCGCCGCCGCGCTCGCGGACGAGCCGCGCAATTTGCCGCTCCTCGTCGGCGCGGCTTACTGGTACGCCGCTCATGGCGAGACGCCGCGCGCTCTGGACTTGGCCGGGCAAGCCGTGCAGCTCGAACCGCGTTACACATGGGCGCACATCGCTCTGGCGCGTGCGCTCGTCGCCAACAAACTGCCGCTCGAAGCCGAACGCTCGTTGCGCTTCGCCCGCCAGTACGGACGTTTCCCCACGCTCGATTATGAACTGGCGAACGCGCTCGCCGCCGCCGGTCTCTACCACGAAGCGTTTGAGGAACTCGCGCGCAGTTTTACTTTCAAAGATGGGCAACTCGAAACGCAACTCGCGGGGCGCAAGCCCGCCCGCGCCGATTCTTTCATCCAACTGCTCGCGCCCGAACGCCGCGCCAGCATCTTCCAAGCTAATGCCGCCGACACGGAAGCGAATGCGCGCGTCCTCAAAGGTCTGCTCGCGCTCCACCTCGCGTTGGATGCCGCCGCCGCCGCTGTGCCGGCAAGCGAAGGCAATGCATCTGCTGCTGCTGCTGCTGCTGCTGCTGTCGTCAACGACGCTTCCATCGCCGCCGCCGCCAGTGACTTCGCCTCAGGCGGCGATGCGATGCGCGCTTATCGGCAACTCTATGCGGCGCAGCGTCTGCTTCGTAGCAACGTCGCGCTGCAAAGCGCGCTGGAGTTGTTGGAAGGAGCACGGGGCGGAGTGGAAGCCGCCATCGACGCGCCGGAAGCGACCGTGGCGACTACCGCCGACGAACTGCGCGATGTGCGCGCAAATGCCATTGCGCGCGGCGGCACACCGGATGTTCCCACCATCCCGCGCAACACGATCTCAAACATCCTGCGCGGTCGCATCGAAGAATTGACGGGGGCGGCTCTGCTCGGTCAGGGAAAAACGACGGAAGCAATCGCTGCGCTCAGACGCGCGGTGAGCGTGCTGCCGGAAAAAAGCCTCTACTGGCGCACGGCGCACTGGCGACTCGGCACAGCGCTCGCAACGGGCGGTCAAGAACGCGAAGCGCTCGCGGCCTATCTGAAAAGCTACAACCGGGAGTCGCCCGATTTGGCGCGGCGCGCTGTGATCGAACCTCTCTATCTCAAAGTCAACGGCTCGCTCTCCGGACTCGATGCCGAGATCGGCCCCGCGCCCCCGCGTCTCGCCACTGTCGCTGAGGCGGGCACGAGTTTGCCCGCGCCGACGGCTCAAAGCGAGTCGCCCGCACTAACTATTGTCGCCGCGCCTGAACCTTCTCCCGACAACGCACCCGCCGCGCCTCCTGCTATCGTTGTCGCTACCCCCGAACCTTCGCCGGTCGCAACCACAGAAGTTCCGGTAATCAACTTCACATCGGTCCCGTTAATGGCTCCAACGCCCGCCGCTTCGCCTGAACCGTCGCCCTCGGCTGCTTCTTCTCCGGTGGAGACGACGCCTGAGCCGATTCAAGCAAACGCGAATACGGAAACACCCACCACAACCGCTCGCGTCGCGGCGAAGCGGGAGCGAGCGCGCCGCAACAATTGCGCGCTCGTCCTGAGCGCGAACTCGACGGAGTTGAGCCACAACGGCGGTTCGGCCAGCGTCATCGCCAGTCTTGAAGGCAGCAGCAACCTCGCCGGCATCAACGCCACCACCGCTAACTGGTCGGACATCATCATCCTGCGCGAACCACAAGGCAACGCCGACACCGACTCTCTCAAATTCAGCATCACCTCTATCAGCAAAACCAAAGGCACTTTCAACGTTACCTTCAAATCGCTCTGCGGCTCGCAGGATGTGACTGTGATTGTGAAATAGGTGTAGCGACCTGGTAATTTACGAAGCGATGGTGCGCAGCGTGCGGCGTGCGATCTCCGCCTGTCGCACGTCGAAAAAGGGATTCACGTCCAGCGCGCGTTTGAGGTATTTCGCGGCGTTCCGGCGATCACCGTTGCCTTTGTAGATCATCCCGGCGTGATAGAAGAGGCGCGCGTCGCGCGTGCCCAGCCGGAGGGCTTCTTCCATTGAGGCTTTCGCTTCGGAGAGTTGCCCTTTCTTGAAGAGACACCAGGCGAGCGCGTCGCTGGTGTAGATGTCGGAACGCGCCTCCCGTTCGCGGCGCGCGATGGCGAGCGCCTCATCCAGTTTCAGATCATGGTCAGCCCAGAAGAGGGCGAGGTTGCGCGAATAGGTGCGGCTCTCGGCGGAGCCTGCGCGCTCGATGAACTCGAAAAGATCGTATTGCCGTTGCGCCTCTCTGGCTTGCCCGCGCTGCGCATAAAGGTCGCCGAGCGCAACGGCGTATTCCGGCAGGGGCACGCGCTCCTGCGCTTGCCGGTAAAAGGCGATGGCGGCGTCGGCGTCACCACCGGGGGCGGCCAGACGCGCGCGCGCCTTCGCCGCTAAAGCCAGGTGGTAAGCGGGGAAGACGTAGAGCGCAATATCGTATTCGTGTTCGGCGGCGGCGAGTTGGCCTGCATTCATCAGTTCGTCGCCGAGATGCACGCGACACCAAGCGACGCTCTCCGGGTCGCGCGAACTCGCCGACTCGACGGCGGCGCGCATCGATTCGATAGCGCCTTCCGTATCCCCGTAGAGAGCGCGCAAGTATGAAACTCTGGCGTAAGAAGAGGTGTCCGGTCGTAAGTCCATCATGGTTTGGGCGGCCTCGGTGGCCGCTTGATAGTCGCCGAGTTCGACGAGCGCGTCCGTGATCGCGCCGTAATTCATCGGGTCTTGTGGCCGCATGCCCTGAGCGCGTCGCGCTACTTCGAGGGCTTCGCCGAGGCGGTGATAAGTGAGCAAGAGTGCGGCCTTCAACTTGATCGCATCGTAATTCTCCGCGGATGCCGACAACTCGAAGGAACGCTTCAGCGCCGTTTCGGCCCTTGCGTTGAAGCTGAAGTCTCCGGTCTCGCGCGCCTTCTTCATAAAAGCCACGCACAATTGGTTATACCCCTGCGGATCGGCGGGTGCGCGCTCAATCGTTGTTTGTGCCGCTTGCAACTGCCGATCAGCCAGTGTCGCTTTAGCATCAAGGATAATGGCCTTCGGGAGCGCGACTTCAGCGCCGGGAGCGCGCTTCGTCATGGCTCGAAGAATGCCGCCGATCGCAAGGCCGCTAAGAATTATTCCGATGATGATCAGAAATTTAGTACGCATGATTTTCATGATCACAACTCAATCAAGATTGATGGCCGCCGGGGGAAGAGTCGCTGTCTAACTCAACCTCCCGGCGGGTATCAATCAGGTTGGATTTCATTCAGCGGAAACAGTCGCACAGTATGGTGTCTTGAGGTCTCTCTACCTTCAACACGTTAAAACTGAGACAGCCGAATTCCCACCAACCTGATATTCCCTTTTGCACAGTCACTCACCATCAACGAGTCTACGGCTGGTTATGCATGTGCGTGTGGGTGAACCCCTCGTGCGGTAAACCCAGATAAGGGAATTCACGCAGATATGGCACGTCGTTGGCATTCACGCTGTCGGTCAGCGCCGCCGCCAC
>JBPCIP010000044.1:0-6812 GCA_051006195.1 Pyrinomonadaceae bacterium
GTTTATGCGTGATGATGATGACCGTCTTTCCCTGCTCGCGCATGCGCCGCAGGATGGCGAAAAACTCTTCCACTTCCTGCGGCGTCAACACCGCCGTCGGCTCGTCGAGAATCAACACCCGCGCGCGTCGATAGAGAGCCTTCAACAACTCCACGCGCTGCTGCTGCCCGACCGACAAATTCTCAATTGTCGAATGCGGGTCAACCGACAATTTGAACTCGTCGGAGAGCGCGCGAATCTCCTGCGCGGCCTGTCTGAGATCGAGCGAGGCGACACTGCCCGTCTCCGCGCCGAGCACGATGTTTTCGGCCACCGTCATCGTTTCGACCAACATGAAATGTTGATGGACCATGCCGACGCCCAGCGCGATGGCATCATGCGGCGTCGCGATCCGGCGCACTTCCCCGTCGATGAGAATGTCGCCGCCGTCAGCCGTGTAGAAGCCGTAAGCGATCCGCATCGCCGTGGACTTGCCCGCGCCGTTCTCGCCGACGATGGCATGAATCGTCCCCGCCCGCACGCTGATGCTCACGCGGTCGTTTGCCAGCACGTTGCCGAAGCGTTTCGTGATGTCTCGCAGTTCGAGCATGGATGAAAGGGATTGCTTCATTGATTCATTTCTCATTGAATCAATGAAGCAATCCTTAATCCCTTTCTCTTAGGCTTCTAATCGTGCTTCCATCGTGATCTTCGCGTTCAACAGGCGCGAGATCGGGCAACCGGCTTTCGCATTGTTGGACGCCGTCTCGAATGCTTCCTGACTCGCTCCGGGCACGCGCGCTACGACTTGCAAATGAACTTCGGTGACGGTGAAACCGGCGTCGGTCTTTTCGAGTTTGACGCTCGCGGTCGTCTTGATGCTTTCGGCGGTGAGATTGGCGTTACCGAGTTGACCGGAGAGCGCCATCGAGAAACAGCCCGCGTGCGCCGCCGCGATCAATTCTTCGGGGTTCGTGCCCTTGCCTTCTTCAAAGCGCGTGCTGAAGGAATACTGCGTATCGGCGAGCACGCCGCTGTCGGTTGAGATCGTGCCTTTGCCATCTTTGAGGCCGCCGCGCCATTCGGCGGATGCGTTACGTTTCATTGGTTGCTCCTGTTCGTGGTTTAAAATTGCTGGTTGATAGCTGTCCTATTTCATCATCGCGTCGGTCACTTGAATTTCGCCGCTGATGATCTTCTGCTTGGCCGCTTCGACTTCCAGCAGGATTTTCGGGTCGATTAAAGATTGATTGAAATCGTCCAGCGCGTAGGCGACGCCGTCCTTGTCGAGGCCGAAGACGTGGATGCCGCCCTGAAATCTTTTGTTGATGACATCCTGCACGATGTCGTAGACCGCGTTGTCCACGCGCTTGACCATGCTGGTTAAAACGAAGCCGGGCTTGACCGCATTCTGGTTTGAGTCCACGCCGATGACGAAACGCTCGGCACGACCGTCCGCGCCCTTGCCCGCCTGCTCGACCGCGTCGAACGCGCCGAGGCCGGAATTGCCCGCCGCCGTGAAAAGCACGTCCGCGCCTTTGCCGATCTGCGCGAGCGCGATCTCCTTGCCCTTGCCGGGATTGTTCCATGCCCCGTCAGTCACGCCGACGAAGTTTTGAATAACCCGGATGTTCGGGTTCACCGCCTGTGCGCCTTCTTCGTAGCCTTTCGCGAAACGATGAATCAACCCGATGTCCATCCCGCCGATGAAACCGAGCACACCCGTCTTTGAAGTGCGCGCCGCGATCATGCCGACGAGATACGAACCTTGATGCTCTTTGAAGACGAGCGAAGCGACGTTCGGCAGTTGGCTCACGCCATCGACGATGGCGAAGTTGATGTTCGGGTAGTCCTTCGCCACCAGTTCCATGATTGGGGCTTGCGCGAACCCGACGCCGACGACCAAGTCGTAGCCGCGTTCGGCGAAGGCGCGCATCGCCGGTTCGATGGAAGTGGGATTGCCCGGCTCCACGTCGCGCAAGATGATGCCGAGTTCACGCTCCGCGCGCTTGACGCCATCGAAGGCCGCCGCGTTGAACGAGCGATCATCCTTGCCGCCGATATCGAAGACGATCCCGACGCGCACCTTCGATCTATCTTCACTTGCGGCGTTGCTTCCCGTCCCGCAGGACGAGCAGAAGAGGGCGAGCAGGCAGAGGAGGGCGAGCAATTTTGCTTGCGAAATCTTCATGCGGTGATTACTTCCTTGATGAGTTGCAGCCGTTCGCGCGGCGTTTCGTCGCTGATGGTGTAAGCCGCACGGATTCGCGGCGCGGCGGAAGCGGCCTGCGCTTGGCTGCGACAGTAGAGCATGCCGAGCGCGTCGCCTGCGTTCACTTGATCGCCGTACTTCACATCGGCGGCGAATCCGACTTGAAAGTCGATTCCGTCTTCGACGCGCGTGCGGCCACCGCCGATGACGGCCACGGCATGACCGATCTCGGCGGCATCAACTCCCGTCACAAATCCGGCGCGCGTGGATTCTACCTTAACCGCGTGCAGGCTCGAAGTCTGAAGCAAACGCGCCGGTTCATCGCACACACGCGCATCACCGCCCTGCGCTTCGACGTTGCGCCGGAAGCATTCCAGGCCCGCGCCCGATTCGAGCGCGCGGCGAACTCGCGCCCGCGCCGCATCAAGCGTCGCCTCAACGCCCGACAGGGCCACCATGCGCGCCGTCAACTCCAGCGAAAGATCGAGCACGGGACGCGCGCCCGCATGCGACTCGCCGCGCAGTATCTCAAGGCATTCATGTACTTCAAGCGCGTGGCCGACGGCGCGACCGAGCGGCTGATTCATATCCGTGAGCAATGCTTCAGTGTGGACGCCGCAAGCGTTTCCGGTGGCGACGAGAGCGCGTGCCAGTTCTCTCGCCCGCGCCTCTTCGCGCATGAACGCGCCCGTGCCGGTCTTCACGTCGAGCGCGAGCGCGTCTAACCCCGCCGCCAGTTTCTTCGACATGATCGAAGCGACGATCAGCGGAATCGCTTCCACTGTCGCCGTCGCATCGCGCAAGGCGTAAAGTTTTTTATCGGCGGGCGCGATCTCGGCGGTCTGTCCCATCATCGCGAAGCCGACGAGCTTCAGCACGCGGCGAAACTCCGCGAGCGATAGCTTCACCTGATAGCCGGGGATAGATTCGAGTTTGTCGAGCGTGCCGCCCGTGTGACCGAGACCGCGCCCGGAGATCATCGGCACGGCGAGGCCGCAGGCCGCCGCGAGCGGCGCGATCACAAGCGAAGTTTTATCGCCGACGCCGCCGGTCGAATGCTTATCGGCCTTGGGCCGGGGGATATCAGAGAAGTCGAGCGTTTCGCCCGAACGCAGCATCGCTTCGGTGAGCGTGCGTTGTTCTCTCTCATTCATGCCGCGACAAAAGATCGCCATCAACAACGCCGCCGCTTGATAATCGGCGAAATCGCCGCTCGTCACACCCTGCACGAAGAATTTGATCTCTTCTTCAGAGAGCGCGTCGCCCTCGCGTTTTCGCCGTATCACGTCCTGTGGTCTCATAATTATTCAGAGGTTAGGGGTTACACGAAAATAGTTTCTACTGATCTCTAACCACTAACCTCTGCTTTGTTCGAGCAGGACGATGGCCTGCGCCACGACCGCGCGCCCTTCGCCCACGGCATCCATCCCCTCGCCCGTCTTGGCTTTCACGCTCACGCAATTCGCCTCGCACGCCAACACCCCGGCCAGCCGCTCGCGCATCTCCTGAATGTGCGGGCGCAGGCGCGGGCGTTCGAGCAACACGTTCGCATCGACGTTGACGACGCGGAAACCACTCTGGCTCGCCAGCCAGACGACGCGCGCCAGTAATTGCAAACTATCGGCATCCTTCCAACGCGGGTCGTGGTCGGGGAAATGCATGCCAATGTCGCCTTCGCACAGCGCGCCGAGGATCGCGTCCGTGATGGCGTGCGAGAGCGCATCCGCATCCGAATGCCCCTCTGCGCCCCGCTCCGACTCGACAGCCACGCCGCCCAAAATGAGCGGCCTTCCTTCCACGAGCCGGTGCGTGTCATGTCCGATGCCGATGCGAAACATAGAGGCTGTTCGTTGTCAGTTGTCCGTTGTTTTTTGTCCGTGGTCAATTGTTCAATCGAATCTTTTAGCGGAGTTGCCCGTGGAGCACAAACAACGGGCGACGAACAACTGACTACTGATGATTTTCCCTGAGCAATATTTCCGCAAGGGCGAAATCTTCGGGGCGCGTGATCTTGATGTTGCGCGCGTCGCCTTCAACGACGGCGACTTGCGCGCCGAGCAATTCGACGAGCGCGCTGTCGTCGGTGGCTTCAAGATTGTGGGCGCGGGCGTGCTCATAGGCGCGACGCAGCAGTTCGTAGCGAAAGCACTGGGGCGTCAGAGCGCGGCGCAAATTCCCGCGCAGCAATGTCTGTGCGATGCGTTCGCCCTCGATTACTTTGATCGTGTCGACGACGGGCGCGGTCAACAGAGCTGCCCCCGTCTCTTCGGCGGCGCGCACCGTGCGGTCAATTTCCTCCGGCGTGACGAAGGGACGCACACCGTCGTGGACGGCGATGATCCCGGCGCTCGCGGCGCGCACGGTTTTCAACCCGTGCCACACCGATGCGGTGCGCGTTGCGCCGCCGGCCACGACGCGCGCCAGTTTCGTGAGATGGAATCGCTCGGCCAGCGCGAGAAAGTTGGCGGTCTCCGTGGCGGGCATGACTGCCACGATCTCTCCGATGGTCGTGCTCTGCTCGAAACGCCTGAGCGTGTGAATGATGAGGGGAACGCCCGCCAGGGCGCGAAACTGTTTGGCCTGTTCACCGCCCATGCGTGTGCCCCGCCCGGCAGCAACGATGATGGCAATGTTCATGATTTCGACGCTGGGACGAAGAACTAAGATTCAGCCGCCATCCGGCAATCAGGCGGCGTTCGCATAAGCTTGCATGTTCCATCGCTGTAACATCACTTCACGACCCGGTGGTTCGGGGTAATGACAAAACATGGCCAGGTCGGCCAGCCGCTTCCTCTTCCGGAGTCGAGCGTGCGGCGCGCAACCTGTGAAAGTGCTTTTTGGCTTTGCAGGAATAACATCGAATGGGATGAACCTGGTTGGCTGTTCCGGTCGCCGTATCAGTGCGTCGGCGGATCATCATCCTCGATGCCCCGCGCGATGATGACGGGCGCGCTACGAGAATCGCGGTAGGGGCGGCGGGTGCTGCCGTTGATGCCGCGCGTATCCGTGTTATGGATGCTGCCGTTTTCGTGCCCCTCTTCGGAGAGTCGCCCGAAGATCATCTTCCCGGCAGTCGTTTGCAGCACGCTCGTCACGGAGATATCGGCGTTCTTGCCGATCACCTTGCGCGCGTTATCGATCACGACCATCGTGCCGTCGTCCAAGTAGGCGACGCCCTGATTATATTCTTTGCCTTCCTTGAGGACGAAGACGCGCATCTGTTCGCCGGGCAGCACGACCGGTTTGAGGGCGTTGGCGAGTTCGTTGATGTTGAGGATTGAGACGCCGTGCAATTGTGCCACCTTATTCAAGTTGAAATCGTTGGTGACAACGACGGCGTCGAGTTGTTTGCTGAGTTCGAGCAGTTTGAGATCGACTTCGCGCACCGCCGGAAAGTCCGTGTCCACGACCTGGATTTCAAGCGTGTTATTGGTTTGCAGACGATTGAGCATGTCGAGACCGCGCCGCCCGCGTTGCCGCTTGTTCGAGTCGGGCGAGTCGGCCACTTGCTGCAACTCACGCAGGATGAACTGCGGGATAACAATCGTGCCGCTCAAAAATCCGGCTTCGGCGATGTCGGCGATGCGCCCATCGATGATGACGGAAGTGTCGAGGATTTTTAAATCGCGCCGCGCCGTCTTGTCGCTGAAGATGCCGCCGAGCGCGGAGAGATCGAGGAAGTCGCCTTTGGCCGCCCCCACGACGAGGCCGATGTAGGCCATTAAAAAGATGAGCGCCAGCGTCAGAAAAGCTCTCGTGCCAGGCGCGACGGCGTCGGTGTGCTGGCTGATGATGAGCGAACCGATCAAGTAGGCTCCGACGATGCCCATGATCGACCCGAAGGCCGCGCCGATCAGCGTCTTCAACGAAGCGCGTTGGATGCGCCGCTCAAACATGATGATGGCGGCGGCGATAAAAGCGGCGACGACGGCGGACAGAAGCGGCTTGCCTTGAATCGGATGCAGCACGTATCCAGCCGCCACGAGCAGCGCGGTGAAGACCAGACGAATGAGGATCAAATCCGTTTTCATGACGGCGTGGATATTAACACGCCCGTAACGAACACGTCACGAAAAGGTTATCAGGGATTGCGCAATACAAAGCAGAAGACAGACCACAGAATACGGAAGTCAAAATAATGCGAATCAGGAGTTGAAATCGGGCTAAGCAAATCAACAACTTATGAACGCCATTTCAGTTGCGAGCACAAAACTGAGATGCGAACATTCATCAATAAGGTTTGGCCCGGAGCCTTTCATAGTCATATCATTTTGTGCGAATCGCAGGTGCGTTATTCTGTTGCTCGTAGAGACGCGGATTCAAGTAGTAAGTGCAACAAGTGGTAGTTTGAAGAATACCTCATTCGGCGCTTTATAGCCGAGGGTTTTTCGCGGACGATTGTTGAGCCGATCTACTACTTTAGTGATCTGCCTGTCAGTGATCTTTGAGAACTCGCTGTGTTTGCAAGGTGAAGCCGGGGTTAGGGAAATTATTACTCACCTTACGCGGAATATTAAATCTTGCGGCTGTGCCGCCCGATGTGCGGAAAGGCTCTGCCTTTCCGTTAAGTCTGCCCCCAAAGAAAGAGGCTATGCCTCACTTTTGGCGGCGAATAGTGAGG
>JBPCIP010000045.1:0-51282 GCA_051006195.1 Pyrinomonadaceae bacterium
TTGTGCCATTCTTCTTGACGTGTCGAGAGGCACAGCTCGGACAAGTAACTTCTTCGTAGCTCACACCTCAAAGAATAGCTTGTCCGAGCCTTCATTTCACCCCAGCATAAATTCTGAGACACGACCGAAGTTAGTTGCCGCCTCCGCCTGTCGTCCGGTTCAAACAATTGCTGAATGAAGATGAAGGAACCTTGCTTTTTGTAGCAATAATCCGTAACCGGGCAAATGGCTGTATCATAAAAGTCAGCCCGTCAAACTTAAACGACGAATGTGGGTCGTTAAGAGACACATCCGGCATCCGTTTCTGAATTGGGTTCTTAGGATACGAATGTGCTGCCCGAATCACCGCTCTATCAAATCCTCGGTTACAGCTAACTATAATTATTCGTTCAGTTAAGGATTTACAGTCTGCTGGCATAAAGATTGCTGGGAAGGTAGAATAATCCGTCTCTCTAATTTCAGAGAGAGCAAGTATTACAGGAAGAATGTTAGTTGAAAGGTGTTGGAGATGACACTCGCCAGTAGTCGCTCCACCGCTTGAATGCGCAGCTGCAAGCTACATTTAGCCGGATGCGCGGATTACATTCTCGTCCGGCCTGGCAGTCGGAACGCTTCCCGTGATGTTTCTGCTCAGGAAAATTTAGCAGCAAACGGTTCAATGTAAATATTCGACCCCGCCCCGGAGCGGTTGGCTACAGAAGGAAGAGACAATGCGACCCATCAAACATGTGGAAAGAGGAATGACCGCCGTCGCGGCGGGCGCGTTCAATACCATTCAGTTTTTCAACAAGTACCGACCGAGCGAATCGTTCATCCCCAAATGGTCGGACAAGCCGCTTTTAAAATCATGGCAGAAGTCGAAGCCGCCGCTCGGCTTCCCGCGCACGACCGATAGTTTGTGCCCCAAGTGTGTCATCGAAGCCCGCACGAAAATCCTGAGTGCGGAAGTAATCGATCCCTCGATTTTGCTCAGCGAGAAGGTGGGCGAAGTGAAAGCGCAGATCGTCGAACGCAACGGCGAGATTTGGATGATCAAAGACTGCCCCACGCACGGCCACATCGAAGACATCATGGCGATGGACTCTTCGTTTCTCAAACATATCGAGGCGCAGTTTCCGGGTCGCGACATTCAAGCTCACAACGACGAGAAATTGCATAATCACGGGTCTTCGACGATCAAGTACGGGCGTGGTTCGGTCTTGACGATTGACCTGACGAATCGCTGCAACATGATGTGCGACCCGTGTTTCATGGACGCCAATCAAGTCGGCTTCGTCCATGAACTCAGCTTCGAGGACGTGACGGACATTCTCGACAAAGCGATTTCGATCAAACCGCGTCGCCAGATGTCCGTTCAGTTTTCGGGCGGGGAGCCGACGATCTCGCCGCACTTCATCGATTCGATCAAGTACTCGCGTAAAGTCGGTTATAACTCCGTCCAGTGCGCGACGAACGGCATCGAATTTGCCAAGAGCAAAGATTTCTGCCGCGAAGCCGCCGACGCCGGTTTGCGTTACGCTTACCTGCAATTCGACGGCATCGGCAACGATGCGAACAGCCATCGTCAGGTGGGCAACCTCTTCGACGTGAAATTGCGCGCCATCGACAATTTGCACGAAGCGGGCGTCGAGATCGTGCTCGTCACCACGCTCGTCAACAACATCAACAACGATCAGGTCGGCTCCGTCATCCGCTTCGCGCTCGACAATCCGAAGAAGGTCGCCTTTATCTCATTCCAGCCCGTCTCGTTCACCGGGCGCGATGAAGAGATCACGGACGAGCGGCGTATGGCGCAGCGTTACACCCTCTCGCACCTCGCGCACGACGTGAAAACACAGGTCGGCATCACCGAGCCGACGCGCGATTGGTTCCCGCTCTCACTGATGGGCGCGTTCGCGGACTTCGCAGACCTCGTCCACGGCCCCGAAGCCGAGTGGGGACAAGTCTCCTGCGGCTGTCACCCGAACTGCGGCGTCGGCACGGCGGTGATGATCAACAAAAACACCAAAGAGATGAAGCCCGTGCCGGAGTTTCTGAACATTCCGGGACTTGTCAAAGACATGACGGGCATCACCGATGCGGGACGCGGCAAGTGGTTCTCAAACGCTATGATGGGTCTGGCGCTCCTGAAGAATTACAACCCCTACGGTGCGCCGCAGAGTCTGACGCTTGTGGACATCTTCAAGAAGTTCGACAAGTCGTTCGGCCTGTCGGGCAAGTCTTACGGCAAGGTTGAGGGCGACCGCACGAAGGAAGACATCGAGAAGCGGCGCAACGATCCGTGGAACTTTTTGTTCATCGCGGGGATGTGGTTTCAGGATTTGTTTAACTACGATTTCCGCCGCACCGAGATGTGCATCATTCCTTACGGCACGCAGGAAGGCGAAATCTCTTTCTGCGCTTACAACACCGGCGTCGGCTGGCGCAACATCATCGAGCAGATGCACCAGAACGCGACGATTGCCAAGTGGTACAAAGAGCACGGGCGGCATGAAATCTTCGCGAAGGGCAAGAATGTCGAGTTGGGTGAATTGGCTTTCAGCGGCGTCTTGAACGACGTTGACCTCCAGCGTCCGCATCGTCCTGAGATGGCCGGGCCCAAGACGGCGGCTGAAGAAGCGGCGATGATGCGCAAGCTTTATCAGGAGATGGTGCTCAAACAGAAACTCGGTGCGGGCGATGTGGAGAAAAACACGCCCGTCCAGATTAAAGGTCTGGGTCGGAGCAAAGATACCGTCTCCGCCTAAACTTTGACCGGATTCGTGAAAGCAAAAGCCCCGCGCACGCGCCGACGCTTCGCGGGGCTTTTGCTTGGAGAGGTGTATTTACTGTGGAGGGGACGAGAAGATGGCAGAAAAGCATTTGGAGCGGGAAATTCCAGATCGCGAATTTGAAAATTCAGCTTCCGCTGCTCCGTGTTCTCCATGTCCTTCGGCGCAACTAAAGATTTTCGCTGCGGTGTGGTTGCTTGAATAATTCAAGGCTTTGGGTTGTAATGAAGCGTGATTAATTTTGTATGACTCGTATTCTTTTAACTAACGACGACGGCATTCATTCCGACGGTTTGATCAAACTTGAAGAAGCCATGCGCGCGGTGGGCGACGTGTACACGGTGGCGCCCGCTTCTGAGATGAGCGGGGCTTCGCATAGTTTGACCCTGTCACGTCCCTTGCGCATCCGCAAAATCGACGAACGCCACTGGACGGTGGACGGGACGCCGACCGATTGCGTGACGCTCGCGCTGCACAAAATTTTGCCGCCGGACGAATGGCCGCAAATCTGTGTCTCGGGCATCAACCACGGCGGCAATCTCGGCGATGACGCTTCTTATTCGGGCACGGTTGCGGGCGCGCTCGAAGCGACGATTCTCGGCGTCACGGGTCTCGCCTTCAGTCTCGTGGCGCGCGAAAATTATGATTTCACGCATGCCGCGCAGTTCGCCGCCCGAATCGTGCGCAAAGTTTTGGAGGAGGGCTTACCTGCCGGGACGCTGCTCAACATCAACATGCCGCCGGGAGAACTGCGCGGTGTGCGCGTGACGAGACAAGGGATCAAGAACGCGCGCCCGATCATCACGGAGAAAATCGACCCGCGCAATAAAGCCTATTACTGGATCGGCGAGGAAGTCTTCCCCGAAGATACGGTCGAAGGCACGGACTACTATGCGATCAAACATGGCCTGGTTTCCGTCACGCCGATGCGCAGTGACATGACCGATCATCGCTCGCTGGTCGAACTTCAGAATTGGAACTCGCTGAGCCTTGATGAAAACGTTCCCGCCGGCACAGTTCAAACAACAGAGCAGGCTTGAGTCTGCCAAAAATCTTTAGCATCCACGGAGCCGTAAGCCTTTGAGTTCCGCATCACAAGTTCCCGCTGCGCAGATCGGCGCCTATCGTCGCCAGCGCGATGAGATGGTCGAACGCCTGCGCGTTCACTATCACATTCGAGACCAGCGGGTGCTCGGGGCGATGCACGAAGTGCCGCGCCATTACTTCGTGCCCGAAGCCTTGCAGAGTAATGCCTACGGCGATCACGCGCTGCCGATTGCCGCGAACCAGACGATCTCGCAGCCCTTCATCGTCGCGCGCATGTCCGAGTTGCTCGAACTCGATGGGCAGAACGCCGTCCTGGAGATTGGCGCGGGCTCCGGCTATCAAACGGCGGTGCTGTCGCGACTCGCGGGACGCGTTCTCGCCATCGAACGCATCAGCGAACTCGCGCGCGTGGCGCAGGCGCGCATTCGCAATCTCAACATCTACAACGCCACCGTGAAATGCTTCGACGGCACGCTCGGTTGGAGCGCGCACGCGCCCTACGACGCGATCCTCGCGGCGGCGGGCGGGCCGGAAGTGCCCGAACCGCTCATGGCGCAGTTGAAAGTGGGCGGGCGACTTGTCATGCCTGTCGGCGAGAAGCGGGATGCACAGCGACTCGTGCGCATCCTTCGCCATGAGGATGGGTTCACACGAGAGGATCACGGAGCGTGTGCTTTCGTCCCGCTCATCGGACGTTACGGCTGGTCGGAAAAAACTTAGTTTTAGGTTTCAAGTTTCAGGTAATGAGACTCAAAACTTGAAACCATCAACTCGAAACTTAATCTTATGGAATCACTGATAGAATTACTTCATCAACTCAAGCAGTATCTCGATCCGAGAACCATTGCGACTGCCGGTTATCTGGTTTTGATCTTCGTGGTCTTTGCGGAGACTGGTCTGGCCGCCGGTTTTTTTCTGCCGGGTGACTCGCTGCTGGTCGTGGCCGGATTGTTCGCCGCGAAGGGCGATCTGAATGTCGCTATTTTACTGAGCACGTTGTTTGTCGCGGCGGTGGTGGGCGATGCGGTTGGTTATTATTCGGGGTCGAAGTTGGGGCCGCGTCTTTTCAAGCGGCAGAAATCGCTGGTGTTTCGCCCGAGCCATTTGGAGAAGGCACAGGCGTTCTACGAGAAGTACGGCGGGAAGACGATCATCATCGCGCGGTTCGTGCCCATTGTGCGCACCTTCGCGCCGATTGTGGCGGGCGCAGCGCAGATGCCTTACCGGAAGTTTGTGGTCTTCAACGTCGTCGGCGGCGCGCTCTGGGTCAGCAGCATGGTGTTGGCCGGCTACTTTCTCGGTAGCGTGATCCCGAATCTCGACCAGCATATCGAATGGGTTGTCATCATCGTTGTCTTTTTATCTTTGCTGCCACCGCTGTTTGAATATCTCAAGGTAAGACGCGAGAAGGCGCGCCACAGGCGGGCGGGCGACGTGCAAGTTTGACATGAGGGCACGGCGCACCTAAAATGCCTGCACAGTTTGGTTGTCGGGGCGTGGCTCAGCCTGGTAGAGCGCTCGGTTCGGGACCGAGAGGTCGGAGGTTCGAATCCTCTCGCCCCGACCATTCAATTCCGCAAAACTCTTTCCTGTATATTATCCACAAACATTGTAAGCCTCGACGGCGTGCCTCGCGATGAGTCATGAGCACCAAGTAAAGCGCGAGCCTTCAGCGTAGTGCTCCTCGGCGTGTGGACCTATGACGATGCCTGCATGCTTCGGTACATTTGGTAGTCGGATTTATTGCTGGCACCAACATATAATGTCCATATTTTGGATACGTGTTTGTGCGAACGTTTCAGCCTCAGCCATGTATAATTGCATCTAACTTAACGGGCACAGATAAAAGAAAATTTGTTAAAGATTGATTCGGGGTGGCGACAGAGACTTGATTGATCTTTCGGTGTGTTGTCGTTGTATAGATCGCAGAAAACTTAATTTGCTGAATTGCTGGAAGCGATTTTGATGAAACCTAAAACTCTCATCAAGATTGAAGAGAAAGTGAGGTTGATAAATTTCAACTAAACTTCCATAGCCTTTGACGAGCACGGGGGGGTGAGAGAGGTGAGTGCGATAATGACCGCTCACCTTTCTTTTATTCTAAAAAGTCATTGCAACTGAACAGTTCTGCTTTCAGTTTTTGTCAGTAGAAAATTTGAACAGGTTTATCTTCTCGCACGATGCGATTGTCCGGCACGTTTAACTTTACATAACTGTGTTGTGATAATAAATATAACATAATGATTGTGTTCACGTTCGTATTTCATACGACAAAGCTCACGCTCAGAAAGTAAATCCATCACTGTTAAATATCTGCCATGTAGAGCATTTTCCCCGCAATTTATTGGTTCTTCGCAGATTTGATAAACTTGCTTTACAAATCTCTGGTATGCAAGGCATAGCTTTTGCATCGAACTTATCGTAAAGACTCGTCAGAAACTTGTGTAGCCGGATTTCCGTTTCATACCATCCGGTCATCTACACATATCGAACATCATACTGCGAAGTCGATGACGCACGTCTTAGTTCGGTGGTGCGTCGTTAATTCTAAAGATTCAAAGAAGTAAAGGGAGAAATATATGAGTCACAAAAAGAAAACTTATCCTCTGCGTGAAGTGTCATTTGATGGTGCGACACAAAAAGTCGTGGGCAAAAATCTTAAGCATGAAGTTGACAATGTGATCCCTTTACAAAGTCGAGTAGGCCAGTCACGCGCGTCGCAATCGAGAGCGCCACAGTTGATGCAGAATTTTACCGCCGACTTAGTGTGCCTGTCGCACTTGCGTTGGGATTTCGTTTATCAAAGACCACAGCACTTGCTGACTCGCTGTGCGAAACAGAGACGAGTCTTCTTCGTGGAAGAACCGATCTTCGGCCAGGGACCATCACGCCTTGATGTAAATCAACGCGAAGACGGCGTCTACGTCGTCGTGCCGCATCTGCCCGAAGGACTGACGAACGAGGTATCAGTCGAAGCGATTCAACAGGCGATGCTGGATCGGCTGTTGGCAGAACAAAACATCCGTGAGTATGTCCTGTGGTACCATACGCCGATGGCTTTGGGCTGGTCGCGTCATTTGAAACCGATAGCGACCGTCTATGACTGCATGGATGAACTGTCGGCTTTCAAGCATGCGCCGCGTGCGCTGCGCGAACGCGAGGCCGAGTTGTTTCGTCGGGCCGATCTCGTTTTCACCGGGGGGCAAAGCCTCTATGAAGCCAAGCGCGATCAGCATGAAAACGTCTACGCCTTTCCGAGCAGCATCGACCGCGACCACTTCGCGCAGGCACGCCGCATCACAATAGACCCGGCGGACCAAGCGCACATCCCGCATCCGCGCATGGGCTTCTTCGGAGTGGTTGACGAACGCTTCGATATCGCGTTGCTCGATGGCCTCGCCGAGGCGCGCCCCGATTGGCATTTCGTCATCATCGGACCGGTGGTCAAGATCAGTGATGCCGATCTGCCGCGCCGCGCGAACATTCATTATCTGGGCAGTAAGTCTTATAAAGAGTTGCCCGCTTATCTGGCTGGGTGGGACGTGGCCGCGCTGCTTTTTGCGCGCAACGAATCGACCCGCTTCATCAGCCCGACGAAGACGCCTGAATATCTCGCGGCAGGCAAGCCGGTTGTCTCCACTTCGATCCGTGATGTGGTGCGGCCTTACGGCCAACTCAAACTCGTGCGCATCGCCGACACGGTGGCCGACTTTGTTATCTCCGCCAGTGAGGTGGGAATGGATGAGCAGCCCGACAACTCCGCATGGCTCACGCGCGTCGATGAGTTTCTCTCGAAGATTTCGTGGGATCGCACATGGGGGGAAATGGCCGAGTTGATCGGCGAAGTGGTCTCATCGCGGCGTAGTGCTCTCGTCGCTTCGGTCGCACACGCGAAGCCTGCCGCGACCCTCATGCAGCCGAGCATGGCTTCGCGCGCGGCCACCGCGAGTAGTTTTACGGCTGCCGACTAAGTAGGAAGGAATGCGAGAAGCAAGCATGTTCGATTATTTGATCGTGGGAGCGGGGTACGCCGGGAGCGTGCTGGCCGAAAGGCTGGCACGCGAAGCCGGTAAGAAAGTCTTGATTTGCGACCGTCGCCCTCACATCGCCGGTAACGCTTACGACCACTACGACAGTAGCGGCGTGCTCATCCATCGGTATGGGCCGCACATCTTTCATACCAACTCACGCGAGGTCTTCGAGTATCTGTCGCAGTTCACCCCATGGCGACAGTATCAACATCGCGTGCTCGCAAGCGTGGACGGACAGTTGCTCCCGATCCCGATCAATCTCGATACCATCAATCAGTACTACGGTTTGAACCTGACTTCATTTCAAGTCGAAGAATTTCTCGCGACGTTGGCCGAGAAGCGCGAGCAGATCCGCACGTCTGAAGATGTTGTCGTCAGCCGCGTCGGGAAGGAGTTGTACGAAAAGTTTTTCCGCAACTACACGCGTAAGCAGTGGGGCCTTGACCCATCGGAGTTAGATGCTTCGGTGACGGCGCGCGTGCCGATCAGGACGAACCGCGATGACCGTTACTTCGCCGATAGCTATCAGGCGATGCCGCTCTACGGCTACACGCGCATGTTCGAGAACATGCTGGACCATCCGAATATCAAGATCATGCTCAACACGGACTATCGCGACATCGAACGCCTTATCCCGTACAAGGAGATGATTTATACGGGGCCGGTTGACGAGTATTTTGATTTTCGCCACGGCAAACTTCCGTATCGTTCGCTTGAGTTCAAACATGAGACGATTGACAAAGAAGTCTATCAAAGCGCGCCGGTTGTGAATTATCCGAACGATTATCTCTACACACGCATTACCGAGTTTAAATACCTGACCGGGCAGGAGCATCGGAAGACGAGCATCGTTTACGAATTTCCGCGTGCTGAAGGCGATCCTTATTATCCTGTCCCGCGCCCTGAGAATGCTGAGCTATACGCGAAATACAAAGCTCTCGCGGAGCAAACGCCGGGCGTCCACTTCGTCGGTCGATTAGCCACTTACAAATATTACAATATGGATCAGGTGGTTGCGCAGGCTCTCACGACTTACAAGAAGATCACGGGCGCAGGCGACACAAGCGTGCAATAAGCACCAAGAGACTAAGGGGCAAAACATCATGAGCCGAGGAGATTATCTCCCCGCCTCGGCGCTTGAGCTGTGGGCTGGCGTGGAGTGCACTGTTAACCGCGTCGGAGACGAGTATTATGACCAGCTTGAGCGTAGCGGCCATGCCAGTCGTCCGGAAGACCTCGACCTCTTTGCCGAACTGGGCGTGCGCGCGATGCGTTATCCCGTCCTCTGGGAGCGCACTGCGCCGGATGGATTGCAACGCGCCGATTGGGCTTGGGCGGACGCGCGCCTGACGCGTCTGCGCGAACACAGCGTTCGTCCCATCGTCGGATTGCTGCATCATGGCAGCGGGCCGCGTCACACGAGCCTCGTCGCGCCAAACTTCCCAAACGAACTAGCAATTTACGCGCGAGCGGTCGCGGAGCGTTACCCGTGGGTGGATGCGTATACGCCGGTCAACGAGCCTTTGACGACGGCGCGTTTCAGCGGACTCTACGGCCACTGGTATCCGCATGGCCGTGATGATCAGACGTTCGTGCGCGCGTTGCTCGGCCAGTGCCGCGCCACCGTGCTCGCGATGCGGGCGATCCGCGAAATCAACCCACACGCACAGTTGATTCAAACCGAAGACCTCGGCAAGATTTTCAGCACACGCACGCTTCGTTATCAAGCGGAGTTTGAAAATGAGCGGCGTTGGCTGAGTCTCGATCTGCTGTGCGGGCGTGTTACGCGCGCGCATTCGATGTGGGACTACTTCACATGTGTGGCCGGGGTTGATGAGTCGGAGCTTGAGTGGTTCGTCGAGCATCCGTGCCCGCCGGACATCATCGGCGTCAATCACTATCTGACGAGCGAGCGTTTTCTTGACGAGCGGGTCGAGCGTTACCCCGACCGCATGCCCGGCGGCAACGGGCAGCATCGTTATGTTGATCTCGAAGCGGTACGAGTCTGCGCCGGAGGCACGGCAGGGCCGCGCGTGCTGCTGCGCGAGGCTTGGGAGCGTTATGCGATTCCGCTCGCGGTGACGGAGGTGCATCTGGGGTGTACGAGCGATGAGCAACTGCGCTGGCTGAAAGAAGTTTGGGAAGCGGCGCGGAGTTTGCGCGAGGACGGTGTGGACCTGCGCGCCGTGACGGCGTGGACGCTGCTTGGCGCGTATGATTGGAATAGTTTGCTGACGCGTTCCGAAGGCCACTATGAACCCGGCGTGTACGACGTGCGCGCGCCGCGCCCGCGCCCGACCGCGCTGGCGCGAATGGTGCGCGATCTGGCGCGGACGGGCGAACACGATCATCCGGTGCTTGATTCGCCGGGTTGGTGGCGGCGACTTGATCGCTTGCTCTACCCGCCGGTGCGTCGTCAACCGGTGACGAAGGTGGCGACCGAGCGAGGACTCAATATGCGAAAAGAGAAGGCGCGCTCCGTCATCATTACCGGCGCGACGGGCACGCTCGGGAGGGCTTTCGCGCGGCTGTGCGAAGTGCGCGGCATCTCTTATCGTCTCCTGACCCGCGCGGAGATGGACATCGCCGATCCGAAGTCAGTGGAGATGGCGCTGGCGGAGTTTGAACCATGGGCAATCGTCAATACGGCGGGCTATGTGCGAGTCGATGAGGCCGAACGCGAACCTGAACAATGCCTGCGCGAAAATGCGACGGGCGCGGCCACACTCGCCGCCGCGTGTGCCGCGCAGGGCGCATCCTTGCTGACATTCTCTTCCGATCTGGTGTTCGACGGTACGAAAGAGAAGCCTTACGTCGAGAGCGACGAAGTTTCCCCGCTCAATGTTTACGGGCGTAGCAAGGCGGAGGCGGAGCGAAGCGTTTTGGAATCGTTGCCGTCCGCACTCGTCGTGCGCACGAGCGCGTTTTTCGGGCCGTGGGACGAATACAATTTCGTGAACGTCGCGCTCAGCACATTATCCGAGGGGCGCAATTTCGTCGCCGCAAACGATGCATTTATCTCGCCGACTTATGTTCCCGATCTCGTACAGAAGTGTCTCGATTTATTGATTGACGGCGAACGCGGCATCTGGCACCTCGCCAATGCGGGCGCGTTCAGTTGGGCGGAACTGGCACGCTTCGTCGCACGTCGCGCCGGACTTGATGCCGACTTGGTCGAAGCGCGCCCGACGAAGTTTTTGCGTCTGGCCGCGCCTCGCCCCCCCTATAGCGTGCTCGGCAGCGAGCGCGGGCAGTTGCTCCCATCCTTCGAAGATGCTCTGGGTCGTTACCTGCGCGAGCGTGATCCGCGCTTTGCCGATTCAGGCAGCGCGATGCATTGCCAGCAGGAGCGCGCGGGCTGAGCGCGAGAGGGACTTTGAGACCGCGTCCTCGTGAATAAACTGAAGGCGTGCGGTCGTTGGTCTGCGGTCGGCACGCATCTTGACTGTCTATCTTTGAACCTAATAAAAGATGAGCCGTTTTCGGACAAATGCGTAGCGCACGGGCGCACGCCGTGTTCGGAAACTATCTGGTAATTAACCCAGTAATTAACAAGGAGAGACGAAGATGGCGACAACAGAAACAGCATTAACTCAGGAACAGATTGACAGAGGAGACGCGCCGCAAGGATATGAGCGCAATGTGAACGTCGGTGAAGTCGAACGTTGGGCGTCGGCGATTGGCGGCGGCGCGCTCGCCGTCTACGGCTTGACGCGCGGCACTTACGGCGGCGTCGCACTGGCGCTACTCGGCGCGAGTCTCGTGTATCGGGGCACGACCGGACATTGCTCCGCTTATGAAGCGATGGGCGTCAATACTGCGCCGAACGCGAGCGATAATCCGTTTGTAAGTGTCAGGGGCGGTCACGGCGTCAAGGTTGAGAAAAGCGTGACGATCAACAAGTCGCCCGAAGAGTTGTATCAGTTCTGGCTGAACTTCGAGAATCTGCCGAGTTTCATGAATCACCTGGAAGAGGTGAGGGTGACAGGCGACGGGCGTTCGCACTGGGTGGCGAAAGGTCCGGCGGGCATGAGCGTGGAATGGGATGCGGAAAGCTACAACATGCGAGAGAACGAGTTTATCGCGTGGCGTTCTCTCGAAGGCTCGCAGGTGGATAACGCGGGTTCGGTTCACTTCACGCCCGCGCCCGGCGGACGCGGCACGCAGGTGCGCGTTGTTTTGAAATACGATCCGCCCGCCGGCGTGTTGGGTTCGTGGATTGCCAAAGCCTTCGGCGAAGCGCCGGAGCAGCAAATTGACGAAGACCTGCGCCGCTTCAAACAATTAATGGAAACGGGCGAGACGGCCACCACGACGGGACAGTCGTCGGGGCGTAGCGCGAAAGCGTGAAGATAAAAACAATTAACGGTAGAGAGGAAGAGAGAAAGGTAAAAGCCGGCGCTTGTCTTAACCTTTCCCATTTCACCTCTACACTTTTTCAATTTTCCAAAGGGAGTGAGCGATGAAGGCTCTATGTTGGTACGGAAAAAACGATGTGCGGGTCGAAAACGTGCCCGATCCGAAAATTCTCAACCCGCGCGATGCGATCATCAAAATTACGCGCACGGCCATCTGCGGTTCCGACCTGCATCTTTACAACGGTTATATCCCGACGATGGAGAAGGGCGACATTCTCGGTCATGAATTTATGGGCGAAGTCGTCGAGGTGGGCGGCGAGGTGAAGAATCTGAAAGTGGGCGACCGCATCGTCGTGCCCTTCACCATCGCGTGCGGCAACTGTTTCTTCTGCCAGCGCGAATTGTGGTCTTTGTGCGACAACTCGAATCCGAACGCCGTGCTGCTCGAGCAGTTGAACGGTTATTCGGGTTCGGGTCTCTTCGGTTATTCGCATTTGTACGGCGGTTATGCCGGAGGGCAAGCGGAGTATGCGCGCGTGCCGTTCGCCAATACGATTCCCGTCAAAATACCCGAAGGTCTTGACGACGAAAAGGTGCTGTTTCTGACCGACATCTTCCCGACCGGCTACATGGCGGCGGAAAATTGCGACATCCAACCGGGCGATACCGTGGCCGTGTGGGGCTGTGGCCCCGTCGGGCAATTCGCCATTAAGAGCGCATATATGCTCGGCGCGGAGCGCGTCATCGGCATCGATCAAGTGCCGGAACGTTTGCAAATGGCGCGGGATGAAGGCAAGGCTGAGACGCTCAATTTCGGCGACGCAGACACCTTCGATAAATTGAAAGAGATGACGGGCGGGCGCGGCCCCGATGCCTGCATCGACGCGGTCGGCCTTGAAGCGCACGGCACGAACGTCGATGCCTTGTACGACCGCGCCAAAGCCGCGATGTTTCTCGCAACCGACCGGCCACACGCGCTGCGCGAGGCGATCTTCTCTTGCCGCAAGGGCGGGACGGTTTCCATCCCCGGCGTCTACGGCGGTTTCCTCGACAAGATTCCGCTCGGCGCGGCCTTCGCCAAAGCTTTGACTTTCAAGATGGGGCAGACGCACGTCCACAAGTATCTGCAACCACTCCTGAAGATGGTTGAGGACGGCAAGATCGATCCATCGTTCGTGATCACTCACCGGATGCGTCTGGAAGACGCCCCCGCTGGTTACGACATCTTCAAGCACAAACAGGACAACTGCATCAAAATTGTCCTCAAACCATAAGGTTAGCGGCAAATACGAGGGGGAAAGTAATGAGTGGCGTGCTGCGGTGAAACGGTGGTGAAAGTTTTTTAGAATCTCACCCCGCCTTGAAGCGCAGCACGTTTTGTTTGTCTCCATGGCAGCACGATGAAATCAATTTAGCCGAATGGTGTGCTTTTCCTCTTGCCCAGCGGGTGGACAGCCAGCGGAGCGCCGTCTTCCTCCGAGGCGGCGTAGACGAATTGCCACGAACCGGCAGCCAGCGACAAATTGATAAACTTGGAACTGAGCGCCGGGCCACCGCCGAAAATGGTTAAAGACCCGTCGGGGCTGATGTCCAGACGGTCGCCGTAAACACCCCACTCCTGACCGTTAGCGAGTTTAACGACCCAGTAGTAGCGTCCGTAATCAGTAACTTCCATAGCGACTCAAATCAGGTGTGATCTTTGGCTGTGCCATTCAAGATTGTCGCATAGGTAGAGATAATCGCGCGACTACGGGCGCGATAGCAATCGCAGCGTCAGTTTGAGGCAGTTGAAGATTACTTTATCCCGCCGCGAACGCCTCTTCTGACCCTGTTGCAAGAGGCCGCTGGTGTTCAGCCGTCACCGGCATTGGTTCACCTGTACTAACCCATCTTCACTGCCCTATACTAAGAGCACGAACCACATGAGAAGCAGGGGTGAACGTAAACATGGCTGACCAGAATAGTAATGACAAGCAAGCGGGCGAGCAGGAAGGCGGCGCAGAGAGAAGCGGCGGCGGTACCGGCCAAACGTCGGGCGATCCCGGACGCACGCCCGGCAAGGCTGAAGGCGACGACGAGACAATCGAAGAATCGCTACGGCAGAAAGAATCTTAAACTTTTCCGCCGCTCCATCCGTCTAACGCTCATCGAAAAGTCGCCCGTTTTATGCTCGCTACGCGGCTTTCCGGTGAGCTTTTTTGATTTTTCTGTTGATTAAATTCGGCTGGTTTAACCCCACCTGAAACGCGTGATTATTGGCGCGGGGCAAGCGCCACTGACAATCCGTCTCCCCTCTTGCCGCAGTATGTTATATTAAATTTGCCCTGTCGGAAGTGTCACACGCGCTCGCTTCACTGTTTCGCCCCAATAACAAAACTAATTGCCGCCTCATTATTGATTTGTCGTCGAATGCCCACGGTGTCTTTATGATTGAGAACACATTCCGCCGCTTGCGCGCGTTCCTGCCGCATGTCATATGCGTGCTGCTTTTAGTCGCCGGCGCACCTCGCGTGGCCTTCGCCGCCGCCACATCTGCCCCTGTGATTCTGACTGAGGCGACGACAACACGCGCCATTGCCGTCGATGCCCTGACGAAGTTGCGCGATCCGTTTCCGCTCACGACGCCCGGATTCACCGCCGGGGGCGACCGGCGCACGCGCGTCATGTTCTTCGTTCTCAATCTCGATTTGCTCGCGGGCGAGGGCACAAATTCTCTGCTCGCAGACGCGGAAGACAGCGCGGGGCGCAAGTACGCGCTCACAGTTGAAAACATCTCCAGCGTTCCGGGTTTTGAAGGGGTGAAGCAAGTCATCGTGCGTTTGAGCGACGAGATGGGAGACGTGGGCGATCTGCTCGTGCGCCTCAGCCTGCACGGGATGGCGAGCAATCGCGCCCGCATCAGCGTCGGCCACGCGGGCGTCGGCCTGCCCGATGATCCCGGTTCAGTTCCCAGTCCGGCCCCCGCCACGCCGCCCGCGCCGACCCCCACCCCGACGCCCGATCAATACGCCGGCGCGGCGGCCACCGCCGCCGACACCGTCCGCTTTCTCGAACAAGCCACATGGGGGGCGTCGAACGCGGAAGCCGCGCGCGTGCAGGCGATGAATTTCAGAGCCTACCTGGACGAACAATTCAACGCTCCGCTCTCAAGCTATCCGAGTTTGCCATTGATGCCGATTGACCAGATGGCGGGTTGCCCGACCGGAAGCCCGGCGACGTGCCAGCGGGATAACTACTCGATGTACCCGTTGCAAGTGAAGTTTTTCCAGAACGCGCTCTCAGCCAGCGCGCAATCGGATCAATTGCGGCAGCGCGTCGCGTGGGCGTTGCACCAGATTTTCGTCGCCTCAGGGCGCGACCTCAATCACGCGGCCTGGATGGCCTACTACCTCCAACTTCTCGACCGCAACGCCTTCGGCAATTTTCGCACGCTCCTGCAAGACATCACGCTCAACCCCGGCATGGGGCGCTATCTCGACACGGTCGGCAACACGGCCACGAACCCGAACGAGAATTACGCGCGCGAAATTCTGCAACTCTTCTCCATCGGGCTTGACGAACTGAACCTCGACGGTACGCCCCGACTCGACGCGCAGGGTAAACGCATCCCCACCTACGATCAAGACGATGTGACGGCCTTCGCGCGCGTCTTCACCGGCCTCGTCTTCGCCCCGCCTCCGCCGGGCACACAGGGCGTCATCAACTATCGCGACCCGATGGTGGTCTCGCTGCGTAACGGCGCGGAAAGCAACCACGACCGGAATCAGAAAGTGTTGCTCGCAGGCGTCGTGCTGCCGCCTAACCAGAGCACGTTGGCGGACATCAACGCCGCGCTCGATAACATTTTCAATCACCCGAACGTCGGCCCGTTCATCGGCAAGCAATTGATTCAGCATCTCGTCACGAGCAATCCGAGTCCCGGCTACGTCGAGCGCGTGGCGCGGGCATTCAACAACGATTGCGACGCGCTCTATCCCGAAAGCTGCCGCAATGCGCGCGGCGAGATGAAAGCGATCATTCGCGCGATTCTGCTCGACCCCGAAGCGCGCGGCGATGTGAAGACCGATCCGCGTTACGGCAAATTGCGCGAACCCGTCCAGTATTTGAACAACATCCTGCGCGCCTTCAATGCGACGAGCGACGGCGTCATCGGCGCGCGGGCGCGTGGCGGCGATTTGCCCGGCTCGCTCGATCAGCCGGTCTTTCTCCCCGCCACCGTGTTCAGCTACTACACGCCGCTCTATGAAATTCCCGGCACGAACCTCTCCGGCCCGGCCTTCGAGATTCTCTCGACTTCCACGGCGCTGCGCCGCACGAACGCCGCCAACACGCTCGTCTATCAAGGCATCCTGACGAATGCGGACACGCCGACGGGGACACAACTGAATCTGACCGCACTCCAAACGCTCGCGGATAACCCCGGCCAACTCGTCGATGTGCTCAACTTCCTGCTCATGCACAACACGATGTCGGCGTCCATGCACACGCAGGTGTTGAATGCCGTCAACAGCATGAACGATCCGGACGCCAATGTCCGCGCCAGGAAACGAGCGCAGACGGCGGTCTATCTCATCGTGACTTCGCCGCAGTATCAAGTACAGAGGTAACTTCATGTCACACACGCGCAGAGATTTCTTACGTCAAAGCGGATGCGCCATGCTGGCGGCGGGCGGTGGCGGCCTGCTCGCCACCGGGATTCGAGATTTCGGCCTCGTCAACGCGCTCGCGCAGGGTGCGTCCGGCGGCGACTACAAAGCCCTCGTCTGTATCTTCCTCAACGGCGGCAACGACGGCAACAACACCGTCGTGCCCCTCGATGATTCCCGCTACGCTAGTTATGCCTCCGCACGCAGCGGCGCGGGGTTAGCCATTCCGCGCAGCGGCGCGGGAAGTTTGCTGCCGATCAATCCGGCGAGCGGCGGGCAGTATGGTTTGCACCCGTCGCTCCCTGAGTTGCAGGCGCTCTTCAATCAAGGAAAACTGGCGGCCATTTGCAACGCCGGGCCGCTCGCGGAACCGTTGACGAAAGCCGCTTATCAGAGCGGCGCGGGCAAGCGTCCTTTTCAACTGTTCTCGCACTCGGATCAAGTCAACCAGTGGCTCACCTCGATCTCGAACGAGAACAGCCAGACGGGTTGGGGCGGTCGCACCGCCGACCGTACCGGAGCCCTGAACGGTGCGGCCACCTTCCCGCAACTCATCTCCATCGCGGGCGTCAATCTTTTCGTCACCGGCAGTACGACGCGACCGCTCGCCATTGCCGACGCCAACACCCAACTCCAGAATGTGCTCGCGCTCAACAACCCGGCGAACATCAACGGCGTGAACTATACGACCACGCAAAACGATGCGCGTCGCGCCGCCTTCGATGCGCTCAGGACGTTTGACCGGGAAGCCGTGATGGTGAAAGCCGCAGGCGACATCACGACCTCGGCGCTCGCCACCGGCGGCGCGCTCGCCACCGGCGATTCGAGCATCGCGACCGTGTTCCCCGCGAACAATCCGCTCGCCAGCCAGTTGCTCCAGGTGGCGCGGCTCATCAAGTTGCGCGGCTCGCTCGGCATGAAACGGCAGATCTTCTTCTGTTCGCTCGGCGGCTTCGACACGCATAACAACCAGATGCAGGCTAACGGCCACACCCTCTTGCTCGCGCGGATCAGTCAGGCGATGAAAGCGTTTTACGACGCGACCGTAGAGTTGGGCGTGGCGAATCAGGTCACGACGTTTACGCATTCGGATTTCGGGCGCACCTTGCAGCCCGCCGGGGCGGGCGCGGCGGTCGGCTCGGACCACGCGTGGGGCAATCATCATTTCATCATGGGCGGCGCGGTGCGCGGCGGCGACTTGTATGGTCAGTACCCGACGCTGCAACTCGGCGGGCCTGACGATACGGACGACCCGAATCGCAATCCGCGCGGGCGTTGGATTCCGACCACCTCCGTCGAGCAATATGCCGCGACACTGGCCTTGTGGTACGGTCTCTCCGCCAGCGATCTGCCCATCGTCTTCCCCCTCATCGGACGCTTCGCCACTCCCAATCTGAATTTCATGTTGTGAGTTTAGCTAAGTCCGAACCTCCGACGCCTTCGCTCGACTTTGCGTCACCAGCGAGAAAATTAATTTCACGCCGGAGGCGCAAAGAATAAAGACCGAAGGCGTCATAGGATTACGTCATGGCCTCTTAAAATTCGTCATGTCCCGTCTCCTACTCGTCAAACTCATCATCGCAGTTCTTTTCGTCGCCGGCGGCGGCGCGCTGCTGCTCACCAACAATTTTGTTAACCGCAGGGTTGAGGCGCGCTCTTCCGGGCCTGACCCCGGTTTCACGGGCGCGCCCGGCGAGTTCAGGTGCGACGAGTGCCACGTCTTCGACGGTGCGCCGACGGGCGGAATCAGCATCGTCACGCCGCAGACTTATGTGCCGGGGCAGACTTACCGGATCACCGTCAACGAAACCAACGGTGATTCGTTGAGGCGACGTTGGGGCTTTCAACTGACCGCCCTGGACGACTCCGGCGAGCGCGCCGGAACGCTGCAAAGCGGCGGCGACGGGCGCACACAAATTATCAGCGGCACAATCGGCGTGGCCGAGCGTCAGTACGCGGAGCACACTTCGGCGGGAACGTATGACGGGCAGCAGAACGGCGCGAGTTGGACTTTCAACTGGACTGCGCCTTCGCCAGATGTCGGCACCGTCACGTTCTACACGGCAGGCAATCAGGCCAACGGCGACGGCAGCACTTCCGGCGACAGCATCAACTTCACTTTCAGTTCGGTCCCTCCCGCCGCCGCGCCGGGCGATTTCGCCATCAATATCACGCCGACCACCCAGACCATTCTTCCCGGCGCGAGCGGCACCTACACCGTCATCGTCACGCCTGCGAACAACTTTACGGGGACGGTGAACCTCAGTCTGGCCGGATTGCCGGCGGGGGCGAGCGCAACGTTCAATCCCGCCTCCGTCAACATCATCGACGCCAGCGCGCGCACTTCAACTTTGACCGTCACGGCTGGCACGAACACGCCGTTCGGCAATGTCGCCTTCAACGTCAACGGCGCGAGCGGCAACTTGCAGCATGCGGCGTCGGCCACGCTCCTCACCGGCCCGACGCTGCTCGACGAGGGTCTAAACGTCCGCCTGCTGGTCGGCAACTTGAATCAACCGACGACGCTCGCCTTCATCGGCCATAACGACTTCCTTATCCTTGAGCGGGCGACGGGCAAAGTCCTGCGCGTCCGCGACGGCGCAGTGCAAGGCGCTCCGGCGCTCGATCTCGCCGTCAACAGCGCATCGGAGCGCGGATTGCTCGGCATCGCCCTGCATCCCGACTTTCACGCGAACGCGCGCGTCTATCTTTTCTGGACCGAGAGCGGTACGGGCATCGATACCATCAACCCCGACGAAGTCGCCTTGCTCGGCAACCGCGTTGATAGTTATCTCTGGAACGGAACGACGCTCGCGCCGGAAAAAAATCTCATCAAATTGCGCGCCCTGCAACAGGACGCGGGACAACCTTCGCGCGGCAATCACAACGGCGGCATCATCCGCTTCGGCCCCGACGGCAAACTCTACATCGTCGTGGGCGACAACGGGCGGCGCGGCCTGATGCAGAATTTACCCTTCGGCCCCTCGTTCAATCCGCAAGGCCCGCTGCTTGCGGACGATCAATTCGGCGGCCCCGAACCAGACGACGCGCATCTCACCGGCGTCATCCTGCGCCTCAACGACGACGGCACGACACCCACCGACAACCCTTTCTTCAACGCCGCGACGAATCTCACAGGCGAGGCCGCCGCCAACGTCAAAAAAGTTTTCGCCTACGGCATCCGCAACAGTTTTGGGATGGCCTTCGATCCCATCTCCGGCCAACTCTGGACGCAGGAGAACGGCGACGACAGTTTCGATGAGATCAACCGCGTCGTGCCCGGCTTCAACGGCGGCTGGATTCAGTTGATGGGACCATCGAGCCGCGTCAGCGAATTCAAGGCGATTGAATTGGGGCGCAGCGGCGGCCTCCAGCAAAATCGCTGGCCGCCCGAACTCATCGCCGACACCCCGACGCAAGCCCTCGCGCGTCTCTTCCAACTTCCGGGCGCGCGTTACACGGAGCCGGAGTTCAGTTGGAAATACGCGGTCGCGCCTTCGCCCATCGGCTTTGTGCGCGGTCGCGCGTTGGGCACGAGGAACGAAGGCGCGCTCGTCGTCGGCGCATCGCGCGCCACTCTGCTCGGCGGCTATCTCTTCCGTTTCCAACTGGCGGGCGACCGGCGCAAATTCTCCTTCACCGATGCGCGGCTCGCCGACCTCGTCGCGGACAACGCCGCGAAGTTTGATCAAACCGAGAGCGAGAGCCTGCTGCTCGCCAGAGACTTCGGCATCACCACCGACATCGAGAGCGCGCCGGACGGCAACCTCTACGTCGTCTCGCTCTCCCACGGCGCGGTCTATGAAATCTCTGCGAAGCCCGCCACGCTCCAGTTCAGCGCGGCGACGGCGCAAGTGGCGGAAGGCGGCGCGAATGTCTCCGTCACGGTGACGCGCGGCGGTGATGCTTCCGGCAGCATCGCGGTTGACTATCGCACGATTGACGACCCGCGAGCGGTGCGTTGCGACGACAACACAACTGCTCCCGGAGTGGCCTTCGCACGCTGCGACTATGCCACCAGCGCCGGTACGCTGATGTTTGCCCCCAATGAAACGAGCAAGACTTTCACCATCGCGCTCATTAACGACGCGCACCCCGAACAAACGGAAACGATCCGCCTCGAACTGTTCGATCCGGCGGGCGCGACGCTCGGCGCTCAGGAGACGACGACGCTCTCGATAACGGACAACGACACGGCGAACACGGCGAACCCCATCTTCGATCACATGTTCTTCGTGCGCCAGCAGTATCTCGACTTTCTCGCGCGCGAGCCGGAAGCGGCGGGGCTGGCGGCATGGCTCAACGTCCTCAACAATTGTTCGGATGCCAACACCGACGCGGCGTGCGACCGCACCGTGGTCTCTGCGAGTTTCTTCCGCTCGACCGAGTTTCAGTTGAAAGGCTACTTCGTCTATCTTTTCTACAAAGTCTCGTTGGGGCGACTTCCGCTCTACGCCGAGATCGTCCCGGACATGGCAAGCGTCACGGGCGCGACTGCCGCAGAGGTCTTCGCCAAACGAGACGCGTTTGCCAACCGCTGGCTCATGCGTGCCGATTTCAAGACGCTCTATCCTGCCACGCTCGCGCCCGCGCAGTATGTTGATAAGTTGCTGCAAACAGCGGGAGTGACTCTGAGCGGGATGGTGAGGCGCGAGACGTTAATTGATGATCTGCAAGCGGGGCGGCGAACGCGCGCCGAAGTTTTGCGCGCCATCGTCGAGCACCCCTCGGTGGATACACGGGAATACAACGGCGCGTTCGTCGCCATGCAGTACTTCGGTTACTTGAGAAGAGACCCGGAAGCACAAGGGTATCGAAATTGGTTGGATTACCTGAACGCCAACCCGGCAGACTTCCGCACGATGGTCAGAGGTTTCCTCTACTCGACCGAATACCACCTGCGCTTCGGGAAACCCTGACGCCCGGATAGCAGCGATCTCAAATTTCGCTGCTCATATTTCAGTGAGACGATTCAGCGCAGGCCGAGGAGCAGGAGAGCGGAGCGGTCGAACACTTCGCCGTCGCCGCTCTCGCTCCACGCGCGGTAGGCGATGAGTTCATCTTCGCGGACGGGGCGATTGCCGAGACGCGCGGCGGGAGTTTTTTCAAAAGCGTGCCCGGTGAGCGGCAAGTGCGCGGCGCGGACCGCGAGCCGGGAAGCATCGGCGAGCGCGGCTTCGGCGGTCTCCACGTCGGGGAAAAAATCTTCGTAGGCGAGCAGATGCCACACCGTCTCCCCCGCCCGCGCTTCGATGGCGAGGACGCGCAGCAGTCCGAAACCGCTCTCAAGTTGGAAGATGAGATCGTCGCCCGGCGCAAAGGGCACAGCCATAACCATTCACCTGCATTTCCGCTCTGGATGTAAATTGTCCGCCGCCAGCTTAGCATAAAGGGAACTTGACCTGACTAGAGAGACGGGGTTGATGTCCAACCCGACGATGATCCCTTTCTGAAAATAGTCGCGCCAGAGCAGCAACGAGCCCCCGTAGTAAATTCCCAGTTCCAGCAACCGGATTTCCTGATCCACGAGCCGCGCAAAATACTCTTCATAATTTCGTAAGTAATGCGCGTTAATCTTTTTGTCCGTATCGTACCTGTCAGCATCGAGAGATTTCTTGATGGCCGTCATTTTCTCCAGACTTTCCTCGAAAGAATGATTTCCTGCCATACGGGGCGACAGATTGGCTGCGTAGTGTTGGCTGCCATAATACCTTACCTGGCAAAGCCTCATATCCAAACGTCACAAACGTTGCAGCCGCCGCCTTTGTTAATCCTTGTTCACAAGGGTAGGAAGATTCGAGCAACACAGGTAGTATGAGCTATCCTGCGAGAGTGCGGTAGCTGCGTATGGGAGAGGCTGGCGAAAAACGAAATTACTATGCGGTGCTCGGGGCAGAGAGCGATGCTTCGCGTGAGGAGATCGAGCGGCGGTATAAACGTCTCGCTGTCGAACACCATCCGGATCGCGGCGGCGACGAAGAGCGGATGAAGTCGATTAACGAAGCGTGGCGCGTGCTCAAAGACGACACGGCGCGCGAAGCTTACGACGCATCGCGCCACCCGCCGTATGGGGCGACGGCGTTCGTTCCCTCTACGTCCGGCGGGGCGCAGGCGGACGCGATTGGCGGGCGCGTGGCGGGCTCATTGTTGTGTCTGTTCGCGGGCGTGGTATTGGTTTCTCTCGTGCGTTTTCATTATGTGGTTTTCCTGTGGCCGCTCGCGCTGCTGGGTGCGCTGCTGATCCTCTTCGGCGTGTGGATGGCTCATGCCGCGCTCGCCTTTGTGCGCGAAGGCTACGCGCCGATGCATCCGGCGCGGCGTCTCGTCTGGGCGCAGGAGGCCGCTTTCTGGTTTACTGTCACGGGCGGCGTCTACGGACTCTACCTGTTGCTCACGGCGATTTAGCGATGACGAATCTAACCGGGCTGGACTTGCTGTTTCTCGAAGTCAACAGTTTGCAGGACTCGGTCGAGTTCTATCGGGAGCGGCTGGGCTTCGTGTTGCAGACATTGACGCCGGAAGCGGAACCGCCAATGGCGACGCTGGGCGCGGGGCGTATGCGCGTCATGCTGGCCGAGCAACTGCTGACGATGGCGCGGCGCGGTCGCGGCGTCCATCTCTTTTTCGGCGTCACGGACGTTGACGAGTATTACAAGCAACTGCTGGCGCGCGGCATTGCTGATGTTGCCGCGCCGACCGATGAAGGATGGGGGGGACGTTTCATTACGCTCGAAGACCCGGATCGTTACCGGCTCTTCTTCGTCACCTGGGAGCAGGCACAAGCGAAAGAATGAGACTTCCGTTCTGTAGTAGATCACCTCAGCAATGAGCAATGGTCCTCGCCGACAACATCCAACTGGACGGAAATTTTCTGATGATATCGATATGGATAATCGAAAAGAGGGCGAACGCGTTAAGACCGCACTGCCCTGTAACTGGGGGCTGAGCGAGGACAGCCCGCGCAATGGAAACATCACGAGCCTGAGCCACAGCGGATGTTTCATTCAAACAAAAGCCAACGCCACGGAGAATCATATCGTCTACGTGAGTTGCTGGCTGCCGAGCGAACGCTGGCTCGCGCTGCGCGGCAGAGTCTCATACCATCTGCCCAAAGTCGGCTTCGGCCTCGTCTTCCTCGACCTCACGGACGAAGAGAAAGAGATGATCGCCCTAATCATCGACTATCACAGCGAAGAGCAGGGATGAGGGCGGGAGGAATGAGGGATGAATGAAAACATTCAAGCGATTGAGCGCTTTTCTTTATCCCTCCCTCATCCCTCATCCCTTAAATAACGTCAGTTCGACGTAAGCCGTCATGATGATGATGGTAAAAAACTCAACCGCGCGCAGCACACGAAAAAGCAGGAAGAAGCAATGTCTTTTTTTGTTTTTTGTGGTGCTGCGCGTGGTTGAATCCGGTTCCGTTTCTTACGTCGAACTGACGTTAAATAGCTACGGCCAGCATGTGCGCGCACGCTGGCCGTAACCGGAGCAGGACATTGGTAGAGGGGAAAGGAGAACCCCCCTTTACCCCACGCCTGCCGGCTCGTTGCGGTGATTCCGCAAATTGGTGTTGAGTCTTACTTCGTTTCAGACAGCGCGGCGATGTAGCAGCCGTGCGCTGTCGCGGTGAGCGGGTCTTTCGCCATGCGCACATCGGCGATTTCGATGGGAAACTCGCCGCCCGAGCGCAGCATGCTTTCAAACTTTTGCAGGAAGCCCGCCGGTTTCGCCGTGCCGCCCGCGAGGACGATGGGCATCGGGCGGTTGATCTTGGGCAACTGGCTTGAGGCTTTGAACTCGAAGCGCAGCCGGTCGATCAAGGTTTGCAACACATCTTCGTAGTAGATGTGCAGGGCGCGCGTGAGGTCGTCTTTGGGCTGGCGCGAGAGGTCGAGGTTCTCTTCCTTTTCGATGCGCACTTTGGTGCTGTTGCCCTCGCCCAACACTTCCGTCACGTTGCGGTCGATATAGTCGCCGCCCTTCGGGATGCTGAACGTGATCATCGGCATCGACATGAACGACACGGAGACGTTGCACATGCCGCCGCCGAAGCTGATCCCGATGCCCGTGAAGTTTTCCTCCTGCAACTCGGAGAAGACGACGGCCTGACCTTCGTTGATCGAGCGCGCGTTATAGCCGAGCGACTGCAAATAACTCCTGAGCACGGCTTCGTGATAGACGAGTTTGCCGTTGACGCCCTCGCCTTTCCCCGGCACGCTGAAATAAAGCATCTCTTTGCCGCGACCGCGCGGCACGATGCGTTGGATGATGAGCTGCATGATGTGTTGGCTCATCTCTTCCTGCGCGTTGAGCAGTCCGTCGCGCATCGGGCGGCGTGCTTCAACACTGAGGAAGCTGGCGAAGAAATTCGAGTCGTTGCCGTAGACGTAGAGATTTTTGCAGTTGCGCTCGTAAACCATATTCTTGTGTTTGAGCACGTTCTCGGCCATCTCGGAACTGGGGACGGCGACGAAGGCGTTGAGCTGTGAGCGCGAACCTGTCTGCGCGGAACTATCAGCCATGACGATGCGGCTCGTGCCGATGTCCAGTCCGATAGCTCCGGTTTTCACGTTGGCAACTTCAGCGGGCTTGTTCGCGGGGACTTGCACTTTCTCTTCCATTTTCGTTTCTCCTTTTGTCAATCGGGGCGCGTTTTTGGTGCGTCCCTTGTGGTGTCTGTCGCGAGGCGGTCAGGCTCTGGGAGCGTTGACCAAATCTCGAACAGTGTGGCGCAAATTAACGACGGCTCAGCGGGTGTTGGTGGTGCGACTCATCGGCGGTCGCGCATGCCCGACGCTCGTTAGGACGCGGGCAGAGCGGTGGCGAATGTCGATTTGCCGGGTTGACGGCTCGCTTCCGTCTCGGCGGGTTGGGAGGTTCGTAATCTCAAGGTGACGTTCATGTGTTCCTGATAGCGTGCGCGCATGAGGCGACGCATCTCTTCCGGTTTCACATTCGACTCGGCGGCGCGACGGCTGAACTCCGCTTCGGCTAATTTCACGCCGGCCCAGACATCGCCTCCGAGTTTCTGCATGATCTCCCCATCATACGTGAAACCGAATTCGCTGACGCTCGCGGGCGCGACCTCATACTTGTCGGACAAACCGAAGGCGGCGAAAGGGAAGTTGCGCGCCCAGTCATAGTGATAGCAGATGAGCATGTTGGAAGGATTGACGGAGACCAGGCCGTGCGTCACGCAGTCGGCGTCGTCGATCTGGTAGCGGCTGCGCAAGACCTGTGTGAGCAGCCGCCCGGCGACCATTTGTGCTTCGGTCAATTGTTCATCGAGCGAGTCGGATTTGCTGTTCGTCTCGAAGCAGACGCCGAGAAAACTTTCGTTGAGTCCAACATAGACGCCGCTCGCGTCCGACCACACGGAATTGCCGGCGTGATTCGCCGCGTCCCGGTCGCGCACAACGCGATAGACCTGTCCGAAGCGGTCGATGAGGTAGTTGTACGATTTGTTTTTCCTGACGTATTCGAGCAGGCCGCGCGTGCGCGTTTCGATGGAATCGTTGTTGTCGGGCGTAAACGGGAGCATGTCGCTTTCCGAGGTGTGATAGACGATGCCGGCGGGGTCGCGTCGCACTTGAGTGGCGCCCGCCGCTGCTGCCTTTATCAACCTTCCTTGCCCGTGCGGCAGAACGTAATAGCCGCGCGCGTGATTCTCCGTCTCATAGTCGGTCAGGATACGCGCTCCGTTACTGTAGCGTTCATAGTTATCCTTTTGCTCGACCTGCCAAATTTTCTCCGGGCGATAGTTCGGCAGATGCTTGACGCTCGACTCGGCGAGAGCGGCGTTCTGATTGACCGGCGCGGCGACGATTCGACGCTCCGGTTGGCGACGCTCTGAGAGATAAGAGTTGACGCGGCGGGCGGACCAGACGGCGGTGTAGCCGAAGCCCGTGACGGCGACGACCAGCGCGGCGACGGCGACGCCGGAGAACAAGCGGCGCAGTTCATAGCAACGGAACAGCAGCCGCGTCGAGAAGGAAGCTTTACTGCGCTGCAAAAGCTTTCGCCGCTCCGTCGAAGCGGACGGCAGCAAATTTTTTAACTCCCGGCACAAGTGACGGTGGAGCCATAGATCGAGGAGGCGATCATAGAAACCTGTGTTTTTGATGCGTTCATAGAGGCCGAATTTTTTTAGATAGACGTGCGTTTCCAGCGCGTGATCGAGTTTGGCTTTACAGGTGAGCTGATGCGCGAGGGTGTTATTGAGAAATCGCAGGCGTTGTTCGGGGCGGTCGAAAAAATGCGCGTATCGCTCGACCACCTTCGAGTAGAAGAGCGTCGCTTCGGCTGTCGTCAACTGGCTGACAGAAGGATGTTGAGTCTTGTTTGAAAACATCGCTGCGGGTGAAACGAAGGCTGATGACGAAAGTTAGTTGTGGCCGCCCAAGGTTGATTACTGCTGCACGTCAGTGGTGATGAAGCTCGACACGATGCCTTGATCGCGCAGTTTCCTGCCGTATCGCTCTGCTTCGTCGCGGGTGGCAAAGCGACCGCTTTGCACGCGATACCATGTGCCGCGCTTTGGAATGTCTACCGTCACGACCCACGCCTTAAATCCGGCTGCCTGCACACTGGCGACCCGCTCCTGCGCCTGCGCCGGTGCATTGTATGAACCGATCTGAATCGTGACCTTGCCTGCTTCCGGCTCCGCCGGGGACTTCAAGGGGGAGGCAGGCGGCGTGATTGGCGCAACGGCGGGGGCAGCAGGAGTGGGCGTCGCGGCGGCGGCTTCTTTCGCCTCAACTTTAATTAATGATGCATCGGGTTCAGCCACGGGTTGGGTTGCCGGATCGACCGCCAAAGGTTGAGCGGTGGTGGAATTGACGAGACGGTTGACCGCCCTGTTTGACGCTTGATTGTTAGCTAAGGCTGAGACGCTCGCCGCCTCTCCCGTCTGCTCCACGGGTTTGACGAGCCAGTTGCAAAGAACAATGAAGGAGATGAAAGAGAAACCCGCCACCAACAGCCAGAGGGGCGAAACTTGCATCAACCGCACACCAAATGCGTAAGCGTCGGAGGGGGGACGGCTGTTTTTAGATTTGAGCGTCGCCGGTGGGTCAACCGGAGTTTGCGCGTCAACCGAAGCCGCTCCAAGAAATTCAATTTCCGTGTCCGGCTGCTCCGGCATCATGAAAGTTGCAAGTTTGTTTTCTACTGTGGTAGAAGCCGCCGCCGCAATTTCATTTGAAGATACTGCTTCAGGTTGACCCATCATCAAGTCCGCTGATGATAAGGAAAAGTCCTCTTCCAAATCAGACAAAGACACATCCAACGAAGAAATTTCTGAAAAATATTCCTCCCGCATTTCAAGTGCGGATGCCGTCTGCGCAACCGTAGGCAGGATATTGTTGTCGCAGGTTTTCGCCAATGTCTCGCCGGAGGAGATGAGAGGATGAAGTTCGGGTAATGGAACTCGCGCCGGGGTGTTCGTCAAGGGAATATCGAAGGTGGTCGCGCAACGGACACAGGCAATGCGCCTCTTCGCACCCGTAGGGGCAACATCAATCTGCCCTTTCAATTCGCACTTCGGGCACACGATTTTCATAGACTCTCTCCCAACCCCACTATTTACGGTCTTATAAAGGCGAATCGCTTTGCATTCTCTTTGCCAATCGAGTAGCCCGTTTTCCCGGCAGTATTTTCTCTTCACCCATCAAGCCAAATAAAATTAGAAGCTACAGGTGACTTGGCAAATGAATTGAAAGCAAACATAGAACGGATGGCGACAATTACATTTGGCGGGCAGTTGACGGACGCACGGAATAGCCTCGATCCGCACTGAGTCATCATAAAACAACAACAATGTTAAAGCAAGAAAATACTGAAAAAACAGTTTTAACTATGAACTACAGGTAAGTTGTTGAAATAATTGTATTTATATCCAAGCACGGTTATCTATCGGGAGAAAATTACGTGGAAAGTATAAAAATTTCGAGAGACTAAAGAGCAAAATCAGTTCAAAATGATAGGTCATAAAGTTATTTTGACCGGGCAAGTTGACCGATTTTATTGGTATTGGTGGAAAGTCTCGTAAAATTTTCGGGGAAAATAGAGGCTTTTACCGTAAGGCAGAAGTTGGCACAAAGTTTGTTAGCGGAAATGTTGCCTTCCGTCTGCTCCAGACGGGCGAATAGGCTCGATCCACTCCAAGTGTTCCCGCGATAAGTGTTCCCGCGATAATTTCTGTCATCATGATTGCCGCACACAACCAGAATCTTAATAAGCCACTCAAGTGGGTTGGCATCGCTTTAGGCCTGGGTGCTTTAGTTACTGCTTCGCTGCACCTTTCGGTCGGACAGATCGATGTCCCTTTTCTGCTGCTGGCTCTGGTTGCCATCAACATCGGGACGCGCATCACCATTAAAATTCCCCATGTCCGAGGGCAAGTGTCGCTATCGGATACCTTCGTCTTTTTGGCGATGCTGCTTTTTGCGGGCGAGGGAGTCGTGATTCTGGCCGCCGTCGCGACTCTCTGCGCGTCGCTTCGCTACAGCAAAGAACGCTCCACTCTGCTCTTCAACTCCGCCGTCGCCGCCGCTTCATCTTTTATCATTCTCTCGCTGCTGCGTTACTGCTTTGGCGTTGTTACATCTCTGCCTCAAGGCCAGCAGTCTCTCGCGCTCACCCTTGCCATTTGCCTGATCGCCTTAGTGCAGTCGTTTATTCATTCCGGCATTATTGCTTTGAGCGAGGATGACATGACGAGTGTTTCCGTCTGGCAGAGATGGGGTAAAAATTTTATCTGGGCAAGTTTGACGTACTTCACCGTCGCAGCCTTGGCAGGCGTCATCGCCAAACTCGTCGGCGTCGCCGGTTTCATTCCTTCCATCACCGCGACGGCTCTTCTCGCGATTGCTCACTTTGTCTACAGCATCTACCTGAAAAACATCTACACGTCGGTGACACAAGCGCGACAGATCGAGCGACAGGTGGCAACTTTGCAGGAGAGCGAGGAACTTTTCCGCAGCGCGTTTGATTACGCGGCCATCGGGATGGCGCTCGTCTCCGCCAAGGGGCACTGGCTTCAAGTGAATCGTTCGCTGTGCGACATCCTCGGTTATACTGAGCAGGAGTTGCTCGCCACCAATTTTCAAAAAGTCACGCACCCGGATGATCTGGGCACGGCCTTAACGCAGATCAAGCAATTACTCAGGGGGAAGATTCCGGCCTACCAGATGGAGAAGCGTTATCAGCATAAACAGGGGCACGCCGTCTGGGTGCTGTGGAGCGTCTCGCGCGTGCGCGAATCGCATACGGGCGCGGTGCATCTCATTTTCCAGATTCAGGACATCACCGACCGCAAGCGCGCTGAAGAACAACTGCTCCACGATGCCTTCCATGACGCTCTCACGGGATTGCCCAATCGCACGCTCTTCATCGATCATCTCAAACTGGCGATTGCGCGCATGCAGCGCAGCCCGGAGCAGATTTTCTCCATCCTCTTTTTAGACCTCGACCGTTTCAAGATCATCAACGACAGTCTCGGTCACATGATCGGCGATCAATTGCTCGTCGGCATCGCGCGCAGGTTGGAGACCTGCCTGCGACCCGGCGATACGGTGGCGCGCGTCGGCGGCGACGAATTCACCATTCTGCTCGAAGACATGAAGGATGCGACCGAGGCCATCTCCATCGCCGAACGGATTCAGAAGGAGATTTCCGTGCCGTTCATTTTGGGCGGGCGCGACGTGTTCACCACCGTCAGCATCGGCATCGCGCCGAGTTCGCTGGAATACACGGAGTCGGACGATATTTTGCGCGACGCGGACACGGCGATGTACCGGGCGAAGACGCTGGGCAAAGCGCGCCATGAAGTGTTCGATAAAGCGATGCACGCCGTGGCGATGAATCTCCTACAGATGGAGACGGACTTGCGCCATGCGGTCGAACGTCAGGAGTTCTTCATTCAATACCAGCCCATCGTCGCCCTCGACAATTTCAACCTCCGGGGCTTCGAGGCGCTCGTGCGCTGGCAACATCCGCAGCGCGGCTTGATCTCGCCGATGGATTTCATCCCCATTGCGGAAGACACGGGGCAGATACTGCCCATCGGTCAATGGGCGCTTCAGGAAGCGTGCAAACAAATGCGCCGGTGGCAGCGACGTTTCCCGTCCGACCCGCCGCTCTTCATCAGCGTGAATCTTTCCAGCAAGCAGTTCACGCAGCCCGACCTGCTCGGACAGGTCAAGGAGATTTTGGACGAGACCAAACTCGACCCGCGCAGCCTCAAACTTGAGATCACCGAATCGGTCGTGATGGAGAATATCGACACGGCGACCGAGATGCTCCGGCAGTTACGCGCCCTCGGCGTGCAGTTGAGCATCGACGATTTCGGCACGGGCTATTCGTCCTTGAGCTATCTCCACCGTTTCCCGATTGACACGTTGAAAGTGGATCGCTCTTTCGTCATGCGGATGGTGGACAACAACGAGAACATCGAGATCGTCCGCACCATCCTGATGCTGGCGCAAAATCTCGGCATGGACGTGGTGGCGGAAGGCGTGGAGACGAAAGAGCAACTCGCGCTGCTGCGCAAACTCGGTTGTGAGAACGGACAGGGCTATTTCTTCTCGCGCCCGGTGAGCGTCGGCGGCGCGGAGAAGATCATCTCGGATACTTATTCACATGCGGACAGTTCGCCCGACATGCAAAATGTTCGGGCGCTTCGTCCCGCGCTGGTAGCTTAAGAGAAAAGAGGTAGAAGGAAACAAGAGTTATGGCTGAACGCAGACAGGCGGAACGCGTTTATGTGCGGCTCAACGCTCGCTGGGAAGGCGTGCTGGCGCAGTGTGAAGGCCACCTCGTTGATCTCAGTTTGACGGGATGCTTCGTCCTGACCTCGGATCGCGTCAAGCCCAAAGAATTGATCCGGGTGGAAATTCAATTGCCCACGGAAGGGTGGATGTATCTTTGGGGCGAAGTGGTTTATCAGATACCGGAGATGGGTTTTGCGCTGAATTTCACCGGCATTGAGGAGACCGAGCAGGCGATGCTCAATCTGCTGATCGAGTTCGTGCGCGACGACAACCAAAATAATGTCGTTCCGGTTTTCGCCACTTGATGAAATAAACATCGCAACAATTCCGATTTGAATGCGACCCGCCCCGCCGGGGTGAATAAAGTTTCCCGTGGAAACGTTTCACCTCCGGCGGGGTTTTCTCATGCGTCTCCCTTCGCATGAAGCAGCCCGGACGGTCGGACATTCGACGCCTCGCCCAAATCGTTATATCTCCAGCCTGCGAGCAACGCCTGCGCCAGCGGCTGCCGACGAAAGCCGACCGCGTGTTGGATCGCCTGCGCGAGATGCGCGGCGGGCGGCTCAATTCGAGCGAACTCGGCGAACGAATGCGCGGGCAGGGCAAGTACTGGCGCATGATCGAGCAGGTCTTTCGCCTGCACTGCGAACGCAATAATTTCAACCGGCAACACCGAAGTTTCCGCCGCCAACCAGCGCTCCGCATCTTCCTTCGCCCTTGCGCGCAAGGCTCATTCTTCGAGTAGAGAAAATTTGTACAATCTCGACGGTCAAAACTAATTACTTGATCTTCTCGCGCCGAAGATTTACAACATTGCCAGTTCCTACCGATTTACACGCATCTTCTCGACGGAGGTATAACCAACGATGACTATTGACGATGTGATTAAAGATCGCGAGCCGTATTTTGTGCGCGAATCGGCGACGGCGCTTGAGGCGGCGAAGTTGATGACGAACCTTAATGTCGGGGCGGTCTGCGTGCTCGACGATGAGGGGCGGCTGCGCGGCATCTTCTCCGAGCGTGCCCTGCTGCGCCGGGTCGTTGTTCCCGGACACGACGCTACGACGACACCTGTGCGCGATGTGATGAGCGAAATCAAAGCCGTCATCGAATGCAGGGATACGCCACATGAAGCATTGGAATTGATGGAGAAGCACGGTACGCGTTACCTGCCCGTCGTGCGAGACAAACGCTGGGTCGGCATGCTTGCGATGCGCGACATCATGCGCGTCGAACTCAGCGAGCGTGGCGATGAGCTACGCCTGCTGCACGAGTACATACAGCACTGACGCAATTTGCGAACAGGGAAATCAAGAATGCTTTTGAGACGAGAGCCGTCCCGCTGATCGGCGTGGGCATGGCGTCGGGCGACATTGTCGTTGACGGGCAGCATGGCCGAGAAAGACGCCTCCCGTCTCCCGCCTCTTGTACCCATTGGCAAGTGACAAATGACGGGTGACGAACTGGAACAATTACATTTTGACTTATCACCCGACACTCATCACTTTTTAGAGTGTGCGCGTCACTTTCGAGAGCGAGCGCGGCGCATCCGGGTCGAGCCCTTTGGCATCGGCTAAGAGGGCGGCGAAAAGTTGCGCGGGGATGATATACGGGATGGGGGCGAGAAATTCGTCGATGTCTGAAGGCAATTTGAGCGCGCGGGTGCCTGCGCGCGCGGCTGCCTCGTCGCCGGTGATGCAGAGCGTGTCGGCGCGCAGTTCGCGGAGGCGTTCGAGGAGCGTGCGCGTGCTCGCAAGCGTGACGCCGGGCGGAGCGAAGACGAAGACGGGGAAGTGGCGTTCGACCATCGCGAGCGGGCCATGCAGGAAATCCGCCGAAGAAAAGCGTTCCGCGACGACATAGCACGTCTCCATCAATTTCAAAGCCATCTCGTAGGCATTGGCGTAGAGCAATCCGCGCCCAACCACTACGCAATTTTCCATGAAGACGTAACGCTCGACGATCTCTTTCACGCCGGCGCGAAGTTCCACGGCGCGGGCGGCCATCTCCGGGATCGCGTCGTAGTTCAGACGCTGCGCGTTGCCCTCGGCGAGCGCGGCGGCGAGCATGTGGAAGTGGAGCATCTGCCCGGTGAAAGTTTTAGTCGCCGCGACGGAACGCTCGCGCCCGCCGTGCATCAAGAGCGTCTCATCGACGAGCGAAACCATCGAAGAGTTCGCTTCGTTGGTGATGCCGACGGTATACGCTCCCCCGGAGCGCGCGTTTTCGAGCACGCGGTTGATGTCCTCGCCTTCGCCTGATTGCGAGACGCCGATGACGAGCGCGCGGCGCAAATTCAAGCGCGCATGGTAGAGCGTGTGGACGGAGGGCGCGGAGAGCGAGACGGGGATGCCCGTCGCCACTTCGAGCAGATAGCGACCGAACAACGCGGCGTTGTCCGAACTGCCGCGCGCCGCCAGCACGATCAGGTCGATGTCGCGCGCCCGCAAAAACGCGCCGAGCCGCTCGACCTTCCCGCGCTCCGCCGCTATCGTCTTTTCCAGCGCCGCCGGTTGCTCCGCGATCTCTTCCAGCATCAGCGACAAACGCTTTCACCTCCTACTATCATGGGACACGTCGATCTTCATTAAGGTGAAATAATTTAACACGAGGGTTATCGCGCCGTCTGTTTAATAGAAATTCAGGAACGCGGCAAAAAATAAACGTAGTAATTGGTCGCGCCGATTTGTTGCCATCCTTCGGGCGGCGAGGTCCAACGGGGCACTCCTTCGGCGACGATGGCCCGTGCGCCCGTGCGCGCGAACGTGGCGATGACCTGTGCTTTAAGCGCGGCGTCGCCCGCCCAGAACTTCTCCACGTCGCCGCCCGGTCGCGCCGGAATCTCCGCCACCACGCGCACGCGCGCCAGTCGCGGCCATGCCTGGAACATCGTGTTCCCGATGGATGCGATTTTGTCATTCGGCTCGATGTCGAGTTTCCTTAAATTGTCCGCCACCTGCCATTGGATGTCCTGCCTTGCGGCGTGCCCCGGCGCGAGATCGCGCAGCGTCGAATATATCTCCAGCGATGTGTAGTAGCCGACGGAAAGCGCGAACATCAAGAGTGTGACGATGACGAGTGACCGGACGAGCCGTGACGCTTCCGGCACACGCGGCAGGCGCACGCTCGCGAAGAGGCTCATCCCGGCGAGCACGGCGAAGGGAGCGAAATATCGATGCTCGAAATGAACCAGCATATAGAAGCCGGAGGCGACAGAAGCGGGAATCAATAGAAACCAGTAAGCGGCAGTATCGCGCGTGATTTCGCCGAGACTCCGGCGACTCATGTAAAAGAGAATGAACAGACAGGCGACCACCGCGCCGGGGAAGAAACGGTAGAACATGAATTGATAAGCGCGGATGATATTGCGGGCGATAGCTTTGACTTGCTGACGCACGCTCAGGCGCGGCTGGATGCCTTCATACCAGTAGGTCGGGTCGTACCACGGCGGGTAAGTGCCGCCGACGGGCGAGCCGAATTCGTAGACGGCGGGCGAATCGAACAGTTTGCGCGTCGGGTGGGAGGGCGCGCCGCTGCCCGCCGGTTCGCCCTGCCAGTGGATGAAGACGGCAGTGCGGTTGACGTGCCATGCGTAGTTGAGCCGCGCCGTATCGCCGAGCGTCGGGCGATGCTTGGCGCACGACACGGCGATGATGAAGGGAGCCGCCACCGCGAGGAAGACGAAGAGCGCGAGCGCAACGCGCGGCATGGCGCGGCGCAAGTTGCCGACAGCGAATGTACTCATCGCGAGGAAGACGAAAGCGAGCGGGAACATGAAGGTCTTCGCCAGATAGCCGACGCCGAGCGTCAGGCCGAAACCTGCGAAGGCGAGCCATCCCGCGCGCCCTGCGCGGATGCGCAAAAGGATGGCGGAAGCAACGAGCACCAACGCCGTGACGAGCACATCGGGACTCGTGCGCGCCACGCGATTCATCGAGAGCGAGGTCCACACGAAAAGGGCGTAAGCGAAGACGAACCACGCCCATTCGGGCAGTCCGGTGAAATCGCTTTGCCCGTCGCCCGCGTCGATCTGCGTTTGGCGAAAGCGTCCGAGTTCGCGGAGAAAATAAACGAAGGCCGCGAGGGAAACGAGGTAGATCGTGAAATTCAACAATTGGATGACGGTGAATTCCCAGTAGGGCGACGGCTGGAAGAGGCGGAGCGTGAGGCCGGTCAGCCACGAATAAAAAGGACTCCACATGGCGTTGATGGCCGTCGGCCAATCACCGCGCCAGTAGGCATCGCCGATGTCGAGATAAGAGATGCCGTCTGCGCCCATGTAGGCCAGTCCGTCGTTGCTGTTGTGGCGGCGACCCCACGCTTGCAGGAAGCCGAGCGCAAGGGCGACGAGCCAGCAGATTCTTTCCACGCGGCGCGGTTCGAGAGTTTTGAAGAAAGACGGGAGTTTCATGTTTCAGTGCCGACAGTCTACTGTTTGCACCGGCAGAAAAAAAGAGGGTGATGTCCGACCCTCGAACTCGCACCCTCACAGCCGGCACGCCCGACTGAGCTGCTCGAAGAAATATTTCAACCGAAAGTTGTGCCGGGAAATTATAATCAAACGAAACCTGGCTGGAGCGAAAGGGTGGACCAAAACTTTGATATCGAATGAAAGAGGACAAAAAAAAACTGTAACCATCGGGGATGTCGCGCGTGCAGTCGCGGCAAAATTGACGGCTGCGGAAGAGGCGGGCGCAGAAATTGCGGTCTCCGATGTCACGCACGATTCGCGGGAGGCACGGGGCGGTAGTCTCTTCGTGGCGATTCGCGGCGCAAAACACGACGCGCACCGTTTCATTCCGCAGGTGTTGCAGCAGGGCGCGCTCGGCGTGATCTCCGAGCGCGAACGTCCCGCCGATTTCGGCGGCGCATGGCTCGAAGTCGCCGATGCACGCGCGGCGCTGGCGCTGGCGGCGGCGGAAGTGCAGGGGCACCCTTCGCGCGAGTTGCGACTCGTTGGCATCACAGGCACAAACGGAAAGACGACGACGGCGCATCTGGTCGCGGCGGTATGCGAAGCGGCGGGCGACAGCGTGGCGGTGCTCGGCACGGTCGGCTACCGCATCGGGAGGGAGCAGTTCAAGGCGGAACACACGACGCCGGAGGCGAGCGCGGTACAACGTTTTCTGCGCCGCGCGGTTGAAGCTGGTTGCACGGTGGCCGTGATGGAAAGTTCATCGCAGGCGCTCGATTTGCATCGCTGCGACGCGCTCGAATACAGCGTCGCGGTCTTCACCAACCTGACGCGCGATCATCTCGACTATCACGGCACGATGGAAAATTATTTCGACGCCAAGCGCCGCCTCTTCGACGGGCGGCTCGGCACATGCCCGCGCATCTGTGTCATTAACATAGACGACGCTTACGGCGTGCGCCTCGCGCGGGAACTCAGGGAAAGCGGTGCGCGCGTCATCACCTACGCGCTCCGGGCGGAAGCGGACGTTGTGGCTGAACGCCTTGAAGTCACGCTCGCAGGCGTGCGCTTCAATGTACGCGCGCGGGAGCGTGAACATCAGATCAAGTCGCCGCTCGTCGGCCAACCGCACATCTATAATTTGCTCGCGGCGACGGCCTGCGGCCTCGCGCTGGGCTACGATCTCGAAGTGATGGCGCGTGCGTTTGAAACCTCGGCGGGTGCGGCAGGACGCTTCGAGCGCGTCGCGCACGACGCGGGCGATTTCGCCATCGTCGTCGATTACGCGCACACGGACGACGCGCTGAAGAACGTCCTCAGCACGGCGCGGGAAGTAACGCGCGAGGGACGCGTGATCACGGTGTTCGGGTGCGGCGGCGACCGCGACCGCACGAAACGCGCACCGATGGGCGAAGCTGCGGGCAGTTTGAGCGACATCGTCATCCTTACATCGGACAATCCGCGCACCGAAGACCCGGAAGCGATTCTCGCCGATGTCGAATCCGGTTTGCGCGCGACGGGCCAGCCGTACCTGAAGATCGCGGATCGCCGCGAAGCGATTTTTCGGGCGATTGCCGAAGCGCGGGATGGCGATGTCGTCGTCATCGCGGGCAAGGGGCACGAAGACTACCAGATCATCGGGACGCAGACGATCCACTTCGACGACAGGGAAGTGGCGCGCGAAGCGCTGGCCGCGCGCCAACGCTAGCGCGGGTTTGAGGTCAGTCGCCGCTCTAGTATTTGTGTCGGTAATAAGAAAGAGCGGCGAGCCTCTTGAGACTCGCCGCTCCTGTCGAATGTTCCTTGAAGTGGGCGACGCAAAATAGTTTTGAGTGCGCGTCACTATTTTACGGTCGGATGTTGACTTGGCCCTTTTCTATCGGCAGGGTGTCCAGCGCAGGGACGAGGTTACAAGCAACTGCGTTCCCCGGCTCACGAGCTTCCGTACCGCTGATGCGGTCGGGCGGCGCATTCGGCCCAGTACCATTGTCTATGGCTCTGAAGAACACGAAATCACCTACATCTCGCTCGTCGTTACTTTTGGTGATGAAACCGCTCAGGGTGGCGATCCTGGCGCCAGATGATGGGTCGATCACTATATTCAAACAGGTGATGTCGATAAGAAGTTTAACTTCAACCAACTGCTCGAAGTGGAAGACCGCCGCGCCCCTGACTGTTCCGTTGTCGAACTGAGCGGCGTGGAAAGACAGATTGACGACACCCGTTTCAGTTTTGAAGGTGCCATGTCCGGTGGCCGACGGGCCACGCCCTTTTTCGCCACGAGCGGGCTTTTCGGGATTTTTACCCTTTTGCTGTGCGGCTGAGGTTACAGGCATCGCTGCATTGGCAACCGCGAATATAAGCAACACGAGAAAAGAGAGCATTTTTCTTCTGTTCATAATCATTCCTCCTGATATGTGATAATGGGGAACGTTGAAAGCAGAAGGTTGCACGACGGAGATGCGTGCTCGGGGCGCAAACTCGCGAGGTTAACCCACCTTAGTTTTGGGAGAGGGAGAAAAGATAGTAGACGTGTGCGGAAGTTGTCAAGCGAGTGGGACATGAGGCTTCAGCCCCACAGGATTTGTCATTGCCGATCACGCCAGAACTGAATTTCTCGCCAGATCGTGTAAAAAATTAACGGCTATGGCGTTTTGCGCGCGGCGGGTCATGTGCATAGCTCTCAGCGGGCGGCGCGTGTCACCTTGCTCATGCGCTCGTGTACATATGGCCGTTCAGTGGCGCAACGGGGAAAGCCTGACAGTTGATTTTGAGCATCGAACTATATCAGCTTTTGTTCATTGAGTCTGAACATGCGGCAACCGCAAGATTATGTCTCGCCCAGTACCAGTAGACCGGCAGGCCGAGCAGGATCAGGCCGAGGCCGATGAGGGCTTGTACCGGCGTCGTCAGGAGCGTGTTGATGAGCAGCCAGCCCGTAACGAGCAGGAAGAGGATGGGGACTACGGGGTAGCCCCACGCGCGATAGGGACGTTCGGCGTCGGGCATGCGGCGGCGGAAGATGAAAACGGAGGCGGTCGTCAATCCGTAGAAAATCCATGAGCCGAAGATGACGTAATCGGTCAGCGTGTCGAAGGAGCCGGAGAGCGTGAGGAGGCCCGCCCAGATGCCTTGCAGGATGAGCGCGCCGATGGGGACGTGAGTTTTCGGAGAGAGGCGCGCGAGGTTCTGAAAAAAGAGCCCGTCGCGCGACATCGCGTAGGGGACGCGTGCGCCCGTCAGGATCGAAGTGTGCAGCGTGCCGACGGAAGAGAAGAGCAAGGCCGCCGCGATCAAACTCACGGCGAAAGGACCAAGAAAAGTGCGCCCCACCTCCGACGCGACCGAAGAGGCGGCGGGGACGCTCGCCACGGCGGTCGGCGCGAGCGCGTAAAAATAGGCGATGTTGACGAAGACGTAGAGCGAAATGATAACGAGCATGCCGCCGATGAGCGCGAGCGGGATGTTGCGCTGCGGGTTCTGCACTTCGCCCGCCACGAGCGTCAGATTATTCCAACCGTCGTAGCCCCAGAGCGCGCCGAGCATCGCCGCGCCGAAGCCCGCTAGTCCTGCCCGCGCCCCCGCGCTCACGCCCTCGCACGTCCCGCCCGCGTTCACCATCCCAAAGTGCGACCAGTCGCCGCCCTGCGCAAACAACAGCGCGCCGAGGCCGACGAAGAGGACGAGCGCGATCTTGACGCCCGTCAACACCGTCGCGATATGTCCGCTGACGACGACCGCCGCGCAGTTGATCAAAGTGACGATGGCGATTGCCGAGAGCGCGACGACTTGCAGGTAGCCGAAGGGCAGCGCGAAGCCGCCGAGGTTGAGCGTGAAGAAGGTGGGGTTGAGCGCGCCGCCGGTCAGGATGTTGAGGAAGATGGCGAAGGCCACGGCGACCGAGGCTTGCGAGCCGGTCTTGGCGATGAAGATTTGCATCCAGCCGTAGAGGAAGCCGAGCCGCGCGCCGTAGGCTTCGCGCACGAAGACATACTCTCCGCCCGCGCGCGGCATCATCGCGGCGAGTTCGGCATAGGTAAGTGCGCCCGCGAGTGAGAGCAGCCCCGCCGCGACCCACACTGCGACGACCATCCCCGGCGTGCCGACGTTGCAGGTCATCACCCGCGCCTTCAAAAAGACGCCCGTGCCGATGACGTTGCCGATGACGATGGAGACGGCGGCGAGCAAAGTCAGGCCGCGAATGAGCGTGATATGTTCGGTCGCAAGTTTTGACATAAGAGAATGTCGACGGCGTTGTTTATGATCTCAAATTTGAAATCTCAGAATTTGAACTTTGCACTGCGTGCGGGATTGCCGCAAGGCGTTTGAAGAGTCCATGTTTTTGTGGGCCGCACAGACCGCCGGAACGCAAGACAGCGATTACTCCACTTGGTCATTCTCCGTGCCCCGATTTATGGGGTTGCGATGAACCTCCTGGTAGCGGCGGAGTTCCTCGCGAAATTCTTCTCGCTCGCGCACAGCCCGCTCATCGCGGCGCACCTTGTCAGTCAGGTAGCGTTGCCCTTTGATGTCCGAGTTTTGCAGCGCATCCGCCCACGCGCGGAGTTGACGGGAGATGCTTTCGGCCAATGATTTCAAATTTGAAATTTCGGATTTGAGATCGCTAAATATCGGCAGACGCTCGAAGAGGCAGAGCATCGAGCGCACCTCTCCCGCCGAGCCGCGAGCGATGTAGAGGAACGTCAGCAGTTCCTGGGTTGTTCCTCGCTCATAACCTTCGGCGATGTTGTTGGAGACTGAGACAGCCGCCCGTTCGATCTGATCACGCAAACTCGATTGTCCCTTGAACTTTTCGCTGGCCGTGAAGGCATACACCTGCACCGCCAGTTTGATGGCCGCCTGCCAGACCGGAAGTTCCTCAAAGCGTGTGTACTTCATAATTGCTCCGCTTCATCGGCACAGGTTTAAAGATTTGAGATTTGAAATTTCAGATTTCAAAGCTCAAATCTGAAATTTCAAATCTCAAAATTGAAATAGCCTTCTTCTATCCATCTCCCGCGCCTTCCCTTCACCAGACATCGCCGGTCAGTAAATCCTCGTAAGTATCGCGGCGGCGGACGAGTTGGGCGCGGCCTCCTGCGCGCACCATGCAGGCGGCGGGGAGCGGGCGACCGTTGTAGGGGAACGACTGGGCGAGCGAATACGCGCCGCTGTTGAGGAGGGCGAGCACTTCACCGGGGCGCACGCCGTCGGGGAGTTGGCGATAATCGGGCAGGCGGCCTTCGCCTTCGATGTCAAAGTAAACATCGCCGGAATCGCAGAGCGGCCCGGCCACTTTGTAGTTCGTGTCGTGCGGGGAGTCGGCGCGCGAGGCCGAGATGAGATGGTAGTACCATTTATAAGTTGTCATTGAGAGCAGCAGATTGAAGCCCGCGTCCGTCAAGAGCCACACGTCGCCCGTTTCCGGTCGGCGCTTGATGTTGCGCACGGTCGTGAGAACTACGCCGGCGTCGGCGATGACGCTGCGACCGGGTTCGAGCAAAATCGTGACATGGTCCAGGAGATGTTCGGCCTCTGCGTCGCGCGCCGACTCGCGCGCGATGCAGAGGACTGCGGCGAGCACTTCCGCCGGTTCCAGACTAGCGCCGAGCATGTCGCGTTCGTGCGGGGGAAAGTCGTCGGCCTGCGAGCGGTCGCGCAAATAATTGACGGGGATGCCGCCGCCGAGGTTGATGTGTTCGAGCATGTGACCCGTCTCGCGATACAGCGCGACGAGGTGCTCCCACATCGCTTTGAAGGCTTCGGCGAACGGTTCGACATCGGGCGTCTGCGAGCCGACGTGAATGTGGATGCCGCAGACGCGGATGAGGTCGGGATGTGTTAGCGCGCGGCGAAAAGCGTCGGGCACTTCGGACGAGGTGATGCCGAACTTGGAAGTCAGGAGCGCGGTCTGCAAGCCGATGTGCGAGCGCGTGCCGATTTCAGGGACAAGGCGCAGAGTGATGTTGGCGCGTTTGTTCATTCTGCGCGCGGCGGCTTCGACGAGTTCGATCTCGTAAACGGAATCGACGTTGATCGAGTAGATTTCGGCGCGCACGGCGTCGTCAAGTTCGTCGTCGGTTTTGCTCGTGCCGTTGAAAATGATCTGGTCGGGGCGAAAATTCGCGCGCAGGGCTTTGAAGAGTTCGCCGCCGCTGTTGACTTCGAGGTCGATGCCGGCCTCGCGCACCGCCGCGAGGACAGCCATGTTCGAGTTGGCCTTCGAGGCGTAGCAAAATTTGACCGGGCGCTGCACGGCAGCAGCCGCGCTCTGAAGCCGGGCGATGTTGGCGCGAATACGCGGCTCGGAGAAGACGTAGAGGGGCGAGCCGTAGGCGCGAATCAGTTCGAGCGAATCCACGCCGTCGATGTGCAGTTGACCGTCGCGCGCTTCCAGATAATCGGGGATCGCCCACGCCGGGGCAGGCGCGGTCGAATGTGACGACATGGTATAAGACTCCTTAGAATTATCACGCGCAGAGAAGCGCTTGCGAAGATAGACCGACGCCGCAGCCGGGTCAAGAGACGAAAAGTAAAAGGGAAAGGGGAAATACAAGGGCGAGACACTGAAGTGACTGCGCTCCGGCGTCTCACTACGTGCGCCCTTTCCCTCTGGCCTTCATCATGGGGAGGGAAGATGGTTGCTGAAGTTGATTGGAAGCGCATCCGGCAGGATTTTCCGGTGACGGAGACGCTGGCGTATTTGAACAGCGCGGGGATGGGACCGGTGCCTCGCCCGGTGATGGACGCGGCCACGAATTTTTACCGGGAGACAATGGAGACGGGCGACAAGCGTTGGTACGAGTGGCTGGCACGGCGCGAGGAGGCGCGGGCGTCGGTGGCGCGTTTGATCAATGCCGAACCAGAAGAGATCGGGTTTACGATCAACACTTCGACGGGGATGAATTTGATCGCCGACGCGCTTGACAGGCGCGGCGAAGTCATCTCGTGCGACCTGGAATTTCCCGTCTCGACGATCCCGTGGAAGCATCGCGGCGTGGCCGTCCATCTGCTGAGGACGCAGGGCGGGGAACTCGCGGCGGAGGATGTGAGCGCGGCGATGACGGGGCGCACCGGCATCATCTGCCTGAGCCATGTGCAATACTCTAACGGCTTTCGCGCGCCGCTCGCGGAAATCGGCGAGCGAAAAGGTCAGCACGCATTTGTCGTCAACGCGGCGCAGTCGGCGGGAGTCTTTCAGATCGATGTCAAGCGGATGAAGATCGATGCGCTGTGTTCGACGGGTCACAAGTGGATGCTGGGGGGCTTCGGTTCGGGATTCGTCTATCTGAGCCGCGCTCTGCTGGCACAGACGCGCCCGCGCGCCGTCGGTTGGCTCAGCGTGGAAAATCCTTTTACGATGCGCAACGACGAATTTGAGGTGCGCGCGGATGCGGGGGCACGCGCTGAGATGGGCTGCCCGCATTTTGCCGGCATCTTCGCGCTCGGCGCAGCCGCCGATTATTTGTTGAAAGTGGGAGCGGGCGAGATCGAGCGACGGGCGCTGGAACTCAATTGCCATCTGACAGAACAACTCGCGGGAGCGGGCTGGCACGCCTTATCGCCCGTGCGTGATGGAGCGATGCGTTCGGCGGAAACTTTGGTCGCCGCCGCCGACCCGGAGCGCGTCGCCGCTCACCTCTCGCGTCGCGGCGTCGCCGTCACGCAAAAACCGGAAGGCATTCGCGTCGCGACGCACTTCTTCAACCACGAGGAAGATATTGCGCGGCTCGTGGCTGCGCTGGCCGAAGTTAGCTCTTGTCAGGAAGTTGGTAATCGTCGGTGAATGAATCTTTACAGTTTGTGGAGAAAGTAAGGAGCAGACAAGATGAGCGTTGAACGTCCGCTTTTCATTCCGGTGATTCTGGGCACGGCGCGCGAGGGGCGCCTGAGCGAGCACGTCGCGCGTTTTGTCCTGGGCGAGGTGGAGAAACGCGACGGGGTCGAGACGGAATTGATCGATGTGCGCGAATTAAATTTCCCGATTACGGATGCGGGCGAGGCGATCAAGGACGAGCGTTTCAGCCGCCTGTGCGAGCGCGCCGACGCGCTGATCATCGTTGCGCCCGAATACAATCACGGCTATCCGGGATTGCTCAAACACGCGCTCGATACGAATTTGAAAGAGTATATCCACAAAGCGGTGGGCGTGTGCGGCGTCTCGGCTGGCGCTTTCGGCGGCACGCGCGTCATCGAAAATCTGCTGCCCGTGTTGCGCGAACTCGGACTCGTCACGATCTTCTGGGATGGAAATTTCTCTCAAGTGCAGAAGCTTTTCGACGAGTCGGGCGCATTGCTCGAAGAGGCTTATGTCAAACGCATCGACAAGTTTCTGAAGGAACTGATCTGGATGGCGACCGTACTGCGTTACGGGCGCGAGCACATGGCGGCCTCGTGAGCGGGGAGCGTGCCGGGAATACATAGCGGCAGGCGGCACAGCCACATCCCCCTCTCAGTCTGGGGTCTGCCGGAAATATTTCAATCGTCTTACAAAAGAGTTGTCTTGGCTTGTCTGACACAACCTTCGATTGCCGAACCGAATCAGAAGTGGTTTTGGCGAGCTACACTCAGGGCTACGGGTACATGACCTTATCACACGAATGCGGCGCGGCGGCGTCGGACGCAACTTATCTGAACCCCGTCTACAGACACGATTTCCCCGACCCCTTCATTCTTAAATTTGTCGGAGAATATTGGGCTTACTGCACAGGCTTCTGGCGCGACGGACGCTGCTTCGGAGTGATGCACTCGCGCGATCTCGTCAACTGGCGCGAACTCGACGGCGCGCTCGCGCCGCTGCCCGGCGAACACCCGATGTACTGGGCGCCGGAAGTCGTTTATGAGAACGGGGAATTTTTGCTGTACTACAGCGTCGGCAACGAACGGTTGATGCACCTGAGAGTCGCCGTCGCCGAGCATCCGGCGGGGCCGTTTGTCGATAGCGGCCATCAGTTGACGGACGCGGATTTTGCCATCGACGCGCACGTCTTCGTAGACGAGGAGGGCACGCGCTGGCTTTTCTACGCCACGGACTTCCTCGCGCACACGCACATCGGGACGGGCACGGTACGCGACCGGATGATTGACCCCTTTACGCTCGCGGGCGAAGTGCAACCCGTCTCCCGCGCGCGTTACGATTGGCAGGTTTACGACCCCGCACGCAGCGAAAAGGGCGGCGTGCGCTGGCATACGGTCGAAGGGCCGTTCGTGCTCCGGCACAAGCATCTCTACTATCAGATGTTCAGCGGCGGCAACTGGCAGAATCTGACTTACGGCGTGAGCTATGCGACGAGCGACCGCATCACACGAGATGATGAATGGGAGCAGACTGCTGACGGCGAGCGCGTGTTGCCGGTTTTGCGGACGATTCCGGGGCAGGTCGTAGGCCCCGGTCACAACTCGGTCGTGCGCGGGCCGGACAATCAGCAGTTGTTCTGCATCTACCATCGCTGGGACGGAGAGCGCGGGCGCGTCCTCGCCATCGACCGTCTGGATTGGGTGGGAGAACGCATGACGGTGCTCGGCGCAAGCACGACGCCGCAATGCGCGCCGCTGAAACCCACTTTCGCGGGTTTCAGCGACGGCGAAGATTTGGGCGCGGGTTGGATGCTGGCGGGCGGGCGTTGGGCGTCGGGCGCGGGCGAAGCGCGGCAAGAGGCGGCTGAGGGTGAGGCGACGGCGCGTTGCGAGGCGCGTTCGTCCAGTTTCGTCTGGGAAGTGAGCTTGCGCGCCCTCGAACCGGACGTGACGGGCGCGTTCGGCATCGCTCTTTTCAGAGGAGATGAATTAGCGTTGCGATTCGTGATCGCGCCGCAGGAGAAAGAGGCGCGGGTGAGTTGGCGGGCGAGGGGCGGCGGTCAGGTGGAGACGCGCCTGGCGTTGCCCGGTGATTTCCAGCCACGCGCTTTTCATCTCTTGCGCATTGTCGTAGACAATGCGCTCGTAACAATTTTTCTTGACGAAAGAGTTGTGCGCTGGCAAGGTACAATAAGCGTCTCGCCGGACTCAGCGGCGCTCGTGACGCAAGATGCCCGGGCGGCGTTCAAGGGTTTCGAGTTGACCGCCGGTTGGGAAGACCTGTTCATGCAGCCGGAGCGGACATTGGCCGAACGCGGCTGGTTGCAAAGCGGGGACGGATGGCGCTTGCAAGGCGATCTCCTACGCTTTGAGCATTCCGAAGGATTCAATCAAATGATCACCAGAGGCCCGATGCTGGAGTCGTATGAGGCCGTGGTCAACGTGCGATTGGAGCGCGAGGCATCGGAGGGCACGAGTTGCTACGGCTTTTCCCCGGTGGACGGGGCGAGAGAGCCTGTGGCACCACTGCTGACGGTCGAGCGCGAAGGGGAGAGTGAGCGATGGTCACTAATCCGGCGCGGTCACGATGTCGCTTCAAACCTGGAGAAATGGCTGCTCCCCGAAAACTTCGACCCGTTCGTGATGCAGCAGTTTCGCTTTCGCAAACAGTATGGACAACTCTCGGTGTACTGGGAGGCCACACCGCTCGGCGAAATCCAGACGACCACACAGGCCACGAAGATCAGTCTTTACGCGCATCGCGCCGTCGTCGCCTTCGACATGGTGCGAGTCACAGCGATAATGCCGTGAATGGTAAATAGCGAATGGTAAATAGCGAAAACTGAGCGGCAAAGATTCGTTCCCTCCGTTCACCATTTGCTATTTATCATTCACGATAAGAACGTATGAGTGAATTGATACTGAGCACGAGACCCGAAGATTTTATCTGGGCGAGCGGCGTGGAGGATACCTTCGTGCCGCAGGTGAAGCCGGGGCATCGCGCGCTGGATGAATATCAATTGATGGGGCACTACGAGCACTGGCGTGAAGACCTCGCGCTGGGGCGCGATTTGGGCGTGCGCGCTTTGCGTTGGGGGGTGCCGTGGTATCGCGTCGAGCCGGAGCCGGGCGTGTTCGATTGGCGCTGGACGGACGAAGTGCTGCCCTATTTGACCGCTGAACTCGGCATCACGCCGATTGTCGATCTGATGCACTACGGCTGTCCCTTCTGGCTCAAGAAGGAGTTCATCAGCAAAGATTACGTCCGCGCCGTCTCAACCTACGCCGCCGCTTTCGCCCGTCGCTACAAAGATTTGGTCAAGTGGTACACGCCCTTGAACGAGCCGCTCGTCAACGCTTTAATGTGCGGCAAACGCGGAATGTGGCCGCCTTACCTGCGCGGCGATCAGGGTTACATCCGGGTGATGCTCCAACTCGTGCGCGGCATCATCGCCACCGTCGAAGCGATCAAGGAGATCGATCCGTCGTCGATCATGGTGCATGTCGAGGCGACGGGGCTGAGCCGCGCCATCCGCCAGGATTTGGAATCGCTGGCGGCGGAGGAACAGCGGCGCGGCTATATCGCCTACGATCTGCTGACCGGCGCCGTCACGCCCGACCATCCGCTCTTTCCGTGGCTGTTGCGCAGCGGTGCGCCCATCGATGTGCTCGACGAGATCGCGCGCCATGCCATCCCGCTCGATGTGCTCGGCATGAACTTCTATCCGCAGTGGTCAACGCAGCATCTCTATGTTGACCCTAAGGGTCGGCTCGCCTATCGCGCCCACGAGGAAGACGGCGTGGGCTTCGCCGCCGTCATCAACGATTACTATCAACGCTACAAAGCGCCCGTCATTATCACCGAGACGAGCGCTTTCGGCTCCGAGGAGTTGCGTTCGCGTTGGCTCAAGTCGTCCATCGAAGCCGTCAAATACTTGCGCAGCCAGCGCATTCCCGTCCTCGGCTACACGTGGTTTCCGATGTTCACCATGATCGACTGGCGTTATCGCCACGGCCACGCGCCCCTCGAAAACTATCATCTCGAACTCGGCCTCTATCGTCTCGGCAACAACCCGGCACAAGGACGCTGGCGCGCGACCCCGCTCGTCGAACAAGTGCGCGGCTACATCGCCGACCCCGCCGCCGCCATCGGCCCGCTCGACCCTTCCGCACTCGACCCGGATGACGCGAAATATTACTCGATGGAAGCGGACGAAGAATCTTTCAGGCATGAGCCGCAGGTAGGGTTAATCGAAGGCGACTGAACAGCGTACAAAAATCTCCGGGAGGCGGAGAGTCGCTCCCTATCCGGTGGCTACACCAGAGATTGAGCCGGCACAAGTTTCGTAGTCCCGCCACCCGGCTGTCCCAGGTTTGACAGTCGCACACACGTTTGAGTATCTTTCAATTTCATTAAAAATGTTTGCGCTGACCACACAAACACGAGTGCATTTCACATGAACGGGTGTGGCGCAATGGCAGCGCGTCAAGCTATGTGGCCCGATAAAATAAGCAAGCTTATGCACGAGTAGCTCAATGGTAGAGCATCGGCTTCCCAAGCCGGGGGTTGCGGGTTCGATCCCCGTCTCGTGCTTTCACACTGACTTTTAATCATTTTAAGGGCGATTGGTCGCCCTTTCTTTGTTTCTTTATGCGCGACATATCAGTCAGGATAGTCATTTTAGTCTAAAAGTGGGTAGTATCCGAATTTGAAATTAGGACACTACCATTAGTCCATGAGGAAGCTATTTGAGAAGTTCCTCCAACGCGAGAGTTAAGGTGGCTGCGAATGTAGCGGCCATGTGATGGGCATCGCGGTAGATGACTACCCCATTCCGTTCCGTTTGGCACAGGTCATCGGGACAGAGATAGCCAGTCAAATCCACATACTCAACATTTCGTATATCTTTAACAGTTTCCTGCTCGAGCCCATGCACTTCGCTATTTAAGCCAATGGTGCGAGCAAAGGTGCAAGCCGTCTCATCGCGCCAGCCCTCACGCCAAGCCTTACCCGCAAGGCACGCGGGAACGTCGAAGCCGGGCCTCGGTGTGTCGCGCAAGTAGATGACACGTTCGGTGGATTCGCTCAAACGAGAGAGCATGCGTTTGGTTCCCGCACGCCAGTCCGCCGGGGCGACGATCCCGCCTCGCTCGCGGTCAAATGTGTAGGTCTGTGAACTGCTCACCACGACCGCGAAGGGCTGCAAGACCTTGATCCGCTCGAACACTTTTTCGCGCCAGCTTTCGCATTCGGTATAGCGGCGGCGAAGCGCAGGCTGGATGTAGGAAACATCAGCCGGTGAGCACGCGGACTTGATCAGAGCGAGGAGGCGAATGTCTCCTGCTTCCGCCAATGGGTAGAGCGCAGGAAACCAGTGCGACGCATGGCTGTCACCAAACAAAACTACCAGGGGCGCGTTATCGCGTCCGTAGGCGCACCCCTGCACATCATCGCCGAAAAATCTAACGACGCAGCCATTATCTTCGATAAATGGCTGATCCGTTAGGGCGTGGGTGTATCTGATTTGCGCGGGTGTCACGGAAGCGCGAGCGGCGACATAAAACCAACCGGCGGCAACGCTCGCGCTGAGAACCGTGAGGCAAGCGGCCATCACGAGGGCGGGAGCGGGTCGAAGGGCAAGTTTACGGTTTCGGCGGATCGGATTCTCGACATAGCGATAAGAGATTTCAGCCAGCGCGAGCGAGAACAGCAAGCACGCCAATTTTACCGAAAGTGAAACTTCTCCCCACAACATCTGCGTCATAACCAAAACCGGCCAGTGCCACAAATACCACGAATAAGAGAGTCGCCCGAAAGGTTGGAGCCACGCCGCGCCCAGATACTTACCTGCGCGCGCACCTTCAGCGCGCAGGACGCAGATGGCCCCCAAGACCGGCAGCAAGACAGCGAAGCCGGGGAACGTGGTGTGCTCGTTAAAGAGGACTGCCGCGCCGAGGATCGCAGCGAGGCCGAGCCAGCTTATTCGCGCGTCAAACCAACGTCGCGAAATCAACGCACCCAACCCGCCGATGGCGAACTCCCACGCGCGTGCGGGGGAAAGAAAGAAGGCAAAGGGCTGAAGCCTGAAGGTGAGCCACATCGACAGAGAGAAAGAGACGACGGCAAGAGCGACCATGACGAGAAGCAGGCGACGACGCCCGCCACGCAAACCGAACAGAACGAGTAGCGGCCACACGAAATAAAACTGTTCTTCGACTGAGAGAGACCAAGTATGAAGAAAAGGGTTCGTGTCGGCTTCACCCGCCTGATAGTCGATGCCGGTACGGGCAAAGTAAAGATTGCTCGCATAGGCGGCGGTCGCTAGTGCACTCACTGACAGACCGCGCTGCTTGACCGGAGGATAAACGAAATAGGCGGCAAGTATGGTGGCGAGTAGGAAAGCAGCGACAGCGGGCAGTAAGCGCCGCGCTCGCCGTGCGTAAAATCCTGCGAGACCAATGCGTCCTTTGCTCTCGTGCTCCTTCACTAAGAGGCCAGTAATGAGATAACCGGACAACACGAAGAACACGTCCACGCCGATAAAGCCGCCTGAGAAACCGGGCACGCCCGCGTGATATGCACGACGAGCAGAATCGCAATGCCGCGTAGCCCTTCGATGTCGGGGCGAAACTTTTCAGTAGTGCTCGTGAGGCTCATAAGGCGCAGGATTATACGCAGCAGCAACGGCAGGCGTAAAGACGGGGATTAACAATAGAAGAACATCAGGCGCAGTCGGCATCATCTGCTACATCATGTCAATCCTTGTAAGAGTCGAGCAGGGAATCGGCACGCTCCGTCACGGCCGTATCGAGAATAAGTGGGCAAAAATGCGGACACCTGAAAGCGTCTCAAAACTAAACGATGCGCTTTCAGCAAGTTACAATGCCAGCGCGGGTCAAGTCAGGGGTTGCGGGTTCGATCCCCGTCTCATGCTTTTCATTTAAAGTTCTGGGTTGCGAGTTCGAGTCTCATGCAAATGGACGAAAAACTGGGCATCAATCTGTTCCCGTCCGGGGATTGAGCGAATTCTCTCAAAAACATGTGGTCCTGCTTTAACGTATCAGACATAACCTTTGCCAATCGAACTTTTTCTGTTGTTTTAATCTTAAATTCCCCGTCAGCTTGCTGCGGGGTCGCCGAAGAGAAAATATGGGAGTCCAGAGGGAACGATGTTCCCTCTGGTCAAGGGCGGGGTCAATACCCCGACCGCGAAGTCGGCGTGTGGCGCGTTAGCGACGCCGCCGAAAATTTATTTGTCGCGAACGCGAAGGCGAGGGCTCGCGAGTCCGAGCGAAATTAAACATATTCCGTGGGGCAGCCCATTCACGCTGCTTTGTCCTCTACACACGCTATTAACGCGGAGGCGCGATTCCTCCGCTAAACCCCTCGCTTTAGGCGAGCCGACATGATGAAAGCAAACAGCTCGCTACTATCGTTGTTCAT
>JBPCIP010000046.1:0-4149 GCA_051006195.1 Pyrinomonadaceae bacterium
GAGTTGATCGACCATCGTATTGATGGTGTTCTTGAGTTCCAGTATCTCGCCCTTCACATCGACGGTGATCTTCTTCGAGAGGTCGCCGTTGGCGACCGCCGTCGTCACTTCCGCGATGTTTCGCACCTGCGCGGTGAGGTTGCCTGCCATCGAGTTGACGCTATCGGTCAAATCCTTCCACGTCCCGGCCACGCCTTTGACCTTCGCCTCGCCGCCGAGTTTGCCCTCCGTGCCTACCTCTCTCGCCACGCGTGTTACTTCCGAGGCGAACGAGCCGAGTTGATCGACCATCGAGTTGACGATCTTGACCGAGCGCAGGAATTCGCCTTTGAGCGGTCGGCCTTCGACATCGAGCGCCATGCGCTGCGACAAATCGCCGTTGGCGACCGCGCCGATGACGCGCGTGATTTCGTTCGTCGGGCGGGCCATGTCGTCGATGAGGTCGTTGACCGAATCGATGACGCCCTTCCACCCCCCCGTCGCCGTGGGCACGTTGGCGCGTTGCGTGATCTTGCCATCACGCCCCACGACGCGGCTGATGCGCTCAAGTTCTTTGGCCGTCTGGTCGTTCAATTCCATGATGTCGTTCAAGGTGTCGGCGATTTTGCCGGCCTCGCCCGTCCAGTCGGTAGGGAGTCGCACTGTGAGGTCGCCCTTCTTGAACGCCATCAGAGTTTTCAGCAGCAGTTTGGAGTCGAGTGTTTCTGTTATTGGCTCTTGATTTCGCATGGCATCCTTCCAAAAATTATTGCTTCACGCTACCCAGAGAAATTTTCCGGTTCAAGCATCATAACGGCTTTTAACTATCTCATCCTGACGCATCAAAGTTCATTGGTGCGCGCCAAGGATCGTCACGCAGGGCGGCGCGGCCATGACCGGAATGGCTGGAGATGTTAGGGGAAAGTTCAGTTGCGTTGGTTTACCAATCGTACCTGATCAATTTATACCTTTCCGGCAAACAGATGTAAATCCCCGACGCGCGCCCGCTCACTGCGGCTCCGGTTGCAGTTAACCGGGCAACCACGCGCGCTCCGAGAACGTCTCGTTAAGGCCGCCATTTCGTATTCGCGCCGCGCGGTTATAGACTGGAATCCCCGGACTGAATGTGAATCGATTTTCATCGGAGCGTTTTTATGATGCCGTTTCAACTTCTTTCTTTCAAACGCACTGCTTTTCAACTGCTCTTCGTCCTTTGCTGTGCCGCCTTCTCTGTTCCATACGAGACGAAAGCCGCCGTTACCGGCTGGTCGGCGCGCTTTGACGGCGACGTGCGTTTTTACCAATCGACCGAATTAGGCGTCATCATCGTCGGCACGCAGAAGTCGCTCTATGCGTTGGACGGCGAGCGCGGCGAAATACTGTGGCGGCGCAAAAATGTGCGGCTCGACGAGACGGACATCGCGCCCGTGCCCGGCACAGACCTCCTGCTCGTGAGTCTCGAAGACGACGGCAAGACGCGCCTTGAAGCCGTCGATTTGCTGACGGGCGACCCCATCTGGCGCAGCGACAAGGTGCGCGGCAGTGTCATGCAGATGGCCGTGGACACCGGCGCGCAGCAACTCGCCGCCGTGATGGTGCGCGATGCGCGCGGGCCGACGGGTGATAATCTCAAACGCCGCCCCGTCACACACGTCTTCAACCTCGCCAACGGCGACGAATTGTGGAAACACGAAACGGGCGAAGTGGAATTGATGCCGCTCGGTTGGAGCGAAGGCGAAGGCGGCGGGGAGACCGCGTTCACGCTCGACAATTATCACCCGCCGCTTTTCGCCGATGGGCGGCTTTACCTCTTTTATGAAGGCGTGACCTCCTTTGACGCCGCGACCGGCAAGAGCCGCGAGCGCGAGAAGTTTCGCGTCAACGAGGAAGGTCTGGCTTTAACCGAAGCCGACCCGGCTTTCGATGAACGATACATTTTCACTTCGGGACGCGGGCGCGTGCGCGCCGTCTCGCGCGAAACTTCGGAAGTTGTCTGGGAAGCGAAGGATGTCGGCCTGACGCCGGAGATGCTGCTGGCGGGCGACACGCTCTACGTCCGCACGGGCGGGCAGTTCACGCGGCTCAGGGACGGCGAGACCGTCGAGCGCGGCCCCTACGGCGTGAGCGCGATTGACGCGGCGAGCGGCAAAGTGCGCTGGCGATACAAAGGCGCGGACAAAGGCATCACTAATCTCGCCTTCCCCGATGCTCAGACCGTCCTCGTCGCGGATCGCGACGACCTCATCTGGCTCGACGCCGCGACCGGCAAAAGCCGCGCAAAAGTCTCGCACAAAATCGAACGCGCCGCCTTCGTCGTCTTGAACGAGGAGGGCGCGGCAGTGGTGGGCGGGCGCAACGAGATCGCGGCTTTCGCTTCAACGGGCGGTACGCAGTTATGGCGCACGCGCCACACGCCGCCCGGTCGCGGTCTGCTGCGCACCGTCGGTGCGATTGCCGCCCGCGCCGCTTCGCTCTATTTCCGCTATGGCGGCACGGCCTCCACAATTTTTCGCGGCGTCCGCGTCGCCCGCGTCGCCGCTTCCACAACAGCGGGCGCGCTGCGCTGGTCCGGCCTCGCTACGCGCGGCTCGCTCCCCAGCCTGACCTCGCTCGCCGCCGGCGCGGCCCGCCAGCAACTCACGCGCAATTTCACTCCTTACGGCCTTCTCACGCGCGCCCGCAACGCCGCCGACTTCCGGCTGCCAGGCACGCCGCGCATCCCGAACATAACGCGCCCCAACCTGCCACGCCCCAATCTCTCCGACGTTCCGCGCCCTTCCTCGCGCGACGTGGAGGAACGCCTCTTCGACCGCATCGACCCGGCCAATCAACTCGACCGCCTCTCGCGTTTCCTGTGGCGACGCGAACGCCTCGCCGCCCTGCGCGGCCAGTTCATGTATTTCTACACCGGCTTGCAACAGGCGGGCAGTAACGGTCTCGCGGGCGTCAATCTCAACGACGGACGCACCGAACGCGAACTGCGCATCCAATCCCCCGACCCGCGCTTCACCACCGACGAAGAGACCGGCCTGCTCTATACCTCGCAGGGCAACCGCCTCGTCGCCTACCCGCTCGGCAACGACCCGAGATAACATTAGAACCGGCGGAGGAAACTGTCATGCAAGTTGTCAAACAATTTATTACCGTGTTGCCCTCCCGCGAACTGCGTATCGTGGATTCAACTCGTAAGCGCAACTTTGCAGGTGGTCGTTAAAGGGCAAGCTGCGATAGCATCAGCGCTGCTTTAACCACCACGTCAAAGGAAGCACGATTGATGGCCTATCAGCAATTCACCCAGGAGAAAGACACCAGATTTACGCTTTGCGGTAAGCTCATTTCAACCTGACCGCCCGATGGCATGATTTTCAATCGAGACTGTTCCCATCAAGTTGAGTGTTGTTCGGCAGGCGGCGTCTGATGCGTGGCATCAGATGCCGCCTCCTACTCGTCGTCGTCCTCTTCCGCCACGCCGAAGTAACGCATCCAACGCTCGGTAGTCTCTTTGATCGGCGGCGCATCCCCCGCGTCTCTCTGCGCCCGTGCGCGCTCCGCTTCCACCTCTTCCATGCGTCGCCGGAACTCGCCCGCGCGAATGACTTCCGCGCCGCAGCGCCGCACGTAATCCATCAACGCCCGATCCGAAGTCACTACGCGCAGCGTTCGACGTTCGCGCGAACTCTCGACGAGCGTCTTGATGCGCTCGTCCGCGTTTGAGCCACGCGCAGCGTAATAGACGCGCACGCCGCGATAGCTTGAGCCGTCCGCGAAATGATCATCCGGCGCGCCGTCAAAGACGACCGCCACGCGCACCCGCTTCCGCAACGCAAATTGCGCCAACTCATCCAACAATTCGCGCCGCGCACGCGGCTTATCTCTGTGCCACCCGACGCGCTGTCCCATCACGTTGTTACCGTCAATCAAATAAGACATCAGTCATATGATGCTCGACATAGAGGGCGCACAGTTCTTCGTCAGTTGCCCGGCGTCTGCCGCCTTTAGCCTGCTCATAGCGATTCGACCCGTTTCAAAGCGTAACACGCGAACCTGATGTCGGGACACATTTTATAAACCGTTTAGTTACGGCATTTACTTGAGCTGCTAGCAAACCAAATTTGAACTGTCAAGGACTCAGCAATAACGAGTTTTGCTCAGTATTTCAGCCGCTAGACG
>JBPCIP010000047.1:0-27427 GCA_051006195.1 Pyrinomonadaceae bacterium
CGGCGCGCACGCCGAGCACGCGGAAGTAGTTGCCCGTCACCGACTCGCCGCGCAACCGTTCGGGTTCGTCGTCGCCCGTCAGACTCACCGCCGCGCTCTCATAGGCCGCGAGTCCCTCGAAGGCGGCGGCCCCGTCGCGGAAATCTGCGTAGTCGGGGTAAGAGGAACTGCCGTACAGCCCGCTGCTGTAATCGCTCGTGTAGACGCCGACAAGTCGTTCGGGCGCTTCGACGCCGACGAGCGGGCGTAGCAACAGCCCGTTGACGAGACTGAAGATCGTGGTGTTCGCGCCGATGCCGAGCGCCAGCGCCACGACCGCCACCCACGTGAAGCCCGGACTCTTCCACAGCATCCGCACGCCGTAGCGCAGGTCTTGCCAGATTGTCCCCATCAGACCCTCCAACGAATGCGGATTGCGGATTAGAAGACCGCCTGTTCCTAATGAATCCGCATTCCGCATTCCGCAATCGAATCATTCGTACCTGAGCGCGATCATCGGATCGACCTTTGTCGCCCGTCGCGCCGGGATATAGCAGGCGATGAACGCGACGCCCGCGAGCAGCAGCGCGATGCCGGCGAAGATGAGCGGATCGGTCGCGCTCACCTCGTAGAGCAAATTTGCCATCACGCGCGTCAGCGCGAAACTCGCTGCGAGACCGACGACGACGCCGACGAGGGCGAGGAACATCCCCTGCCCGACGACGAGTTTGAGCACATCGGCGGCTTGCGCGCCGAGCGCGATGCGCAGCCCGATCTCATGCGTGCGCCTCATCACGGAGTAAGCCATCACGCCGTAGATGCCGACCGCCGCCAAGAGCAGCGCGACGCCTGCGAAGACTCCGAGCAGCAGCGTGCTGAAGCGGCGCTCGGCGACGGAACCGGCGCGCAATTCGTCCATCGTCTTCATGCCGGGGACGTACAAATCTTCGTCCATCGACTTGAGGGCATCGCGCAGAGCGCCGCCCAGAGCCGACGGATTGTTTAAGTTCGTGCGCGCGACGAAGGTCATTGATCGCTCCGGCGTTTGCTGGTAAGGCTCGTAGTATTCCGGCTCCGGCGGTGAGTCCAGCCCTTCATGTCGCACGTCGCCGACGACGCCGACGATCTCTCTCGCCTTGTTTTCGTCGTCGTCAATGACGACGCGCTGGCCGAGCGCCTCCGCGCCGGGGAAGAAGCGGCGGGCGAATGTCTCGTTGACCACGAGGACGAGCGGCGTGGTCTGCGTGTCGCGCTGCGTGAAGGCGCGCCCCCGGCTGAGCGGGATGCCGAGCGCGCTGAAGTAATCAGGACTGATCACGCGCGAGTCCGCTTCGGGCTCTTGGCCGGGGACGGGTTTGGGCTGCCCGACGATGGCGAAACTGTTGCTGCGGTTGTTGCCGCTCAAAGGCAGTATGTTGACCGCGCCGATTGACTCGACGCCGGGCAGGGACTTCATCCGCCCAAGTGCTTCACGGAAAAAAATCTTCTGCCGTTCGGGTTCAGGATATTTGATCCGCGGCAGCGAAAGATTGAGGGTCAACACGTTCTTGCTCTTGAAGCCGGGATCGACCTGCTGCAAACGCAGAAAACTTTTGATGAGGAGACCCGCGCCGACTAAGAGCACCAGTGACAGAGCAACTTCAGAGACGATGAGCAGGCTGCGCACCCGGTTGCTGCGCAAGCCCTCGGTCGAACCGCGCGAGCCTTCTTTGAGTGATTCGTTTAAGTTTGTCTTCGAGGCGTGGAGCGCGGGCGCGAGGCCGAAGAAGATGCCGGTCAGGAGCGAGACCATCACGGTGAAGGCGAGCACACGCCCGTCCAGCGCGATCTCGCGTGCGCGCGGGATGTCCGCCGGACTGACTCCGACAAGCAAATCGATGCCCCACAGCGCCAGCAGCAAGCCGACCCCGCCGCCAACGAGCGAGAGCAATAAACTCTCCGTCAACAACTGCCTGATCACGCGCCAGCGACTCGCTCCGAGCGCCGTGCGGATCGCCATCTCCCGCGTGCGCGCCGCAGCGCGAGCTAAAAGCAGATTGGCGACGTTGGCGCACGCGATCAAGAGCACGAACCCGACCGCGCCGAGCAGCACGAGCAATGCCGGGCGCACGCGCCCCACGAGGTCTTCGTGCAGCGAGACGAGGCGCACGCCGAGGCCGGTGTTCGTCTCCGGGTATTGCTGTTCGAGCCGACTCGCAACCGTCGTTAACTCGGCCTGCGCCCCTTCGAGCGTGACGCCGGGCCTGAGTCGCCCGACGATGCGCAGAAAATGGCTGCCGCGGTTATTGAGACGCGTGGCGGCAGTGGCGTCCGAAGCGAGGGGCATCCAGTAGTCGGATCGCTCGGCGTCGGTCGGGAATTTGAAGCCGGAGGGCATCACGCCGACGACGGTCGTGCTGCGCCCGCTGATCTGCAACTCCCTGCCGATGATCTTCGGGTCGGAGCCGAATCGCCGCTGCCAGAGACCGTAGCCCAGGACGATCACGCGCGGGCCGTCGGGCTGATCCTCTTCGCGTGTGAAGACGCGGCCCAGCGCCGGCCCCACGCCCAGCAGCGGGAACAGATCGGCGGACACCATTGCCCCGCTGATCTGTTCGGGTTCATCATCGCCCGCCAGCGTGGAGCCGTTGCGACCGTAGGCCGACACGTATGCAAGCGACCCCGTCTGGTCGCGCAAGTCTCTAAAATCAGGGTATGAAGAGACGTGGCGCTGCTGCTCGCCCCCGCCCTGCTCTGCCCCCCAGAGCACCAACAGTTGCTCCGGTTGCACGAAAGGCAGCGGGCGCAGCAGGACCGTGTTCACCACGCTGAAGATCGCCGTGTTCGCCCCGATACCGAGCGCGAGCGCGAACACTGCGACGACCGTAAAGCCGCGATTCTTCCACAGCATCCGCAGGCCGTACTTCAAGTCCTGATAAAATGTTCCCATCACGACACCTCTTTCAATTGCGGAATGCGGATTTCGGATTGGAAGCCGGATGTTTTCTAATCCGCAATCCGCAATCCGCATTCCGCAATCGGCTCATTCGTACCTGAGTGCGATCATCGGATCGACCTTCGTGGCTTTGCGTGCCGGGATGAAGCAGGCGATGAGCGCAACGGCGGCGAGCAGCAGGGAGACGCCGCCATAGGTGAGCGGGTCGGTCGCGCTCACGCCGTAGAGCAAACTCGACATCAGGCGCGTCAAAACAACGGCCCCCAGCAGCCCGATGCCGACGCCGATCACAGCCAGCCTCATCCCCTGCATGACGACCATCCTCAGCACGTCCCTTTGCCCCGCGCCCAAGGCCATGCGGATACCGATCTCGTGCGTGCGCTGTGTCACCGAGTAGGCCATCACGCCGTAGATGCCGATGGCGGCGAGCAGCAGGGCGGAACCGGCGAAGACGCCTAAGAGCCACGTCGCGAACTTCTGCGGCGCGACCGACGCGGCCACGATCTCGTCCATCGAAGAGACGTTCGAGATCGGCTGATCCCGGTCGATCTGTTGCACCTCGTTGCGAATCGCGGCGGTCAAAGTCGATGGTTCGGTGCGCGTCTTGACAGCGAGCCAGAGGCTGCGGTTAGAGGCTGCGAAAAACTCCGCCGGAACTTGCCTGTAAGGCGTGAACACCTCGACGCGCCCCTCCTCGTCCGGCCCGTAGTGCTTGATGTGCTTGAAGACCCCGACGATGTTGCGCAAAGGAGCGCGGTCTCCGCCAATCCTCAGACGCTTGCCGAGGGGATCTGTGTTGGGAAAGAAGCGCGAAACAAACATCTCGTCCACCATGACGACCAGCGGCGAATCTTTCGTATCCTGCTCGGAGATGAAGCGACCGCTGATGAGCGGTATATTCATCGTGCGGAAATAGCCGGGTTCGGCGTAGAGGTTGACCGCGACCGTGGCGTCTTTCGGATTCGTCGTTTCCTGCCCCTCGACCATGACGCCGGATTCGATGCCGCCGTTCATCGGCAGCCCCCGCGACAGCCCCGCGCTCTCGACGCCGGGCAGAGCGCGCACGCGACCCAAAAGTTCATTCCAGAAATTCTCGACCTGCGCATTCTCCTTGTAGCGCGCTTCGGGGAGCGGCACGCGCAGCGTCAAAACGTTTTCGGGATCGAAGCCGAGTTCGGTTTCCTGCAAGCGCATGAAACTCTTGATGAGCAGCCCGGCGCTGATGAGCAGCAGGAGCGACAAGGCGACTTCGGCGACGACGAGCGCGTTGCGCACATGTTGGCGGCTCGCGCCCGCCGACCCGCTGCGCCCGCCGTCCTTCAACGATTCATTCAAATTCGATTTCGAGGCCTGGAGCGCAGGTGCGAGGCCGAAGAGCACCCCTGTCAGAAGTGAGACGCCGAGCGTGAAGGCGAGCACGCGCGCGTCGAGGCCGATGTTCGCCACCAGCAGGCGCGGCACGTCGTCGGGCATCATCGAGAGCAGCGCGTCGATGCCCCACATGGCGAAGAGCAATCCGAGCGCGCCGCCCACGAGCGAGAGCATCAAACTCTCGGTCAGCAACTGCCGCACGATGCGCAGGCGACCCGCGCCGAGCGCCGTGCGAATCGCCATCTCTTTCGAGCGCGAGGCCGCGCGCGCCAGCAACAGGTTGGCGACGTTGGCGCACGCGATGAGCAGCACGAAGCCCACCGCCGCGAGCAGGATGAGCAGCGCGGGACGGATGTCTTCGACGGCGCGATCCTGAAGCAAGTCAACCACTGCGCCGTTGCCTTCGTTCGATTCTGGATATTGCTGCGCGAGGCGAGCGGCGATGGCCTTCATCTCCGTGCGCGCCTGTTCGACCGACACGTTCGGCTTCAAGAGCCCCAGCACGTAAATGCCGGGGTGGTTTCCGCGCTCCATCATCTGATCGCCGCGCAGGCCGATGGGCGCGAACACATCCACGGGCGACTGCCACTCGAAGGTTTGCGGCAGGATGCCGACGACAGTGAAGCTCTCGTTATTGAGCAGCAGCGTTTTGCCGATGACCGAAGCGTCGCCGCCGAGCCGCCGCTGCCAGAAGCCGTGGCTGATGAGGGCGGCGGGCGTCGCGCCCGGTTTGTCTTCTTCGGGCGAGAAGTTACGCCCCATCGCCGGGGTCACGCCGAGCGCGGGGAAGAAGCCGTGCGACACCTGCCGCCCGTCGAGCCGCTCCGGTTCGCCGACCCCCGTCAGCACATAATTAGCGTTGCGGAAAGCCGCGACCTGCTCGAACACTTGATTCTGCTCGCGCCAGTCCAGAAAGTTCGGGTAAGAGACCGACATCTCCGGAACTTGCTGCGACCACTCGCCCATGAAGACGATGCGGTCGGCGTTTTGGTACGGCAAAGAACTGAGGAGCACCGTGTTGACGACCGAGAAGATGGCCGTGTTCGCTCCGATGCCCAGTGCCAGCGCGAGCACCGTCACGAGCGTGAAGCCCGGATTCTTCAGGAGCATCCGAAAGCCGTATTTGATGTCTTGCCAGAGTGTCGTCATCGCCTCACCTCAATCAAAATTGATAAGCCGGTCACATGAACCGTGAACTGCAACAGTTCGTTTTATATTCAGCTCCGCTTTCATCGTCGTTTCTCTTACTCGTACCTGAGCGCGACCATCGGATCGACCTTCGTCGCACGTCTCGCGGGAATGTAGCAGGCGAGAAAAGCGACTCCCGTGAGCAGGAGCGCGATAGCGGCGAAAGTCAGAGGGTCGGTCGCGCTGATTCCATAAAGCAGGCTCGACATCACGCGCGTGATGCCGAGGGCGGCGACCAAGCCGACGCCAACGCCGGCAAGACGACCTGCATCGTCAACACGTTTTCCGTGCGGAAGCCGGGGTTCACATCGAGCAGCCGGGAGAAACTGCGGACCATCAGCCCCGCGCCGACGAGCAGCACGAGCGCGACGGCGATCTGGGTGATGACGAGCAGGCTCCGTGCGCTGCGAATCCCGCCGCCGCCCGCCGAACCCCGCCCGCCCTCTTTGAGCGTTCCGCTCAAACCCGGTTTGGAGGCTTGGAGAGCGGGTAAGAGACCGAACAGAACGCCGGTCAATAACGACAACCCGACGGTGAACGCCAGCACGCGCGCGTCGATGCCGATCTCCCGCGCCCGCGCCACGTCTGCGGGTTCGAGTGCGACGAGCAGATCAACGCCCCACACGGCGAGCAGTAAGCCCGCCGCCCCGCCAACGAAGGCGAGCAACAAGCTTTCCGTCAGCAACTGCCGGACGAGGCGCAGGCGACTTGCACCGAGCGCCGTGCGGATCGCGATCTCGCGACTCCGTGCCGCCGCCCGCGCGAGCATGAGATTGGCGACGTTCGCGCACGCGATCAGCAGCAGGAAGCCGACCGCGCCCAACAGCAGGAAGAGCGCCGGGCGCACGTCGCCGACGACCTCTTCGTTGAGAGACCTGAGCTTCACCCCCCAGCCGCTATCCGCTGGGTAGGTGTCCGGGTTCGCCGCCATGATGCGCTGCGCGATGAAATTCATTTCGGCTTGCGCCCGCTCGATGGTCACACCCGGCTTCAAGCGCGCCATCGCGCCGAGGTATTCGTTGCCGCGCCGGTCGTTCGCCAACTGCTCCGGCGTAAACGCAATCGGCGTCCACAATTCGTCTGTGAAGTGGCGGAACTCAGCCGGCATGACGCCGACGACCGTATGGCTTTCGTTATTGAGCGTGATCGTGCGATTGACGATCTGCGGGTCGCCGCCGAAACGCCGCTGCCACAACCCGTGACTCAAGACCGCGCCGCGCGCCGCGCCCGGCTGGTCTTCTTCGGCGAGGAACGTGCGTCCGAGCGCGGGCGCGATTCCTAAGAGCGGGAGGAAGTTCGCCGTCACCCGCCGCCCCAGCACGCGGTCGGGGTCGCCGCCGTCCGTCAGGTTGTAGCCCACATAGGAGGAAGCGGCGATCTCCTCGAAGACGCTCGTCTGATCTCGGTAGTCAACGTAGCCGGGAGCCGAGACGGAGGCGACCAAATCCAACTTCGGGTACAGGTGGCTGAGTGTCACCAATCGCTCCGGCTCTTTGTAGCCGAGCGGACGCAACAGCACCGTGTTGACGACCGAGAAGATGGCCGTGTTCGCGCCGATGCCGAGCGCGAGCGCCATGAGCGCGACAAACGTAAAACCGGGACTTTTCACCAAAGTCCGAAAGCCGTAGCGCACGTCTTGCCGGATGTTTCCCATCACGCCACTCCTATTTGCGAACTCACTCGCGGCGATGCTCCTTCTTCGTCTTCTTTGAAACTGACCATCTCTTCTTTCACCACGCGCCCATCGAAGAGGTGAATGGCGCGGTCGGCGTAAGTCGCGTAGCGCGGGTCGTGCGTGACCATGCAGATGGTTGCGCCGCCCCGGTGCAGTTCGCGCAGCAGGTCCATGACGGCCTCGCCGTTTTTGGAATCGAGGTTGCCGGTCGGCTCGTCCGCGAGCAGGATCAGCGGTTGACCGGCGACGGCACGCGCCACCGCCACGCGCTGTTGCTGACCGCCGGAGAGTTGGCTCGGCAGATGCTTGGCCCGGTGCGCCATGCCGACTTTCTCCAACGCATCCGTCACCCGCGACTTGCGATCCGCGCTCGACATGCCGCGATAGGTCAAAGGCAGTTCGACGTTTTCGTACACCGAGAGGTCGCCGATCAAGTTGAAACTTTGAAAGATGAAGCCGACTTCGCGGTTGCGGATTTGGGCGCGCTCACTCAAGGAGAGATCGGAGACGAGTTTGCCGTTGAGCCAGTACTTGCCATCGGTCGGCGAATCGAGCAGGCCGAGGATGGACAAGAGCGTTGACTTGCCGCAACCGGAGGGGCCGGTGATGGAGACATATTCGCCGTTGGCAATGTCGAGATGCGTGCCGGAAAGGGCATGGGTTTCCACCTCATCCGTGAAGAAAACTTTCTTCACATCTTGCAGGCGAAGCAGGGGTTGTTGTGATTCGCTCATAAGTTTTTGGGTGATGAGTGATGAGTGATGAGTGATGAGTAAAAGACAAGGCTTTTGTTTTTACTCATCACTCATCACTCATCACTCATCACTCATCCTTTCTCTAGTTAAGTCGGATTCGATTGAAGGCGTCCCACTGCGAAGTGTCGGAAAGAATGACCTGCTCACCTTCCTGTAAGCCTTCCACAATTTCGATGGTGTTGACGGAACTGCGACCCAGCTTGACCTGTACGCGCGTGGCAAACTGCCCGCCCGGTTCGAGTTTGAACATGCTGACCGCGCTTTGGGCCTGGCCGAAGGCAGGGCGACCGACGTAAAGAATGTTGTTGAGCCGCTCCAATTCAATCGTGCCGTCCACACTCAGGTCGGGACGCGCGCCCTGCGGCAACGCGGCGTCGAGCGCGACATCGACACGAACCGTGCCCTGCTCCGCCGCCGGGTCGATGCGCAGAACGTGGCCGGGAATGATGCCGTTGCGCGTATCGATTGAAGCCTGCTGGCCGAGCGTGATGTCTTTGGCCTGCGTCTCGGCGATGCGCAGTTCGGCCTTGAGATTCTGCGGCTCGACGACGCGCGCGAGGTTCGTTCCCGGCTGCACCTGCTGCCCGACTTCAACCTGCATCTGCTGAAGCACGCCGTTCGTCCCGGCCAAAACGCGCAGCGTCCCCACCTGCGTCCGCCTGAGTTGGAGTTGCGCTTTGAGTTGCGAGATGCGCGCCTGTTGCGAGGCGAGTTGCGCCTGTGCGGATTTCGTCGCGCCATCGAGCCGCTTCTGTTCGATGGCGTAGCGGTTGGCGAGGTCGGCCACGCGCACGCGCGAGAGTTTGAGATTGATGGCGGGGATCAAACCGTCTTTGGCGAGTTCTTCGTCCGTGTCGGATTGAAGTTTCGCCTGCTGGTATTCGGACTGGACGGTGGCGGCGGCGGCCTGCTGGCTCATGCGTTCGCTCTCCAGCCGCGCTCCGATGTTGTTGTAATCGGCTTCGGCGGCTTTGAGTTGATAATCGATGTCAACTGTCCCCTGCTGCAATTCCGGGTTGCTGAGTTCGATGAGGACAGTGCCCGCCGTGACTTCCGTGCCGGGTTGGACGAACACGCGCTCGACGCGCCCCTGCGTGGCCGCCGCGATGACGCGGATGTCTTGGGGCACGAGCGTGCCGATGCCGCGCACTTGCCTGAGCATCTGGCCGCGTTTCACCGTATCGGTCAGGATGGTCCCGCGCTCGACGCTCGGGGCGGCGGGCTTCATCCGCGCAACGCCCAGCGTGATCGCCGTGACCGCCACGATTGTTACCACCACATACAACGCGACGCGCATGCGCCGCTTGCGCACCGAAGATTTACCGCGGGGAACATCCATACTTAAACAATTCGCCTTTCTTTCATCTCACCCTCAAGCGAAAGACGTGCCAATGTAAAATTCCAACCTTTCCCTTCAATTCCCGGCCTCGCCCGTTATCTCAGCCGCACAAATGAAACGCTACTTTCCCAATTCCGGAACCTGCCCATTCCGAAATCCGCATTACTCCTTCGTCACCCACCCGTCGGACAGTTGCACGATGCGGTCGCCATAAGCAGCGTTTTGTTCCGAGTGGGTCACTTGAATGATGGTCGTGCCTTCGTCGTTCAGGCGTTTGAAGAGTTCCATAATTTCGCGCCCCTGGCTGGAATGAAGATTCCCCGTCGGCTCGTCGGCGAGCAACAATTTCGGGTTCGAGATGAGGGCGCGCGCCACGGCCACCAATTGCTGCTGCCCGCCCGACAATTGATTCGGGTACAAATCCTTCTTCCCCACGATGTGAAAACGGTCGAGCACGTCGGCGACAATTGACTGCCGCTCGGATTTCCTGATGTCTTTGTAGGAGAGCGGGATTTCCAGGTTCTCGTAGACGGTCATGTGGTCGAGCAGGTGGTAGCTTTGAAAGACGAAGCCGATGTAGCGTTTGTGCAGTTCGCCGCGCTCTTTCTTGTTGAGCTTGTGAACGGCCTGGTCCCAGAAATAATATTCGCCCGTCCACGCGCTATCGAACATGCCGAGGATGCTCAGCAGCGTCGATTTGCCCGCGCCCGACGGCCCCATGATCGAGATGAACTCGCCCTCGCGCACGTCCACATCCACGCGCCGCAGCACGTAGGTTTTATTCGCCCCCTGCTCGTAAACTTTTTCGACGTTGCGCAGACTAATCATGTTTCACCTGACGCGCGCGGATCGCTTAAGAGCGTTTCTTAAAAATAGAGTTGGAGTAAAGACGCAAGGATGAGCGCACGCTTTTCGTCTCAGAGCTGGTAGATCAATTCACAGCTAAAGAAAGCGGCGTGCCAGTGAAATTTTCCCTGGAGCGGGAGATTTTTGAGGCTTTTGTGAAGAGTTGACGAACGGCAGAGCGAACCGCGTCCCACTTGTGGGACGAGCATTATCCGAAAGTGAACAGGATTTGTTGAGGCCGGAAAACGAGTTTGACTAATGAATGTTGCGTAGGAATAGAGACAAGCACTCCTTTCCTTTCGGCTCACAGCCATGTCATTCCGTATCTTTTTGCCGCTCGCCGCCCTCATCTTTGATCCAGACGGTCTTGATGTTGACGAACTCGCGGATGCCGAAGGCTCCCAACTCGCGCCCGTAGCCGGAGCGTTTGACGCCGCCGAAAGGCATCCGCGGGTCGGAGGCCACCATCGCGTTGATGAAGACCGCGCCCGCTTCGATCTCTTCAATGAGCCGCTCCCGCTCCCGCTCGTCTCTCGTCCACGCGCTCGCGCCGAGGCCGAACGTCGTGTCGTTCGCCAGTTCGATGGCTTCGTCAAGCGAGCGCACGCGGAAGAGCAACGCGACGGGGCCGAACAATTCTTGTGTGTACGCCGGAGCGTGTCGGGGAATATCGGCGAGCACTGTCGGCGCGTAGTAGTTTCCCGCGCGCGGCAAGCGTGCTCCGCCGGTGAGCAGACGCGCTCCGGCGGCCAGCGACTGTTGCACCTGCTCGTCCAGTTCCTGAAGGATGCTCTCGGTCGCGAGCGGGCCGATATCAATCGTCTCATCGAACGGATCGCCCACCTGCAATGCTTCCATCCCCGCGACGAAGTGGCGCGCAAACTCTTCGTAAATCTCGGCGGCCACAATGAACCGCTTGGCCGCGATGCACGATTGGCCGTTGTTGATCGTGCGGGCTTTGATCGCACTCTGCACCGCTTGATTCAAATCCGCGCTCGGCATGATGATGAAGGGGTCGCTGCCGCCGAGTTCGAGCACGGTCTTTTTGATTTGTTTTCCGGCGCGGCTCGCCACTTCGCTCCCCGCGTGTTCGCTGCCCGTTACGCTCGCGGCCTGTACGCGCGCGTCGTCGATGAGGCCCGCGACCTGTGCGGAACTGATGAGCAGCGTCTGGAAGACGCCCTCCGCAAATCCCGCGCGGCGAAAAATCTCTTCTATCGCGAGCGCGCACTGCGGCACGTTCGACGAGTGTTTGAGCAGCCCCGCGTTGCCAGCCATCAACGCGGGCGCGGCGAAACGAAAAACCTGCCAGAAGGGAAAGTTCCACGGCATGACGGCGAGCACCGCGCCGAGCGGTTGGTAGCGAATGAAACTACGGTTCGCGTCCGTCTCGATTGTTTCGTCGGCGAGAAAGTTTTCGGCGTGTTCCGCATAATAACGACAGACCCGCGCGCATTTCGCCGCCTCATCATGCGCCGCCCGGATTGGCTTCCCCATCTCCATCGTCATCAGCCGCGCGAAGTGGCTTTGCTCAGCTTCCAGTATTGCCGCCGCGTGTCGCATCCTGTCGGCGCGTGCGGCGAAAGTCGTCAGCCGGTGCGCGCGGAAAGCGGCGACGGCGCGATTGAGTTTCTCTTCGGTCTCGGCTGAGGTGAGCGGCGCGAACTCGCGCAATTTTTCACCCGTCGCCGGACTAACGCTGGCGATTGCCATGGCGGACTCCTGACCCTGTTGCTTGATCGGCCTTCATCATAACCCAACTGACCGGAGACTGCGCACATCATGTATAGTCATACTTGTTATCATCAATCCAACATGACAAATTGCTTCTGAGCGCATGGGCTTCTCTCTTCTTCAGGGGATCATTTTGTTCGCATCGGCCTTCGTCGCGGGGATGATCAATTCCATCGCGGGCGGCGGCACGCTCCTCACATTTCCCACCCTCATCTGGCTCGGACTCGACGCGAAAGAAGCGAACGCGACGAGCACCGTCGCGCTCTGGCCGGGTTTGCTAGGCGGCTTGTGGGGCTTCCGCCGCGAGATGGAAGACAGCCGCCCGCTGCTCGTCCCTCTGGGCTTCACGAGCATAGTTGGCGGCGCGGTGGGCGCGGCGTTGCTTATCTGGACTCCGACCGAGACTTTCGCCCGGCTCGTCCCTTTCCTCATCTTTTTCGCCACGCTCCTCTTTATGGCGCAGGAGCCGATCAGCCGTCTGATGCGGCTGGAGACGACGCCGGCGGACAACCCGCGCAGAGGTTGGTGGACGGGCGCGATCCTTTTTCAATTTTGCGCTGCCGTCTACGGCGGCTACTTCGGTGCGGGCAACGGCATTTTGATGCTCTCCGCGCTCGGTCTGCTCGGTATCTCCGACATCCACCGGGCCAACGGCCTCAAGAATTTTTTGGGTTTGAGTTTGAACAGCGCGGCGGTCGTGGCCTTCGTCGTCTTTGGCCTCGTCCGGTGGCCGCATACCCTGTTGATGGCGGCGGGCGCGCTGATGGGAGGTTACTACGGCGCGGAGATCGCGCGCCGGCTCGGCAGGACATTTGTGCGCCGCGCCGTCGTCGTCATCGGCCTCACCATCGGTTGTTTGATGCTCTGGCGCATCTGGCGTTGAGAGGTGAGCATCGTCACATCGCGCTCACCGGCCACGCGAAACCTGCTCGTTTGCAAGCTGACGGGATGCGCGGTGTGCGCTTGAAAAACAGCTTCAGGAAGCTTCGTCGAACAATTTCAAATTAGACTCGCGGGCAGCGGCCAGTTTATGCAAAAACTCTGCGCGCGTGAGGGTCTTCGCTCCGAGAGTCAGCATGTGCGGCGTCAACACTTGAATGTCCAGCCAGTCGAGTCCTCTCGCTTGGAGTTGTTCGATCAAGTGGAGCAAAGCGAGTTTCGACGCATTCGGGCGCAGGTAAAACATGCTCTCGCCCGCGAACGCGCCGCCCGCATCGACCCCGTACAACCCACCGATCAACTCGTCGCCTTCCCACGCTTCGACGCTGTGCGCGTGGCCGAGTTCGTGCAGTCGGCAATAGCCTTGCAACATCTCCGGCGTGATCCACGTGCCGTCTTCGTGGGCGCGTTTGATGCGGGCGCACGCATGGATGACGTGGCGGAAGGCGCGATCAATCGTGAGGCGGAAGGGAGCGCGGCGACGCACTTTTGCGAGGCTGCGCGGGATGTTGAGATTCTTGAATTCAAGGATCGCGCGCTCCTGCGGGGAGAACCAGGTCAGCGGCCAGCCTTCAATCGGCCACGGGAAGATGCCCTGCCGGTAAGCACTTAAGAGATTGGCGGGGTGCAGATTTCCGCCGACGGCGATGATGTCGCCGTAAGGCGCGTCGCGCGGGTCAGGGAAGCAAACCATCTCCACGTTCCGCTTGTAAAATTCCGCGGGCTGGCAATTGAAGCTGTCCGTTTCCAACATAACGCGAGAGTATCTGCCCGGTGCGCGGAAAAGTTTACGAACGTGGAAAGTTGAGCGCGAGTTCGTCATCCGAGACGCTGACGGAGACCTCACCGCCCGCCGTGAGCGAATTGCCAAAAAGCAATTCTTCCGCCAGCGGTTCCTTGATCTTCGTCTGGATCAGACGCCCCATCGGACGCGCCCCGAAGAGACGGTCGAAGCCGCGCGCGGCCAGCCACGCCCGCGCCGCTTCGTCGAGCGTAACCGCGACTTTCTTCTCCGCGAGTTGCGCGTTGAGTTCTTTGATGAACTTCTCGACGACTCGTTCGATGACCGCGAAACTGAGCGGCAGGAAAGCGATCCACGCATCAAGGCGGTTGCGAAATTCGGGGCTGAAAGTGCGTTCTATCGCCCCGCGCCCCAGACCCTTGCCCGATGTGTTCGCTTGAAATCCGATGCCACCCGCGCTCAATTCCTGCGCGCCCGCGTTCGTCGTCATGATCAAAATGACATTGCGAAAATCGGCGCGCTTGCCGTTGTTGTCGGTGAGCGTGGCATGGTCCATCACCTGCAAGAGAATATTGAAAAGGTTCGGGTGCGCCTTCTCTATTTCATCGAGGACGAGCACGGCATAAGGCGTCTTGTTGATCGCGTCGGTGAGCAGCCCGCCCTGATCGAATCCGACGTAGCCGGGCGGCGCGCCGATGAGCCGCGAGACCGTGTGCGCTTCGGCATACTCGCTCATGTCGAAGCGCAGGAATTCGATGCCGAGGGCGTGGGCGAGTTGTTTGGCGAGTTCGGTCTTGCCGACTCCGGTGGGGCCGGAGAAGAGAAACGAGCCGACGGGCTTGTCGGGATGGCCGAGGCCGGAGCGCGATAATTTGATCGCGTTCGTGATGCCTTCGATGGCGTGGTCCTGCCCGTAGATGACTGCCTGTAACTGCCCACGGAGATCGCGCAGTCGGTCTCTTTCCGAACCCACGACGGTTTTGGGCGGAATCTTCGCCATGCGCGCCAGCACGATCTCGATCTCTTTGACGCCGATGGTATCGAGTCGTTCCTCTGCGGGCAGCAACTTCATCGCCGCGCCCGCTTCGTCGATCACGTCAATCGCTTTATCCGGCAGGAGGCGATCATGCAGGTATTTGGCGGCGAGTTCGGCGGCAAGTTGGATCGCTTCGGGCGCATAAGTGACGCCGTGGTGCTGTTCGTAATAATTCTTGAGGCCGTTCAATATTTCGACGGTTTCGGCGAGGCTCGGCTCTCCGATCTCGATCTTTTGAAAACGGCGGGCGAGCGCGCGGTCGCGTTCAAAAGCGGCTTTGTATTCGGCGTAGGTGGTCGAACCGATACAGCGAATTTCGCCCGAGGCCAGCGCGGGCTTGATGATGTTCGAGGCATCCATCGAGCCGCCGGAGACCGCGCCCGCGCCGACGATGGTGTGTATCTCGTCGATGAAGAGAATCGCGCCGGGAATCTTTTTGAGCGCGTTGATGATCGCTTTGAACCGCTGCTCAAACTCGCCGCGATACTTCGTCCCGGCCAGCACCGCGCCCATGTCGAGGGCGTAGACCACGGCGTCGCGCAAGACTTCCGGCACATCCCCCCGTTGAATCTTGAGCGCGAGACCTTCGGCAATCGCCGTTTTTCCGACGCCCGGATCGCCGACGTAGATCGGGTTGTTTTTGCGGCGGCGGCAGAGAATCTGGATGGTGCGCTGAACTTCGAGGGTGCGTCCGATAAGAACATCAATATGGCCTTCGCGGGCGCGCTCATTGAGATTGACGGTGAAGGCCGCGAGCGGGTCGTGCTCCTGTCCGGAGGTGGCGGTGGCATCCGCCTCCGCGCCCGGCTCGAAGCTGCCGTCCGCAGGCTGGAACTCGGTGGAGATTTTGGAGATGCCGTGCGCGATGAAGTTGAGCACGTCGAGGCGTGTGATGTTTTGTCGCCGGAGCAGATAGACCGAATAGGAATGGTCGGCCTGAAAGAGCGCGGCGAGAATGCTGCCGCCGTCGATCTCCTTGCGCCCGCTCGCCTGCGCCTGGAGCATCGCGTATTGCAACACGCGCGTGAACATCTCGGTCTGTTCAGGAACCTTCCCCGTCTCTTCCGCCAACGGCTCGACGCGTTCGGCGAAAAACTTTTCGAGTTCCTCCCGCAACGCGTTGATGTCGCCGCCGCAGTGGAGGATGACGTTGCTGGCCGTCCGGTCGAAGAGCAGGGCCAAAAGAAGATGTTCGAGTGTGACGAATTCATGGCGTCGCTCGATGGCTTCTCCGACGGCTGCGCTCAAAGTCGCCTGTAGCTCTCTCGTAATCATAATGCTTCAGTAAGCAGTAAGCAGTGAGCAGAAAAAACTATTCTCACTGCTCACTGCTTTCTTCTATCGTGCAAAGCAGAGGATACTCCTGGGACTGTGCGAGGCTCGCCACCTTCGCCACTTTCATCTCCGCGATCTCATATGTGTAAATTCCGGCCACGCCGATGCCTTCCAGGTGTACCTGAAGCATGATGCGGACAGCCTGCGTCTCGGAGCGTTGGAAGACATTTTGCAAAACGAAGACGACGAACTCCATCGTGGTGAAGTCGTCGTTGTGCAGGAGAACTTGATAAAGCGGCGGCTTCTTCAGCCGGGTCTCGCTTTCAGTGATGACCGCTTCGTCCGTGTCGTTATCGAATCTTGACATTGCCTTTAACTCTGGAAGGCGAAGAGAATCGCCCGCCTCTGACAGCATACCAAGATCAAACGCCGGTGGGTAGCGTGCAAAAATTGGCAGCCCGCCCGGACGCCGCAGCGTGCAGGCGGGCTTTAACTTCGGCGCAGCAACTTGAGCTGAATTTATTTTTCGCTGTCGCCGACGACATGGCGGACTCTCAGTTGGCCGTCGATGCATCGAGCAGATCGTGGCGCGTGATGATGCCGGAAATTCTGCCGTACTCTTCGACGAGAAGCGCCGGATTTTTTTGCAATTCACGCGTCACTTCGATGACGCTCGCATCCACGTCAACGCTCGGAAAACTCGCCTCCATCACTTCGGAGACCGGCGCTTCCAGCAGTTCACGATTGCCGAGGACTTTCGCGAGCAAACGATTCTCCCTGAGCGAGCCGACCGACTTTCCTGCCTCCACTACGGGAAGATATGAGAGGCCGAGTTGGTCCATCTTCGCCAGCACATCGGCCACGCGCTCCAGCGGCGCAACCGTCACCAGAGACTTCGGCGAATGCTGGCCCTTCGTCCCGCTGATCAGCCCGGCGGTGATCTTCTGCGGCGCGAGCAGTCGCTTCTCCTTCATCCATTCATCCGAGTGATGCTTCGTCAGGTAGTGCTCGCCCGTGTCGCAGACGATGAAGACGACGAGGCCCTTTTCGTCCAGCCCGCGCGCCACCTTCAGAGCCGCCGCCAGATTCGTGCCCGTCGAGCCGCCGCAAAAAATTCCTTCCTGCCGTCCGAGTTGGCGCGACAACTCGAATGAATCGTGATCGGTGACGTTGATGATCTCATCGACGTATTTGATGTGGACGTTCTCAGGGATGATCTCCTGCCCGATGCCTTCGACGAGATAGGGCGTGGCTTCGATGAGTTTGCCCGTCTCTTTATAAGTTTTGAAGACCGAGCCATAAGGGTCTGCGCCGATGATCCGGATGTCGGAATTTTGCTCTTTGAGATAACGACCGGTGCCGGAGATCGAACCGCCCGTGCCCAAGCCCGACACGAAGTGCGTAATCTTGCCTTCGGTCTGCCGCCACAATTCCGGCCCCGTCGTGCGGTAGTGCGCCGCCGGATTCTCCGGGTGCGCGTATTGGTTCGGATAGAAAGAGTTCGGCGTCTCGGCGGCGATCCGGCGGGCGGTCGAGATGTAATGGTCGGGCGTGCCGGGTTTGGCCGAAGCGGGCACGACCACCACGTCCGAGCCGAGCGCTTTGAGATAGCGCACCTTCTCCACCGAAGCCTTATCGGTCATGACAAACGTACAGGAGTAACCTTTGACCGCCGCCGCCAGCGCGAGGCCAATCCCGGTGTTGCCCGATGTCGCTTCGACAATCGTCCCGCCGGGTTTGAGCGCTCCCTCGCGCTCCGCCGCTTCGATCATTGAGATGCCGATGCGGTCTTTGACCGAATAGCCGGGGTTGAGACTCTCCATTTTGGCGAGCACCGTCGCCTCGATGCCTTGCGTGAGGCGGTTGAGCTTGACGAGCGGCGTATTGCCGATGAGACCGAGGATGTTGTCGTAGTAGTCCATAAACTCTCTTTATGTCGCGGAATCAAAAACGTATCTGAACCTGATCGCGCTCCGGGCGAAAAAGACAATAAAAACTTTTCCGCACCGCTTTGTCAAAGTTGCCGCAAGCGTGCTCTCCCGTTTTCACGTTTCATCAAACAGGTTGACTTTGTTTCATCTGTGAAATATTGTTGCATTCGCGCCTGAAACGTGTTACAGTGCCGCCGTTTTCGGGTCAAACGCTCAGGTGCCGCTCGAAGTTATTTGACCGGCACGACGATGGGCACGGCGCAACCGAATGGGCGGACATGCAGAACCGTCACCGTTAATTCAAACAACTTTAAGGAGCAAGTGATGAGCAACACGAGAAAACCGAGAGTGAACCCGCTCAGCCGCCGCCCGCGACAACAGCGGCTGGTAATGGCCGTACGGGGCGGTGCGGGCGTCGGCAAGAGCCATTTCGTGCGCAGCATGGCGGAGGCGGGCTTGGGTCGCCTGTGCATCTTCGACGTGGAGCGCAAAACGCGCCTCTTGCAGGGCAACGGCCACGTCTTCGACGGTTTGGAGATCGAGCACCCGGACGAACTGCCCGAGTTCATCGACTGGGCGCTCTCCGGCGAAGGGCAGGAGCAGAATTACGGTTGCTTTGCGCTCGACTCTTGGGCGTCATACTTCAGCGCGAAGCACAGCGAGATGGTGGCGGCAGTGCGCGAACGCACGGGAGATCCGCTCGCGCAACCGAGCGCCGACGAACTAGCAGCCGACCAGATGATTTTACAGGGTGTGCTCAGACGCCTCTGCATCGAGAGCGGGAAGTCCGTGGTCATCGTTGATCAGATACCGGCGAAGGGGAAAGAAGCGAAGGAAGACAACGAAGTCGGGCGCGTGTTGCCGATGACGGCGAGCGGGCTGGAATACTTCGTGGACATCATGGTCGAAGTCTCTTTGCAGGAACGCGACGGCGAGATCGTGCGCGTTTTTCAGATCGTCAAGAGCAACAGCCCGGCCTTCGAGGTCGGCTTCGAGTTGACGGGCGATATCACGTTCTCGGATTTCATCAACCACCTGAAGCGCGAGGCGGGGACGGATTTACCGATGGAGACGCCGCGCGCCGCCAGTGTCCCGGAGACGCTCGAAGAGAAACCCGCCCCGCTCTCGCTCGTGCCGCAAGCTTTGACGATTCAGGAATTGATCGCGAAAGCCGAGCAACACAATTTCAAAATCGCCGACATCGTGACGGGCGCGAAGCTCTATCACAACCAGACCAATATCTATCGTCTGACGCCCGAACAGATCGCCGACCTCGACCGCCGCATCTCCGCACGCATCGAGAAGACGAACGCGGCACAGCAGTCGCAGCAGAAAGATCAGTCCGACACGGCCAGCCAGAGCGTCGTCAACAGCGAAACCAAGACCGCCCCCGCCCGCAATATCAAACGCGCCTGAGCACATCGGGCGCGCAGCGGGAGCAGACAGATCGCTCATCCGCCGCAGGTCCTTGCCGGACCTGCGGCAGGAGATGTTTCGTTTAGCGTCCGGTGAGCCGCAGGAACACTTGTTCGAGCGTTTCTCGTTGCGGAGTCAGTTCTGTTACGCGAAATCCGCGTTCGACGAGGAGCGCGTTGAGATGCGGGATTTGCTCGTCCGCAACTTTTACTTGCAGAGATTGTATGCCGTCGCGAGTGACAAAGAGATGTTGCTCGCCGCTCAGTAACTGATAGACCTCTTCCACGCGATCAACGCTCAGTTTGAGCGTTTTGTCTTTTTCCAGCAGTCCCGTCACACTCCCCTGATAGAGCAATCGCCCGCCGTCGATAATGGCAACCTGATTGCAAAGTTGCTCCACCTCATGCAGCAGATGGCTGGAGAGCATGACCGTTAATCCCAGCTCGTCCCGCATGCGTTTGATCAGAAAGCGCGTCTCTTGAATGCCCTGTGGATCGAGGCCGTCGGTCGGTTCATCAAGAATAATGAATTCGGGGTCGGGTAACAGGGCTTGCGCGATGCCGAGACGTTGCCGCATCCCGTGCGAATAGACGCGCACGGGGTCGTCTGCCCGCCGGGTGAGGCCGACCATCTCCAGCACCGCCGCGATTCGCTTCGGCTTCGCCCCGCCGGAGAGGGCGGCCAACATGCGGAGGTTTTGCCGGCCCGAAAAGTTTTCGTAGAAAGCGGGCGCTTCGACAATCGCGCCGGTGCGCGCGAGGGCGCGGTGCGGGTGTCGCGCCATGTCGTGGCCGAGCAATTGCACGCTTCCCGAAGTGGGCCGCACCAAGCCCAGAACCATCCTGATCGTGGTAGATTTGCCCGCGCCGTTCTGGCCCAAAAAACCGTAGATGTCGCCGCGCCCGACTTCCAGCGAAAGCCCATCGACGGCCACCCGTCCCTGATATTTCTTGGTCAGCAGTTCGGTCCGTAAAACAGCGTCACCCATGTCTTGAAGAACTTCACCTCTCTCAACCCGCCAAAGTACAGTTGCACTCGTCTATAAAGCCACTTCGATGAGCAGCGGCCAGTGGTCCATGCGCCCGACCGCTGCGCCCCTCATTACTTCGGCGCGACGCATCGAGACGGCCATGGGCAGGGCGAAGATGTAGTCGATGCGGCGGTCGTTGATGGCCGTGTCCCCGGCATTGCGCCCCAAGTCGATGAAGTATTTCAGCAGGTAGTTGTAGGCCTCGCTGTCGTGCTTGAGATTGTCGGTGTAGAAGTGCGAGTCGTCTCCCGTGTCCAACTCGAAATTGAAGTCGCCGGCGATAAAGACGGCTTGAGCATTACGGCTCCGGGCGCGTCCCCAATCGACTACATTTTCCGTGTACCCCCGGCGGCGCGCGGCACTGAAGGCGTCGGCGTGCGCGCTGATGAGGACGAACTCCGCACGTCCGGGACGGGGACGAAACGTCGCGCCCAGCGCATACTTCTCGCCGCCCGGCACATCTTCAAAACGCGCGTTGCGATCCTTGACCAGCACCGCCTCGACGCGGTCTGTGTGTGCCGGGTGAGCCACCGCCCCGCGATAACGATTGTCGAGGTTCGCCAGCAGCGTCCCCAGTTGAGCTTCGCCGGTCAATTCCTGTAAGGCGACGGCGTCGGGGTCGTTCGCCAAAATCACCTCGGCGACGGCTTTCAAGTCTTTGGTGTGAGCGCGCGTGTCCGCTTCGAGATCGGCGTATCCGATATTCCACGTCAACAGACGCAGGCGCGGGCCGTCCGGCTCGCGGCTCGCGGCGGCGAGCGTCGCCCGCTCATGCGACGGGGAAAAATAGACCGCCGATGCGATCATCAGCGCGCAGAGAGCGGCGAGAATGAACTTGGTCCACATCCTCAACTCACTATATCTTTCCGGTCAAAAATGGCCGCCGCCGCGAGCAGCGCGCCGAAGATATATGCCCCGCAGACGCTCGCATAGTGATAAAAATTTCGCCACGGGATGACCGGCTTGAAAACGTCGCGCCAGAAATCCATGTCGGTGGTGAAAAAGTAAGGGCGCAGGTGCTCGAAGAATTCGATTCTTCCGACGATGTAGAGCGTCAGGTACAGAGAGATGGTGGCGACGGTCGCCGTCACCGGCGTCTCGAAGATGACGGAGAAGAGCGTCGCCAGCGCGGCGATGACGAGCAACGCCCACGTCCCCGACAGGCTGGCGTAAGCGAAACGCCGGAGCGCCTCGTCGCGGGCGATCTGTCCCGGCTCGTCCACCAGATTCAGTGGACCGGGATACAGTTCCAGATTACCCCAGCCGACGAAGAGCAGGCCGATGAGCAAATTGAGGCCGATGAAGAACGCCATGAGCAGAAACGTGTGCAGGGCGACGATGACAAACTTGGAGAGCAGGATCGAGACGCGGGAGACCGGGCGCACTGCGAGCATGCGCAACGTCCCGTTGTGCGCCTCGCCCGCGATCTGCGACCCGGCAGTCATCGCCACGAAGAGAGGGATCAACAAACTGAAGGAAAAGAGCAGTGAGTAGAGAGCGAAGGTCAGGCCGTTGAAGTAGCTCTTCGATTCGTAAGTGTACCTGAACTGCTCTGTCGCTTGCCCGCCGGTTTTGCGTTCGGCGTATGAGTAAAAGCCCCAAAGCATGAGGCCGACGAAGCCCAAGAGCGCGGCGAAAGAGAGAGAGAAGCCTTTCGAGCGAATCAATTTGGTAAATTCAATCCAGAGCTGTGTCATCATAAATTAACAAAATCCTGCGAAAGTTCTCCCTCCCCCCGGCGTAAAGAAAATCGCCTGAGGTAGCATCTTATTCGCCCGAACAGGTGGGGCCTCTTGCTCATGATGCGATGAATGAGAGATTGATGCCATGAGGGAAGCCACAGTTGGCTTGTGCAATCGGTTCCGTCGAACGCTCGTCGGCGGCAAACTTCTCTTGAGGGGAAAAGTTCGGTCAGGCGACGCCCGGAAGGATGGCGGAAAATGTGCCCTTCATTTTGCAGCCGAGCGCGACGGCGGGGCACTTTCAATTCTCAAATCGAAAGTGCCCCGTCAGGAGTAACTGTGCAGCAGGAGCGATGGGTCTGGGCAGGCGTTCGCCGGGTGGGAGTTTCGCCGTTTCCACACGAACGAAATTTGCGGCAAACGCTCTTGATTCAAGACCACCCGGCTGCTGCCAGGCGGCTGACCGCGTTAGAAACTGCCGGTCGCGCCCCGGAACCCGTTCTGCGCCTGTTTGAGCGCCCACGTAATCACGCGCTTGGTGTCGTAGCAGTAACCGAGGATGTAATTGCAGGTCGAAAGACAATGTTTCGAGCAATCCTTTTTCATCTCGTCGAGTTGGTTCACGTCGAATTTGTGATTGCCGATGGTGCCCCAGTCGTGCGTCGCCGAGTACATCGGGAAGCAGGGCGCGAGCGTGCCGTCGGTGCGAATGATCAATGAATTTTGCCCGGCGCGGCAGTTCCACGGCGGCGGCACTTCGCCGCGCATCAACTTCTTCATGTCCTCCATGTGCTGGATGGGGTTGACCATCTTGTAGCCCTGCGCCCGCTTTTCGTTGATCCAGTCGAGCAGTTCATCGACCTTCTCATAATCTTCGGGCATGAGATAAGTGCTGTTCTCGTCGAGGTGCTTGAAGTGCGACTGCTCCATCATCGGCGTCTCGTTGATGTGATAATCGGTCGCGATCCCGTTCGCCCGCGCTATCTCCGTCAATTCCTTCACGTCCTCCATGTTGATGCGGGTGATATTGATATTGAACAACACCGTGTAGCCGTAGTGATGCTGCCGCTTGACGAGATAGTCGAAGTAAGGACGGATCGCATCGAGCGCCTTCGGCAGGGCTTTTCTTTCTTTCACGGTATCGACTGCCAAATTGAAGTTCGCGATCCCGGCATCGCCGAGGCGGTCGATCACGTCGGGCTTCATCAGTCGCCCGTTGGTCGGGAGATAGACGAAGATGTCCTTCTTGGCGCTGTAATCGACGATCTTATGAATGAACTTGGGACGCAGGAGCGGTTCGCCGCCCATCAGCGCGAGCACCCGCGAACCGATGGAATGTATCCAATCGATAGAGCGTTTCGCCACATCTTCCGTCATGCCCTTGACGGTGTTGTTGTAGGACCAGCAATAGTGACAGTCCAAATTGCACTTCCACTCGGTAAAGAGGTAGGGGATCAACGGCCTGAGTTCGTCGCTGTGCCAGCGCGATTTGAAGTAAGGCGCGCCCCAGGATTTCCAGGTGCGTACCGCGTTATACTTCTGGTACTCGCCCGTCGTCATCTGCGCCGGATCGGGATGCTGCGGGTAGACGGGTTCGGGCAGAGTTTCGGGTTCGGGCAACGGTTCGAGTTGCGACTTGGATTGGGGGGTATAAAGAATCTGGTGCAGTTTGGCGTCGATGCGAAAGGGGGACGGAGTCGCCGTCGAGGTGGGAATCTGTGACTGTGATTCGGACATGAAGTATCCTTTCCAAATAATTTGTTAATTGAGTCGGTTCGATGTTGATTGCGGGTCAAGCCTTAGGCCACAAAGAGTAGAGATGATAAATTTAATCGCGACAAGGCGAATGCAATTCATCGAGTATGAGAACTCATCTCCTTCCGGTTGAGACTTCTCAACTGGCCGCGCCACAGGTCTGACCCTAAACCAACGGGGAGTTTTATCACGTTTCAACGGATATGTCTCGCAAACTGCGTAATTTTTAGCAAAATTTGCCCACGGCGCGTCACCTCCGGCGGTAGGAAGATTTAACCGGGCGGCAGACATTGCGCTGATCTTTATCGTCAAGCTCTATCAAATACCTCTCAACGAAGGGTCACAATGTGTCGGCACCGGCAGCAACAATCATAACGGCGGGTCTCAGACCGGAGTTGTTCGTGGCTCCCGGCGCGCGACACCTGAGCCGCGCTTTGCTGGTCGTCATCCTCACCACGGTGGTCTTCGCGGGCTTCGGCCTGCGGGCTTATCAATTAGGTGCGGAAAGTCTGGGTGAGGACGAATTCAATAAACTGAACACCGTCGCCGACTACCGCGCACACGGGCTGACGGCCTCGAACGGCGAACACCCGTTCCTGATGAAAGCGTTGCAGACGGCGAGCATCGTCGTCGCGCAGCGTTGGAACGCGATGCCGTTGGCTGCCCGCTCCGACCGGCTCAGGCTTTCGCCGGAGGCGGCGCTGCGACTGCCCTCCGCTATTTTCGGCGCGCTCACCGCCGTCTTGATCTACCTGCTCGCGGCAGAGTTGTTCGGCGCGGAGGTGGCGCTCATCGCCGCCGCTTTGTGGGCGGTTGACCCGAATGCCGTCGGCTTTAACCGGATCGCGAAGGAGGATACCTTCTTTCTCTTCTTTTTCCTGCTGGCTAATATTTTCTGGCTGCGCGGTCAGCGCGCCGCCGAAGGAACGGCGGGGGAGAACCCGAAACCTTATTACTGGGCGACAGGTGCGGCGTTCGGCGCGATGCTGGCATCGAAATATCTCCCGCATTTTATCGTCGTCAGCGTGAGCTACAACTACATCTTTCAGGGTCTCCCCAACCGGCGTTGGCGCATCGGTCGCCCCCGCTACGCGGTCATCTTAACCGTGATGGGAATGGTCTTCCTGTTGTGTAACCCGACGATCCTGCTGCCCGGCACATGGCGCGAAATGATGGCATTCGCCGGCTCGCAAAAGATCGGCCACGACAGCTACGAATTTATGGGCATGCTCTACCGCCACAAATTCACCGACTGGCTGAACGGCGTGCCCTGGTATTTCTACTTCGTCTTCATGGGCGTCAAACTGCCGCCGCTGGTCTTGGCGGCCTTCGTGGTGGGGCTGCCGCTGTTGTTTCGCCGTCGCATCGGCGATGGGCGCTACTTCCTGCTCTTCTGGATGTTCTATTGGGCCATCGCGTTTATTTTTCCGGGCGGCAAGTTCACGCGCTACTTCACCCTCGTGCTGCCCGCCGTGCTGATCACGGCGGCGGGTGCCATTCATTGGGGCGGACAATGGCTCGGACGTTTGACCTCGCCGTTGTCCGGGCGCACGGGCGGGAGAGTTTTCGTGCGCGCGGCATTGGCTCTGTTCATCATGGGTGTCTCGACGTTGGCTGCGGTGAGCGCGGCTCCGCATTACAGGCTGTATACGAACCTGCTCGGCGGCGGCGCGGCACGCGCGGGTGACTATTTCCCGCACGATGAATTTTACGACGCGAGCCTGCATCAGGTGATGTCTGAGATCGCACGCCGCGCCGCGCCCGGCGCACGCGTGGCGAGCGAGACGCCGTCCCTGGTCGCATATTACGCGCGCCGCGCCGGGCGGGCTGACCTCGCGTTCGCGTCGCTTTCCGACCGGGTTGCGCTCGATAAATTTGTCGCGGGCGACTTCCTGATCGCAGCGCGCGGGCGTCGCTACTTTAGCAACGACGCGCTGCTGGCAAAATTGCGCCAATCGGTTGCGCCGGACTTCCGCGTCTCACTCGGCGAAGTGCCGGCGGTCGATGTCTACATATTGAAATAGGAAACATTATTCTCAGGTCTCTCCGGTGGGCGGCGCGGGCGAAGCAGGATAACCCGAAATCTCTCGCCGGTTTAATCCGGGTTCGAGTCAGGCGGTAAAAATTCAAGATGGTATCTCTGATTACATTCTCTGACGCGCTGGTCCATCTCTGGCCGTGGCTCTTCCCGGCGACCTATGTGGTGCATATTGTTGAAGAGTACTGGGGAGGCGGCGGATTCTCCGAGTATTCCGCGAGAGCAAAGGGCATCCACTTCTCTCCCAGGCGGTTTCTGCTGTTGACCGGCCTGGGAGGGGTACTGATAGTGGCTGGAATCGTGATCGCGCAAAACTTAAAGTTCCCTCAATTACTGCTCGTCATCCTCGGAACAATTGTGTTAATCAACGGCTTGTCACATTCGATCAGCAGTGTGCTGAAGGCCGAATATAATCCGGGACTGATTTCAGGTATCGTGCTTTGGATTCCACTGGGAGCGGCGACGCTCTTTTTGCTGCAAGAAACAATGACCGGGCGCAGGTATGCGACGGCGGTGTTAGGAGGGGTAGCCATTCATGTAATTGTGTCTTGGTTGGCGTTAAGAGGCGAAAAGGTACAGAAAATCTGACGCATAAATCAACATGATTAGGACTTACGCAAAAGCGACATAAAGAGTCGCCAGTTTATTGAAAAGGCAGTAGAGTTGCGACCATGAGCGACAAAATTCCACGCCTCGACTACTGCCAATACTTGCTCGTCAGCCAGATCAATTATACGTTGACGAACTTCGCCGACCACTCTGAGAGCTTGAGCCACGACACCGTCAACCGGTACTTGCGCGGCGAACGCATTACGCCGCGTCTGGTCTGGGACAACGTGCGCTTCCAAGTGGTTGTGACTGAGCGCGGCCACCTCATCTTCGATGACACGGTGCTTGATAAGAATTACTCGCACGCAATCAAGTTGGTGCGCCGCCAGTACAGCGGCAACGCGCACGGGGTCATCAAGGGCATCGGGGTCGTGACCTGCGTCTATGTCAACCCCGACACCGACCAGTTCTGGCTCATTGACTACCGCATCTATGACCCGGACGGCGACGGCAAAACCAAACTCGACCACGTCCGCCAGATGCTTCAGAACGTCGTCGATGAGAAACAACTGCCTTTTCTGGCCGTGCTCATGGATAGCTGGTACGCCGAGGGCGTCAGAATAGATTGTGTAAACGGCAATAATCAACTTACCTTGTTTCGAGAAAGGACAGATGATGCCGATTACACCAGAACTACTCGATGAACTACTGAAAGATTACAAGTCACCCGACGCTATGTTCGGCGACGATGGCCTGTTGCAACAACTCACAAAGGCGGTGGTCGCGCGCACTTTGCAAGGCGAGATGACTCATCATCTTGGCTACGAGAAGCACTCCACAGCCGGTGCCAACTCCGGCAACTCCCGCAACGGCAAGTCAGCCAAAACGATCAAAGGCAAGCGCGGGCAACTCCAGATCGATGTCCCGCGCGAGCGCGCCAGTTCGTTCGAGCCACAGCTCATTAAGAAAGGTCAGACTCGCTTCGACGGCTTCGACGAGCGAGATCATCTCGATGTACGCCAGGGGGATGACCAGTCGCGAGATTCAATCTCATCTGCAAGAGATTTATGCGGTCGAGGTCTCGCCCGGGTGTAATTAAAAGTGGGACTCAGCGTTGAACTCTCAAGCATTGGCTTGACGAAGCTGAGTCCAATATGATTTCCATTCCTGATTTGCTCTCGTGACGCGCAGAGCCAACATCTTCTCGGCGTT
>JBPCIP010000048.1:0-50111 GCA_051006195.1 Pyrinomonadaceae bacterium
AATCGTCCGCGCTGGTGACGGCAAGCAGTGAACTGCCGGGCCGGAGACATCAACTGGCAAGCGTTTACGGATTCGCCTTCGTTAGACTGCGATCATAACACGCCGCGTTGCTTGACTCACAAATTGGACGGCGGACAGTAAGGATACGGAAATTTGGAACTGTGCCAGCGCGCCAACAACAGACACCGGATATGAGATATGCTCGCCAATATCATCTGCCCCCAAAGATAAACGCCGGCAAGCGAAAGCCTGATTCGGCGTTGTCGTCGCCCCGCTGTTACAATGAAAGCGAGTTCGCAAAAACTTTAACGCACACCCTTTGACGATGCCGGAGAGAATGCTCCAAATTCGCCGTCTCGGACGGATGGAATACGGCGCAGCCTATCAGATTCAGAAAGAGACGGAGGCCGCGCTCAAAAGCGGCGCGGGCAGAGACACGCTCCTGCTCGTCGAGCACCCGCATGTCCTGACGCTCGGACGCCGCGCCGCATCATCCGCCGTCCTCGCTTCGCCGGAACTACTGGAGGCGCGCGGCGTCGCCCTCGTCGAAACGAATCGCGGCGGGAAAGCGACTTATCACGGATTGGGTCAGGTGGTCGGTTATCCGATCATCAGTCTAAGCCCCGACCGCGAGGACGTGCATCGTTACGTGCGCGAACTCGAAGAAGTTTTAATCCGTGCGCTCGCCGATTTTGGTATCGAGAGTTTCACCATTAAAGGCTTGACGGGCGTGCATACGACGCGCGGCAAAGTCGCCGCCATCGGCGTTCACATCGCGCGCTGGATCACGACGCACGGCTTCGCTTTGAACGTCAACACCGATCTCAGTTTCTTCAATTTGATCATCGCCTGCGAAGGCGAACCCGTCACCTCGATGCGAGACCTGCTCGGCCACAACGAACTCTCTTTACGCGACGTGGAAGACCGGATCATCGCGCGCTTCGCCGAAGTTTTCGAGATGACGCGGGAAGAACAATATGCTCACGCTTGAGTTAATTCGCGAAGCGAGCGAGCGAATCGCGCCGCTCGTGCATCGCACGCCCGTTTTGACTTCTCGCGCCTTCAATGAGGCGGCGGGGCGCAAGGTCTTTTTCAAGTGCGAGAATTTTCAACGCGCCGGGGCGTTTAAGATGCGCGGGGCGACGAACAAGATTCTCGCCCTGAGCGACGCGGAACGCAGTCGCGGGGTCGCCGCTTTTTCGTCGGGCAATCACGCGCAGGCCGTGGCGCTCGCGGCGCGGGATGCATCGTTGCGCGCCGTGATCGTGATGCCGCAGGATGCGCCGCGCGCGAAGGTCGAGGCGACGCGCGGCTACGGCGCGGAAGTGCAATTCTACGACCGGCAACGCGATGACCGAGAGGCCGTCACACGCGCGCTCGCCGAACGCGAGGGTCTCGTGCTCGTGCCGCCTTACGATGATTACTATGTGATGGCTGGGCAAGGCACATGCGCGCTGGAATTGTTTGAGGACGTGCCCGCGCTCGATGCGCTCGTCACGCCCTGCGGCGGCGGCGGATTGTTCGCCGGGACGAGCACGGTGGCGAAGGCCGTCGATGCTCGCATTCGTTGTTTCGCCGTCGAACCGGAGACGGGCGACGATACGCGGCAGTCGTTCCTCAGGGGCGAGCGCGTGTGCATCCCGCCGCCCGCGACCATCGCCGACGGCATGCGCGTGCAAGCGCCGGGCGCGCTCACTTTCCCTTTCGTGCAGCGAAACGCGGAGGACGTGTTGCTCGTCTCGGACGCGGAGATCATCGAAGCGCTGAAGTTTCTCCTGTTTCGCATGAAGCTTTTAGTCGAGCCGACGGGCGCAGCCTCGGCGGCGGCGTTGCTGTCGGGCAAACTCCCGCCCGACATCCGGCGCGTCGGCGTCGTGCTCTCCGGCGGCAACATCGACCCGGACGCGCTCGCGCGCTTCGTCGGAGCCGGAAGCGACAACGATGCGGAGCAAATGTTAAAATAGCCGCACAGCAAAACAGTCAAAATCATTTGGGAGTGAATTAATTGAGCCGCGAGCTAAAAGTTATCAGCAACAATCCGCCGACGCGCCCACCGCGCGGGCCAAAGCCCGACTGGTTGAAGATTCGCATCGGCGACCCGACGAATCAAAATCACGTCCTGAAGTTGATCGAAGGATTGAATTTGCACACGGTCTGCCAGGAGGCGCGCTGCCCGAACATCTTCGAGTGCTGGTCTGACCGCACGGCGACTTTCATGCTCGGCGGCGACATCTGCACGCGCCATTGCGGCTTCTGCGCCGTGGGCAAAGGGCAGCCCGGCGCGCTTGATACGGATGAACCGCGCCATGTCGCCGAAGCGGTGCGCCATCTTGATCTCGCTTACGTCGTGATCACCTCCGTCAACCGCGACGATCTGCCGGACGGCGGCGCGGCGCACTGGGCGACGACGATCCGCGAAGTGCGCGCCGCCAACTCCGCGTGCAAGATCGAAGTTTTGATCCCAGATTTCAACGGCGACGAAGCCGCGCTCAACACCGTGCTCGATGCGCAGCCGGACGTGCTCAACCACAATACGGAGACCATCGCGCGGCTCTACCGGCGCGTGCGCCCCGACGCGAAGTATCAACAGACGTTGACGCTTCTGGAACGCGCCGCGCGTCGCCGCGACGCGGAGCGACGCGGGATGCTCACGAAAAGCGGGATCATGGTGGGCCTCGGCGAGACGTTCGATGAAGTGGTCGAGTTGATGAAAGATTTGCATTCTGTTTCCTGCGACATCATGACCATCGGGCAATACCTCCAACCGCACGCCCGGCGGCTGCCGGTGGAACGCTATGTCACGCCGGAAGAGTTTGCGCGGTGGCGCGAGATCGGCATGACATTAGGATTTCATCACGTCGAATCCAGCCCCCTGACGCGCTCTTCGTATCACGCGCGGCAGCAGGTGGAAGGCACAGCGCAGGACGCAATCGAGCGCGAGGCGCTCGCGGCGGGCTGAGAGAAAGAATCTTTAAACACGCAGGCAGGAAAGACACGGAGTCACATCGATTTCGTGTCTTTCCTGCTTTGCCAATCGCCCGCTGCTTGTGCCGGATGCGCCACACTCTCAAAAATGATTGACACAACTGGCGACAGACAAAGAACAAAGGACAACTTCACATGAAAGCAGTTATCTTCAGGCAACACGGCGGAGCGGAAGTGTTGGAGTATGCGGAGGTAGCCGAGCCGCGCGTTCGGGCGAACGAAGTGCTGGTCGAAGTGCGTGCGTGCGCGTTGAATCATCTGGACGTGTGGGCGCGCAAAGGTCTGCCGGGGATCGAGATAGCGCTGCCGCACATACTGGGAAACGACATCGCGGGCGTCGTCCGGGAAGTGGGCGAAGTGGTCGATTGGGTGCGCGCCGGAGATGAAGTGCTGTTACAGCCGGGCGTGTCTTGCGGGCACTGCGCCGAGTGCCTGCGCGGGCAGGATAACCTCTGCGCGGGCTATGACATTCTCGGTTACCGGCGCGACGGCGGCTACGCGCAATTCGTCGCCGCGCCCGGGGTGAACGTGATCCCGAAGCCGCAGAATTTGAGTTGGGAAGAAGCGGCGAGTCTGCCGCTCGTGACCGTGACGGCGTGGCACATGCTGGTCGCGCGCGCCGCCGTGCAACCGGGCGAGGACGTGTTGATCCATGCGGCGGGCAGCGGCGTCGGCTCCATCGGCATCCAGATCGCGAAACTGCGCGGCGCGCGTGTCATCGCCACTGCCGGGTCGGAGGAGAAACTGGCGAAGGCTCGCGCGCTCGGCGCGGACGAGGCAGTTAATTACACGCAGGCGGACTGGCCGAAAGAGGTGCGGCGATTGACGGGGAAGAAAGGCGTCGAAGTCGTCTTCGAGCACACGGGCGCAGGGACGTGGCCGGGTTCGGTGGGCGTGCTGGCGAAGAACGGGCGGCTCGTCACCTGCGGCGCGACGAGCGGTTATGACGCGCGGACGGACTTGCGGCAAGTTTTTTACCGCCACGTCTCTCTGCTCGGCTCGTTCATGGGATCGAAGGCCGAACTGCTCGACGCCATGAAGTTCATCGAACGCGGGAAGATTCGCGCCGTCATCGACCGGACGCTCCCGCTCTCAGAAGCTCGCCGCGCCCACGAGTTGATGGAAGACCGGGCGCAGTTCGGCAAACTCGTGCTCGTTCCTTAGAGGATGAGGAACAGTTGTAGAGAGGTATGGTGATGAGCCGGATCGTCATTCGATATTGCAAAGTTTGAACCTCCTATCTTCCGCGCGCCGCCCGTGTGGCGGCTCTCATCAAACGTGAGACCGGCATTGAGCCGCAGTTAGCGCAAGGCAGGTTGGGGGAGTTTTCCGTCCGGGTTGATCAGAGATTAGTGATCAAGAAAGGCTGGATTAAATTCCCGCCGGATGAGCAGGTGCTGGCAGCGGTCGAAGACGCTTTGCGTAGGTAGCCGAATTTATCTGCCCGTGTAGTCTTCGAGTTTGAAGCGTTGGTTGAGAGCATCGAGTTGTTCGGGTTTGAAGAGGAAGTTGGTCCCGACGATGAGGCGGCGGTCTTTATCGGTCAGAATCCGCATGGTCGTCTCAACCGGCATGTTCGCTCTGAGGTAGGCTTTATCGTCGGCGTTCAAGTTGCCGCCGTCGGGACGCGAGATGACGTAGACCTTCAGAAAATTATTGCGCTGCACCGAGGCCAGGTCTCTGGCAAAAGCGGACGGCTTATTTTGCGTGGCGTCGTTCGGTGAGACGGAACGGTTGCAACCGCCGAAAGCTACCGCGGCGAGCGCACAGAGAAATATCACCGTCACCTGTTTTGGAAGCTTAACTTTCATCACACCCCTCCTGAATATTTGGAACGCATGTTCAGCCCTTACCGGACATCTTTGAAAAGTGTCCCGACGCCAGCAGCAGCAGCAGCAACACACCTTTCATACATTCAATCCCGGTTCATCCCCTGCCCGACGGCTCACAACTTCAGCTAAGGCAGGGTCTCTTCGGGCGCGTTATCCTGTTCATCAACCGGGTCGTCGCTTGCCTCGTCGTTCGGCGCATCGTTCACATCGTCGTCGGATTCGGCGGGCCGGGGCGGGCCTTTTTGCTCGCGGATATGGAGCACAGTGCATTCCTCGTCCGTGTAGACTTCCTCGAACCAACCGCTGTCCATCGCGGCATCATAGAAATCGTTATGCACATCTTCGTTATCGGTGAAAACGTAGCGCGCGCTGAAGCGGTCGCGGATGACGGGGCCGGGGTCTTTCTCCCTGCCGAGCGTGATGTCTTCGTAGAGACGCGAAAGTTGCCGGCTTTGATCATAGAGGTAAGTCGGGTCGAGGCCGGAGACGTAGGCGTGCGTGGGGTCATAGTAGAAGAGCTTCGGGAAATCGTCCCAGTCGGTGTTGAAGACGACCTGGCCGGGGGGGATGTGCGTGCGCATCCAGTCGATGCCTTTCGTGTACTCGTCGTGCGGCGAGGTGTCGCCGATCTCTTTCGTCTCGGCGATGATGACGGTGAGCATCGGGATGCAGAGGAACATCCCGGCGACGAAGGCCGCCACGGTTTTCCAATTCTCATCCCATGCGCCCGCCGCGCCGTGTGGCGCGCGAACGTGTGCGGGGCGATCCAGAAATGGCTCTAATTCGTCGAGCATATCATCGGGCAAGCTGCTGTAGGCGGAGCGCGTTTGCTCGAAAACGATTTGCAGCGAGAAGGCCGCGAAGAGCACGGCGAAGGGCGGCCAGTATTCGGCGAAGCGCCGCCAGCGCGCGTTGGCGATAAGGAGGATGGTGGAGAAGATGAGAAAGAAGAGCGGCTGCGCGGCGCGCTTGCGCTCCTGCCAGTTGAAGGCGATGTAGCCTGCGACCATCGCAACGAAGGCGACGGTACAGTTGCGGACGAAGTCCCAACTCTCGTAAGAGTACCACTCTTGCCCGACGGCGGGTCGTCCGGCTTCCTTAACCGCAACTTTCATTGCGATGTGTTGATAAAACAAGCGGACGTTGTGCGGAAAGTAAGGATTGATGATCGTGCCCGCGACGATGCCGATTGTGACCCAGACAAGCGGCCTCCACTCGAAACGCCGCTCGCTCCATGCGATGACGCCCGTCCAGATAAGCGCCGCGAGACCGAGCAACACGAACATGTCATAGGTCAAAGCGAACAGAAAGGCGAGCGGCAGCAGCCATAGATATTTTTTTTCAAAAAGAAGATATATGCCGACGATCAGCAGTACGACGGAGACGCTCATTGCTTTCGTCATGTTCATGCGAAAGAGAAACGGCGCGGAGCACCCCAAGAGCGCGACGAGCCACATCAGCGGGTACTTGAGACGATAGCGGAGGATCATCCAATAGCAGGAGAGAACGGCGAGGCTGCCAAAGAGCCACGCGGAAATTTTCGCGCCCGTCCGCATGTCAGAGAAGAAGGTGAAGGGAATCTGCAGGACGTGGAAGAGGAAATGATGATCGACGTAGTCGCGCGCATTGAGCGTCGTCAGCGGCAGCCACGTAAACTGCGGCGGGAAGTGGCCGGTGCGAAGACCCTCTCGAAGTTGCTGGCTCCACTTGATGTGATAGTAGCCGTCGAGGTCGCCGCAGCAAATGGCGTCGGTCGAGAATTGCAGCCACCAGAAAACAAAACCGATGAAGAGCGCGCCCGCGATGAGATAGGCGGAGCGCTGAAGGGCGGCGGACGAGGCGAGAGAATTCCGCGCGACGCGCTCGCCCGTCGTATCCACTGCGGCGGCGGTGATGGCCTCGTTACTGCTGCTGCTGCTGCTGCCGGCGTCCTCCATAAAAGACCTACGTTCCCTTCAAATGTACATGGAAAAACTGTGAATTGTTCGGTTGTAACCACAACATACCATGAAGGCGGGCGGGAGAGAAAAGCAGAAGCAGGAGGCAGTAAGCAAACTAGCGGTTGAATTTCTCAGGATGTACGAGCCTGCTGCCGAACTCTTGTTAGGCTCCTTACGCTAGCAAAATGATTGCTAAATTAACAATGATAAAAGTATTCTAAAGCTTAAGCTTGTACTGAACAAAACTTCATCAGGTGAAGTAAAATGCTTGATAACTTTCAAATATTCCTTGTTGCTCTCTTACAAACACCTTCCCCAGCCGACACCGCCAGTATTAATACGAGCAACTTCGGGAGCAGCTTAGGCTACATTTTTCAAGGGGTAACTATTGTCATAATCATCGGGGCTGCTTGGAAGTTAGCTAGCGAGTTAAGCGAAATTAAGGCCGATCTCAAAAATAACACTACGAAGATTACTCAGTTAAAAGATGACTTGTCAGGTGAACTTAGTAAACTCTCAGGGAGAATTGATAAAATAAACGGCTTGAAGCTTATGTTGAAGAAATACGCAACGACATAATTAGGAATCTCTGAAACCCTCTGACGCTGCCATAAAATTTCACTTCTCTGTCGCCTGCCTCCTGTCGCCTGCCTCCTGCTCCTGCCCTCTGTCATCGTCCACCGGCGGGGCGGCGGGGAAACTGAGCGTAAAGATAGTGCCGGGGCCAGGCGCGCTCGCAACTTCGATGGTCCCGTGGTGGCGTTTGATGATGCCGTAGGAGACGGCAAGGCCGAGTCCTGAGCCTTGCGAGCCTTTGGTGGTGAAGAAGGGTTCAAAGATACGGTCGTGAAAATCCGGCGGGATGCCCTCGCCCGTGTCGCCCACTTCGACCAGAAGCGATGCCTCGCGCCGGCTTCCGCGCAACTCGAGGGTGCCGCCGGAAGGCATCGCGTCGAGCGCGTTGAAGATCAGGTTGACGAAGACTTCCCGCATCTCCGAAGCGTTGGCCTCGATCAGATCGTCGCCCGCAATCTCGTTGATGAAATTGACATCATAGCGGAGATTGCGAGCGTGCGCGTCGTCCTCCCAACTGGTGCGCGTCAATTGCACGGCGTCCGTCACCAATTGGGCGAGCGAGACGCGACGGAACTGGGCGGAAGGCGCGCGGCGCGCGAAGGTTTGAATGCGCCGCACGATCTCGGCGGCGTCCTGCGTGGCCGTTTCGATCACCTCCAGACTGCGCCGGTGCTTCTCATCCGTGACGGAGCGCAGGAGCAACTGGGTGCGACCGAGGATGGCGGCGAGGGTGTTGTTGAAGTTGTGGGCGACGCCCGCTGAAAGCTGTCCGAGGCTGCGCATCTTCTCGCTTTCGGCCTCCTGCTCGAAGCGGGCGCGCAGCAACGCTTCGGAGCGTTTGCGTTCCGTGATGTCGCGCGCGATGCCCTGCAACCCCACCGCCTTCGCGTCTTCGTAGATGATTTGACTGTTCACCTCAACCGGGATGCGCCGTCCGTCTTTGGCGATTATCTCGACTTCGTAGAACGTGACCGACTCGCGCCCGTCCAGTTTGCGTTGGAGCATCTCTTCGGCCAGCGGCCAGTATTCCGGCGCGACGATCTGCTTCCAGTTCATCTCCAACATTTCCGCATGTGTGTAGCCGCTCAACTGCTCGCCCGACTTGTTGAGCGAAGTGTAGCGACCCTCCATATCGGTCGTGTAAATGATATCGTTTGCGTTATCCACCAGCGTGCGATAGCGTTCTTCGCTGCGGCGCAGGCGTTCCTCCATCCGTTTGCGCCGGGTGATGTCGCGCGCAACGCCGCGCACGCCCACCGGCTTTCCGTCGCGCAGGCAGATCAGAGACATGTTGAATTCCAGCCAGTGCGGCTCCCCGTCGGCGCTCATGCCCTGCGCTTCCTCGCGCCGCACGCCTTCGCAACGCAGTTTTTCGACTGACTCTTTCACCTGCGCCGGCACGACCTCCATCCTGAACACCGAAGCCACATGCTGGCCGATGAGTTCCTCCTGCGAGCGCCCTCTGAAGAGCAGACCGGCGGCGTTGATGCTGGTGATGTGTCCCTCCAGATCGTGAGTGTAAATGATGTCGCTGACCTGTTCGACGATGTCCCGGTAGTGAGCTTCCATCTGCGCGCGTTCGAGCAGTCGTGAGACCTGTGCGACGAGGCGAAGCGGATCGAGCGGGGCTTCCAGATAATCGTCGGCTCCGGCCTGAAGTCCGACGAGCGCGCTTTCGGTGTCTGCGCTCTGTGCGCCGATGAGTAGGATGGGTGTGGCGCGCAGTCGTGCATCGGCGCGCAATTGCCGGCACAATTCGATGCCGTCCATCCGGGGAATCATTACGCCGCTGATGATGAGTGAGGGCAGTTCGCGGCGCGCGAGTTCGAGGCCAGCGCGCCCGTCGCCCGCAGTGAGCACGCGGTAGCCCGCCTGTCGCAGCGCCACGCTCGTGAGCGCGTCGGGCGAGTCGTTTACGATGAGGATGGCCGCTTCCGACTCTTCGCTAGACATGGGCGATCCGGTTAAAGGCGGTCTGAACTTGATGCGTCAACCGCGCAGGCGCTCGACGAGATTAATGAGGTCGCGGGGGTTGATAGGTTTCGCTAGAAACGCATTGAAGCCGGACTGAAGCGCACGATCACGGTCTTCGTACATGGTAAAGCCCGTGACGGCGATCATCGGCATCTCCTGATAGCCCGGCAACTGGCGCAAGGCTACGGCCAGTTCGTAGCCGTTCATCCCCGGCATGCCGATGTCCGAGATGAGCACGTCGAAGTGTTCGGCTCGCGCGGCCTCCAGCGCTTGCGGCCCGGAGAAGACCATCACCACTTCGTAGCCCGCGTACTGGAGCAGTAGCGCCATCATCTCCGTCACGTCCGGCGCATCATCGACGACGAGGGCGCGCGGTTTACTTTCCTGCTCTTGTGGTTTGTCACTGACCGGCGAGAAGTTTTGTGGTCCCGGCTCGTCTCCGCCGAAAGCCAGACGGCTCGCGATGATCACCGCAGACACTAGATTTTCATGCGCCACGGTTTGAGGAACAACCTGCATCTCTCATCTCCCTTAATCTATCTCCGCTTGCGCGGCCTCGGCAACTGAACGGCCAATGGTCGATAAAAATTTTCACCGCTTAAAAGTAAACTCTTCCTCGACCATTCACGAATCATTTCCAACTTCGCCCGAACCTGTGGGATCGGACTCTCGGCGTTTGAGTAACGCATCGACCGTAGCGACCAATGCGGACGGATCGAACGGCTTGGCGAGGTGCGCGCTGAACCCGGCGGCGAGGGCAGCGTCGATGTCTTTCTGCGCGGCATAGCCGGTCAGCGCGAGCGCAGGAACGCCGCGCAGGTAAGGCGTTTCGTTTCGCAGCCGTCGCAAAAGATCATAACCATCTATATTGGGTAGCCCGATGTCGGAAATGATTATATCAAAGCGTTCGTTTGCTGCAACGCTCAACGCTTCTTCCGCCGTGGCGCACATGCTCGTGCGGAAGCCGCGCACTTCAAAAGTCACGCGCAACATTTCCAGCGTGTCGGGCGCATCTTCGATAATGAGCACATGGCACTCGCCCGCGCTTTCGCAAGAGGCTGGCGCGGCGGAGTCAACGTCGGGCGCGAGCGTTTGCGCCCGCTGCATGACCGGCAGAGATACGGTGAAGCGACTCCCGCGCCCTTTGCCCGCGCTCACGGCGCGCACCTGCCCGCCATGCGCTTCGACGAAACTCTTGACGAGCGCCAGCCCGATCCCCAGACCCCCGTATGTTTTCGTCGTGGACATGTCCTGCTGCCGGAAACGCTCGAAGACGTAGGGCAGAAACTCCGGTTTGATTCCTTCGCCTTCGTCTTCGATGTGGACGTTCGCGCCCCCGTCTGAAACTTCGCAGGAGACGCGCACGCGACTGTCGGCGCGCGAGAACTTGACGGCGTTCATAAGCAGATTCCAGAAGACTTGCACGAGGCGCGTGCGGTCGCCGGAGATGATGACATCGTCAATACCCGCGCAGGAGGAGGGCGCAAACTCGATTTCGATAGCCTGCTTGCCCGCCTGCGGGCGCACGGTTTCGATGGCTTCGGTGAGGACGGAGTTGAGCGGCACGGGAAGGGTGTCGATCCGCATCTTGCCGCTCAGGATAGCCGACATGTCGAGCAGGTCGTTGATCAGACGCGCGAGCGATTGCGAATTTTTGTCGATGATAGTGAGGCCGTACGTGAGGTCGGTGGCGGCGAGTTTCCCGGTGCTCATCATATGTACCCAGCCGATGATGGGTGTCAGCGGCGTGCGCAGTTCATGAGAGAGTGTGGCGAGGAATTCGTCCTTCGCGCGGTTGGCCTCCTGCGCACGGCGATACAGGCGTGCGTTGTCGATGGCGAGCGCGGCGCGGCGGGCGAGTTCTCCGGCGAGCCTGAGATCATCCGCGCCGTAGACGCGCCCGGACTCGACGGTGAGGAAAGAGATCGTGCCGAGAGTGCGACCGCGCGCCAAAAGCGGCACGATCATCGCGGACTTGATGTCGAATTGCTTGAGCATCCTGATCTCTTCAGATTTGTTGATCTCCGCTGCCAGCAGTTTGTCCGACACCTTCGGGTACATCTCCGGTTGGCCGGTGCGCAGAACTTTCGAGATCGTGTGCGGCGTCTTCAGATCAATCGGGAATTGACGTTGCATCTCCCGCCACGCCGCTTCGCGCTGCGGGTCTTGATGCGCCACCACCATCCGCCGGATCGCGCCGTCGTCCTCAAGCATGTGAACGAGGCAATAATCGGCCATGTCAGGCAGGGTGAGCCGCGCCACGCTCTCAAGCGTCAGTTCGTAATCGAGCGAAGAGGCGAGCAGGGTCGTCGCGTCACTCAGGAAACGTCGCGCCGCTTCGGAGTTTTTGCGCTCGGTGATATCGCGCTGCGTGCCCCACACGCGCCGCAGCGCGCCGTCTTCGATGATGCCGATGAGATTGTTGAGAAAGTATTTCGTGTGCCCCGCGCGATCTAACTCCTGCGATTCCACGTCCGCTAAACGGTAGCCGGAATCGACGGCGGCGCGCAGGTAAGCGAGGTTCGCTTCGGTGCGCGGCAAGAGGTCTGCCAGCCGTTGGCCGATCATTTCCTGCGCCCGCGAGTAGCCGTACATGCGCGCCACCACGTCGTTGCACTCGGCCAGATAGCCTGCCTCGTAGACGCGCGAGATATGTTCGTCGGCGGGGAGATCGAGGGGGACGGGCGACTCCATCTCGAAACGCCAGATCGGTTCGGCGCTCTGTTCGACGAAGGCACGGTAGCGTTCCTCGCTGCGGCGCAAAGCTTCTCCCGCCTCTTTCCGCTCCGTGATGTCCATCGTCACGCCGCGCATGCCGACCGCGCGTCCCTGCTCATCGGTGATGGCGACCGACTGTGATTCAACCCACACGACGCGACCGTCTTTCGCCACCCACCGGAACTGGTTCGTGCCGACCTGGCCGCTGGCAAAGGTTGCAGCGGCGACGCGCGCCGCGCGCTCGCGGTCTTCTTCATGGACAATCGAGAGCCAGAAGTTCGGCCTCGAAACCCAGTCCGCGACCGTGTAGCCGAGCAGCGTTTCAACGTAATCGCTGACGAAATTAATGCGCTGGCTGGCCTCGTCCGGCTCGCCCCATGCTTCCCAGACCACGCCGGGCACGCTCGCGATGATCGCGTCGAGCCGCCGCCTTTGGCTTTCGACTTCTACCGCCAAACGCGCCTTCTCCTGTTCCGCGCGCTTGCGCTCCGTGATGTCTTCGACCAACGCGACGACGCCGCTCGTCTCTCCCTCAGCATTACGTAGCGGTGCGGTCGAGATGCTGACCTGAATCATCGCGCCGTCTTTTCTCAATCGCTCGGTTTCAAAAGCGTTGAGGTCGCTGCCCGCGACCGCCCGCCGGTGATTATGGCGCATCTCTTCCAACTTGCCGGGCGGCACGGTCGGCAGTTCCCGATCTACCACTTCCCGCTCGCTCCAGCCGTAGATGTGTTCGGCGGCGTGGTTCCACATCTTGACGATGCCGTCCGGGTCGAGGGTGATGATGCCGAGCGGCGAGGCGTTAATGATGGCCTCAAGCGTTTGATTGCCTTCGCGCAGTTGGGCAAGCGCAACCTCCATCTCGCGCCGGCGGAGGGTGACTTCGCCCGCCAGTTTGGTGAGGTCTTGATGCTGGCTGTCGAGTTCCTGCTGCAACGCCTCGCGCGTCCGCTTCATCACGATGAGATTCTCGACGCGGGCGCGCAGTTCTTCGCTCACGAACGGCTTCATCAAATAATCCTGCACGCCCGCGCGCAACAGTTTGACGCGCAACGCTTCGTCTGCCTTGGCGGTCAATATGCAGACGGGGATGTGGGCCAGTTCCGCGTGGGCGCGCAACTGGCCCACGAACTCGTCGCCGCTCATCTCCGGCATCATCATGTCGCTCAGGATCAGATCGGGGCGCAACAGACGCGCCTGCTCGATGCCTTCGCGCCCGTTGAACGCGGTCGCCACGCGGTATTCGGCGCGCAACTGTTCGGCCACGAAACGGTTCATCTCCGCGTTGTCTTCAACCACCAACACGAGCGGCGCGAGCGACAGGTCGGCTACTGACGGGCGCGTCCCGCCGGCTTCTTGCGGCGCATCGTCTTCTCGCCGTCCGGCGGCTGCGCCGCGGCTATGACCGTTCTCAGTCTGCGCCTCAGCCCCCGTCGGCTGCCCCGCGTCGGGTCGCCTTTGTTCCTCATCAATCGCGCCGAGAGATTGATGCGCCGATTCGCGCATCATTTCTGAAAACTCCGAGGACGCGCGAGACTGCACCGCCGTGCCCGCCGGGGCAACGAGCGGCAACTCGACCTCGAACTGTGCGCCGCCTTCGGGCGCATCGCCCACCTTGATCTCGCCGCCGTGCAACTCGACGAACTCTTTTGCGATTGACAATCCCAGCCCGGTGCCGCCGAAGCGTCGCGCCGCGCCGCCTTCGGCCTGCCGGAAACGCTCGAAGACCGCTTCGCGCAGTTCGGGCGTCACGCCCGGCCCGCTGTCACGCACTTCGATAATCGCCTGCTCCGTTTCTTCCCGCCGCAGCGTGCAACGAATCTCGCCGCCGTCGGGCGTGAACTTGAACGCATTCGAGAGCAAATTGACAAGAACGCGTTGCAGTTTTTCCGCGTCAACTTCGGCGCTGAGCATCGCGGGCGCATCAATTGAAAAGTTGATGCTTCGCTCCATCGCGAAGGATTCAAAATAGGCGGAGGCGAGCCGCAGCAGTTGTGCCAGATCGGTCTCGGCGTAAGCGAGGTTCATCTTGCCCGCTTCAATTTTCGAGATGTCGAGCAGATCGTTGACGTGCTTGAGCAGCGCGCGGGCGTTGCGGTCGATGGTCTCGAGGCTTTGCCGCTGCGAGTCGTTCAACTCTTCGGAGGAAAGCAGCTTTTGCGACGGGGCCAGGATGAGCGCGAGCGGTGTGCGCAGTTCGTGGCTGACGTTGGCGAAAAACTGCGTCTTCAGTTCATCCAGTTCTTTGATCTCGCCGTAGACCGTTTCAAGTTTGCGGTTGGCCTGTTCGAGTTCTTCGCGGCGTACGTCCGACAGTTTGGCCGCCTGCACCAGCGCGAGCGTGCGCGGGATGAGCGGCGGCAGCACGAGCGCCGTCGCCACCGACGCGACTGCCGTGATCAATTTCAGATAACCGGCGAGCCAGTAGTAAGGCTCTCTGTAAGTCGTCCAGACTTCCATGAAGTGCGTGCTGCCGCAGGCGACGATGAAGAGGCCGAAGGCGAGGAAGACCCAGTGGAAAGGAATGTCGCGGCGGGTGCGATAAACGAGCAGCGTCAGCGTCAGCGAAATGGCGACGTAGGAGAGGCCGATCAGCAGGTCGGAGTAGAAGTGCATCGCGACCAGCGGACCGATGCCGAGGTAGCAGTGCGAGTGCGTCATAAAAAAATCCGACCCGTTGCCGACGGCGAACAAATTCTGAACCAGCCCCGGCCAGAGAAACAGCATCGCCACGGCCAGCCCCGTAACGCCCGCGCTGTAATGCAACAGCGAAGAGGCGCGAATGACTCTTAACATGAAATCAACCCCTGAAATGTTTTGAGTGTTCGGTTCGATGAGACTTACGCGAATGTCAGCAACTGCCTGCCGCTCGAATCAACCCGCAATGCTGTCGATGAAAGGACAACTTCCGTCTCAATAGAAAGCTACGCTTTTGCGCCGAGACAAGTCAAGACTTAGGACAAAACAAGGAGCGTGAAGCAGGCGCAGGAGACCGCGATAAATGTAAGGAGACCAGAACTGCTCAACGACGCATCTCCAGTGACTTGCCTCTCGACCACTGCCTCTCGACCACTGCCTCTCGGCTCCTTTTCCCTCCCGCCGTTTTCTCTGCTAGTCTCTTTCCGCAAAATTCCCTGTCGAGGTGGAAGCAACTTTGTATCCGGTCGGCAATCTTTTTATTCCCGCCCCGCACGGGCAACTCGAAGCGATTTTGAAAGAACCGCGCGTGAGCACCTCTCCTGCGCTGGGAGTCGCCCTTGTCCTGCACCCGCATCCGTTGCACGGCGGGACGATGCACAACAAGGTGGTCTTTCGCGCCGCCCGCGCTTTGAACGACGCCGGACTCGTCTCCTTACGCATCAACTTTCGCGGCGTCGGCCAAACGACCGGCACGCACGACCACGCGCGCGGCGAACAGACGGATGCCGGCATCGCGCTCGATTATCTCGTCGCGCATTATCCGAATTTGCCGCTCGTCCTGGCGGGTTTCTCCTTCGGCGCGCGCGTCGGTTTGGAAGTGGGCACGAACGATGCGCGGGTACGCGCCCTCATCGGCCTCGGCACGCCCGTCAGCATCCCGGAGCGCGGCTACGATTTCGCTTTCCTCGGCGAGTGCCGCAAGCCCATCCTCTTCGTCCACGGCGAACGCGACGAGTTCGGCGATCCGGGCAAACTGCAAGCACTCGCCGCCGCCCTCCCTCCCGAAGCGCACGCGCGCGTCCGTATCATCCCCAACGCGGGACACTTTTTCGACGGGCAACTCGATGAGATGAGCGGCGTGATCAGAGAATGGACGGAAGAACTGTTGAGGGATGAGTGATGGTAAAGATAGCTATCCGCTGTCCGTTGCATGTGCTGCACGCAGTGTCCCGCTAAAGATCAGCTTGAACAACCGACAACGAACTACTGGCTGGCTACACTTTCTTCGTCTTCCAACGCCCGCGCCGGAAAAACAGAACCGCGATGATGGTCAGAAGCGACTCGGCGATGGGAATCGCCATGAACGCCCCGCTCGCGCCCAAATTGAAATGAAGAGCGAGGGCGTAGGCGAGCGGAATCTGAAAAAGCCAGTAACAGCCGAGGTTGATGACGGTCGGCGTGAAGGTGTCGCCCGCGCCGTTGAACGACTGCACCATCACCATGCCGTAGGCGTAGAAGATGTAGCCGTAGCTGATGATGCGCAAACTGGACACGCCGTAAGCGACGATGCTCGGATCGTCAGTGAAAATGCCGATGATGCGTTCGGTGAAGCCGACGAAGATGAGCGTAACCCCGGCGAGAAAGATGACGTTGCTCAAACCCACCCGCCACACGCTCCGCTCCGCGCGCTCCGGTTTCCCCGCGCCGAGATTTTGCCCGACGAGCGTGGCCGCCGCGTTCGACATGCCCCACGAAGGCAGGAGGGCGAAGAGCGTGATCCTGAGCGAGAGCGTGTAGCCCGCCAGCGCCGCGCTGCCGAAGACGGCGACGATGCGCGTCAGCCCCAACCAGCTCGCCGTCGCCACGAGAAACTGAAACATCCCGCCCACAGAGATGCGCAGCAACTTGAGCATCACCGGCACATCGAGCCGCAAATGCTTGCGCCTGACGCGGACGCGGCTCCGCCCACCGAGCAGAATCCAGAGTTGATAAACGACGCCCGTGCTGCGCCCGATGGTGGTGGCGATGGCTGAGCCGGTTACGCCAAGTTCGGGGAAGGGACCGAGGCCGAAGATGAAGCACGGGTCGAGGATGATGTTGACGAGGTTGGCGAGCCAGAGCGAACGCATCGCCACCGCCGCATCGCCCACCCCGCGAAAGATCGCGTTGATGAGAAACAGCAGCATGATGCAGACGTTGCCGCCGAGGATGATCGAGGCGTAATTTGAACCCATCCGCACCACGCCCGCCTCCGCCCCCATCAACCCCAGGAGCGCGGGCGCAAACACGATGCCGGCGACGGCAACGGGCAGCGAGATGAGGACGCCGATGATGATCGACTGCACCGCCGCCACCGCCGCGCCTTCCATGTCACGCTCGCCCGTGCGCCGCGCGACCGTGGCCGTCGTCGCCATGCTCAGTCCGATGGCGATGCCGAAGATGATCGTGAGCATCGACTCGGTCAGGCCGACGGTCGCAATCGCGTCCGCGCCAAGCCGCGCCACGTAGAAGACGTTGACGATGCCGAACAGCGACTCCATCATCATCTCCAGAATCATCGGCACGGACAGCAGCACGATGGCACGGCCAATACCGCCCTCGGTGAAATCCTGCGTCGAGCCGAGCACAGCCTCGCGCAACACATTTATGATCCCTTTGAGATTCATCACCGTCGAGGTTTAACGATTCGCGGCGGGCGGAGGTTTCAGGCTTTAGCTTTCCGCATAGAGACGGTCGATGACGGCGCGATATTTTTCATCGACGATGCGGCGTTTGACTTTGAGCGTCGGCGTCATCTCGCCGCCTTCGATGGTGAGTTCGTGTTCGAGGAGCGCGATGCGTTTGACGCGTTCGTACTTGGAGAGTTCGGCGCACAGCGTGTCAACTTGTCGTTGCATGAGATCGAGGATGCGCGGGTGGCGGCACAATTCGGCGGGCGTCGGCGCGTCGGTGATGCCTTTATGTTGCGTGTAGGCGCGCAGTTGTTCCCAATCGGGCACGATGAGCGCGGCGGGAAATTTGCGCCCGTTGCCGATGAGCACGACTTGACTGACGAAGCGAGATTGTTTGAGGCGCGCTTCAATGGCGGAAGGCGCGATGTACTTGCCGCCGGATGTTTTGAAAAGCTCTTTCTTGCGATCCGTGATGCGCAGGAAACCGTCTGCGTCGAGCAAGCCGATGTCGCCCGTCTTAAACCAACCGTCTTCGGTGAACACGGCGCGCGTCTCTGCGGGCTTCTTGTAGTAGCCGCGCATAATGTGTGGTCCGCGCGTCTCGATCTCGCCGTCCCCGGCGATCCGCACTTCGACGTTGCGGATCGGTCGCCCGACCGTGCCGATGCGGTTCTCTTCCAGATTGCCCGCCGAGATGACGGGCGAAGTTTCCGTCAGCCCGTAGCCCTGCACGATGGGCAGACCCGCGCCGAGGAAGACGTAGCCGATATCATCCGGCAGAGCCGCACCGCCGGAGACGAACAGGCGCATGCGCCCGCCCACGCCCTCGCGCCATTTCGCGAAAACGAGCCGCGCGGCGAGCGTGTGCTTCAACCCCAGGAGCGGCGGCACGCTTTTGCGTGCGACGATGTGCTCGGCCCAGAGTTTGCCGACGCCCACGGCCCACGCGAGAATTCCGGCTTGCAGTTTGCCCGACGCGGCGGCCTTCTCTTGAATGCGCGCGTAAATTTTTTCAAACAGACGCGGCACGCAGAGCATCACGGTCGGGCGCACCTCGCGCATGTTGTCGCCGATCTTCTCCAGCGACTCCGCGTAGTAGACGCTCATCCCGTGATGGATATACATGTACATGCCGAGCCGCTCGAAGACGTGCGAGAGCGGCAGCACCGAGAGGGCGACATCCGTTTCGCTGAAGGCGAGATGGCCGGAGCTGTCGATCAAATTCGAGACGAGGTTGGCGTGCGTGAGCATGACGCCTTTCGGTTCGCCCGTCGTGCCCGAAGTGTAAATGATCGTCGCGAGGTCTGGCGCTTTGACGGCGCGGGCGAGTTCATCGATCAACTCCGGCTGTTGTGCTCTCAACTCGCGCCCGCGCTCGATCAACTCGGTCAGCGTGCTTGCCCCCGCCTCCTCTGCGCCCATCTCATCGAAGAAGATGAGATGTTCGAGCGAGGCGCAATTGTCGATGGCCTCGAAGATGCGCATGAAGGCGGCGCGATTCTGGATGAAGAGGACGCGCGCACCGCAGTCGTCGAGGATGTAGCGCACCTGCGGCGGGGCCTGCGTCGGGTAAATAGGCGCGTCGATAACGCCCGCGAACTGGCAGCCCGCGTCGGTCATGGTCCAGGCGGGCGAACTCTCGGAGAGGATGGCGGCGCGGTCGCCCCGGCGCAGTCCGAGCGCGTGGAGTCCGAGCGCGATGAGTTGCGCGCGTTCGAGCAGGTCGGCGGAAGAGATCGCATGCCACGCGCCATCGCGTTTGTAGTTGAGCGCGTCCGGTTTGCGGTGGAGTTCGGCGGCGCGCGTGAAAACTTCCGCCAACGTCGCCGGTTCGTCGGGCGCGAGCGGCGCACGCGGCGGCGGCGGTACAGGGGTGTATTCCGTTTCGTCGGGCGCAACAATATGGTCGGGGGTCATTTGCTACTCACTCCGTTGAGGAAAATGTCGAGCACTTGATCGGCCAGCGGCGCGAGTTTATAGGGGCGCGGCGAAAGAATCCAGTTGGTCGCCATTTCGTCGAGCGCGCCGAAGAGGATTTTCGCGACGACTTTCGCGTTCAGTTCCGCGCGAAAGAGACCGGCGCGCTGTCCTTCTTCGAGCGTCTCGCGGATCAAGCGCAGGTATTGGGCCAGACCGGCGGCGGAAAATTCTTCCATGAACTTCGTCGAGCCGCGCAGTTCGACTTGAAAGACGACGGCCAGATCGCGGTCCGCGCCGAGTCGCTCAAGATGCAGGCGCGCGATGCGGCGCAACTTCTCGCGGGCGTCATCAAGAGCGTCCACCTCCGCCCGCGCGGCGGCCAGCGCTTCGCCGACGCCGCGCTCGAAAATGGAGCGCAGGATTTCTTCTTTGCTTTTGAAATAGAGATACACCGTCCCATCGGCCACGCCCGCGACGCGCGCTACATCGGCCACCTTCGAGTTGAAGTAGCCGCTCTCGGCGAAAACTTTCGTCGCGGCGCGCAGAATGGCCTCGCGCTTGTCGGGCACGGAGACGCGCGGCGATGGATGCAGGGAACGTGCGGAACGCATTCGGGGATGTACAACTCCGTTTCGCTGATTTGACAACCGGGCTGAGTGACCGCTCATTCAGCGCCTCGCCGACAGCCTAGCAGAAGAAGGAAAAAGGGCAAAGGGCGAAGGAATAAAAGCGAGAATTCGCATCGAGCATCTGTGCCGACGATGCTCGATGCCCCGTTTTCCTGGCTCGTGTGGCTCTTATCTTCGCGTCAGGTTCTCCACCTCTTCCTCATCCTCTTCGCCCGTCCCGCTCAGTTCGAGATGCTGGCCGTCGGGAGTGGCGAGCCTGAGCGTCGCGTCGCGCAAATTGAGGTCGCGTTGCGGGAAGGGAATTTCGATGCCCGCCTCTTTGAAGAGACGCCAGATGTGATAATTAGTCTCGCTTTTGATCTGCGGGTGGCGGCGCGGCCTGTCCGTCCAGACGAGCAGGCGAAAGTCGAGCGACGATTCGCCGAAGCCTAAGAATTGCACGCTCGGTTTCGGTTCGGGCAGCACATGGTTGACGCCTTCGGCGGCGCGCAACAGCGTGTTCGTGACCAGATCGACATCCGAGTTGTAAGAGACGCCCACAGGCACGGAGATGCGGGCGCGGCGGTCGGCATAGGACCAGTTGACGAGATTATCGTTGACGAGTTTCGAGTTCGGGACGATGACCGTGATGCGGTCGTTGGTCAACACGGAGGTGGTGCGCAAGTTGATGGTCTGCACGCGGCCTTCGGTGACTTTGCTGTCCGGCCCCTCGATGGTGATGAAATCACCGATCCGCACGGGACGCTCGAAGAGCAGGATGAACCCCGAAGCGATGTCGCCCGCGATGAACTGCAAGCCGAAGCCGATGCCGACCGAAAGCGCGGTGAAGAGGACGGCGAGCGAGGTGAAGTCCGCGGAGAAAGCGATCTTGAAGGCGGCGAGAATACCCACCGTAACAATCGCGTAATGGGTCAAACGCAGGAGGGTAAACTGCAAGCCGGGGTCGAGATGCGTGCGCGTCGTAAGGCGCGTTTCGAGAAAGCCGCGCAGGCGGCGTGAAACAAAGACGGCCAGGATGAGCACGAACGCTCCGAGCGCCAGTTTCGCCAGACTGATTTGGAAGTTGCCGATAGTGAACTCGCGATTGACGAGCTGCAAAAAGTTCCACAGGCGATTAAGCAAAGCGTTCCCATCCTGCCAGAGCAACAGCATCGGCGCAGCGGCAAATGTATTGCTTGTAAACCTGGATTCCAACATCTGTGCTGCATTCATTTCCCGCATCAAGTGCATTAACAGCATGCCTGCCCTTTCTTGCCATTCAGCCGCTTAACCATCTTGTCTATCATTGCGGCGCAGCCAAAACATGAGAGCCGCCCCTGCTCCTGAGCGGGCGGGGGCGGCTCTGTCGAAACATTAAAACAAGCGGAGGCTGAGGGACTCGAACCCCCAAGCGATTTCTCGCGGCAGTTTTCAAGACTGCTGACTTACCAATTAGCCTAAGCCTCCATCAATTTACCTTCACACTATACCGCACCGCTCTCGGTCGTCTCAACCTGCCATTCAAGGCTTAAAGGCACAAGTGGAGAACGGAAGAAGCAGGCTGCATTGAGGTCTTGCCCCACCGGCCTCTCGGCTTTCCCCTTTCAATCTTCCGCCTGCATGCTCGGCAACTTCGAGAGGTCGAGCACCTGTGAGAACTGGTCGAAGTGGAACATCGTCTCATCCTTGCAGTGCTCGCAGTAGTAAGTCGCGTCCTCGCCGAGGTACATGTCCTTCAGATAATAGGCCACGAAGCACCCGTAGCAACGCTGCACCCGCCGCCCGTACCTGGCACGGGCTTCTGCCGTATCCATCAATCTAAAATCCTTTTTTTCTCCGGCGGCAAAGCCATCGGGCGAGCGAAAACTTTGACCTTCATGAAACTCTCCGACGGCGCACCCGGGTGCGCGCCCGTCGTGGTGGCTTGGCGAGCAGACGGTAAGCGAGAGCCGCCGCCAGCCCCCCGGCCAGATACCACCCGATGGTCATCACTTTCGTCTCCGGCGTGCGCCCGCTCGGCGCTTCGCCCAAGCCGAGCGGTTCGGGTAAAAGCGTCGCGCCGATGCCCGCCGCGAGGCCGAGAATCGTTCCGCGCAGCAACGCCTTCTCCGGTCTGCCGACGCCGACCAAACTGTAGTACAAGCTGTTGGAGACGACATCGCCGACGAGAGCCAGTGTGTGCAATTGCTCCCTTGCGGGAGGCTCCTCGTCAAGTTGGCGCATTGATTTCGCAATCGCCCTCATGCCGAGCACGTCCAGCCTCGGCGCGTCCGGGAGCACACGCCGCGCCGATTCGTGGACGAGCGTCAGCGTACACGCCCCGATAAAACCGCTCGCAGTTGCTTGTATCAACGACATTTTCGTTCGCTCCTTTGTCATAGACGGATGTTTACACAACAGCGTCCGGGAAAGACCGGATCAATTCGCATACCTGCTCACCCACCGTCGTCAGCTATTATGTTGTCTTGCTGTAAATATCTCTCATCGCTAATTGGCATTTTATCGTTGGCAGCGCAATCGCTTCTTCCAGCCCGCTCACCTTCAGATAAAGCCAATGACGATCTTCCTGCCTGAGATAATGTTCTACGACGTATTCATCCTGCGACACGAGCAGGTACTCCTGTAAGGATTCAATCTGCTGATAAGATTGAAATTTCTTCCCCCGGTCAAAAGCTGCGGTGCTTTCAGACAAGACTTCCACCACGACTACCGGATTAAGCACGACATCCCTTTCATCATCGGCAAATTGGGTTTCACCGCAAACGATAGAAACATCCGGGTAAAAGAATCGTTGGGAATTCGGCACCCGCACTTTCAGATCGCTCGGATAAACCCTGCAAGGAACTTTTCTAAGCTGAAGGTTCAACTCAGCAATCAGATTCCCGGCGATCAGATTATGACGCTCGCTCCCGCCCGCCATCGCATACAACACGCCGTCAACGTATTCGCTCTTGCACTCAGCCCGCCGCTCAATTGCTAAATATTCCTCCGGGCTTATGTAATAGCTGGGCAGCGATGACACGGCAATATCCTTTCAATAATGAGTCAATCTATTGTGCTTACAAGAAATCGCCCTTGAACTTAGCGGAGTGAGGTGGAGAAGTCGATTGACACGACACACTTCGGTTATTTGTTAAGCACCGTTTTGTTGGGTCAAGCACCCTGCCTTGCAATCAGGTCAAGATTATTACTCGCCCTTACGTATTGATTCTTCAGATGTGAATCCACCAATACTAAAGCCTTTCAACTGATCAAGAGCTATTATAGCGGTTTGCGTTTGTGTGCGACCAAATGATTCAGAGCGGTTTTCAACCCTCTGAACAGTTCTGAATCTGAGCCGTCAATTGATAGGCGCATCCATTTGCAAACCGCATATAGTGGATCATGTGAGCCCCAATCCATGAGGGTTTCCTCATTAATTTGACGCACGAACGATTCAAGCGACTTAGGAGTGAAGGCTTCATCTTGCAGGTCAACACCGCTTGTTGCAAAACTGCCAAACCAAAAATCAGAAAATTCCTCCGTCGAATACAGCTTATAATTTTGAATACTGTTGATAATTGACTCGCCAAATAGCTTTGCCTCAGGCACCTCATTCCACAAGTCCATCCTAATCACCTCTCAGAACAATTGAGATCGCTCCACGTTAAAGAAGATACCTCATCGAACAAATGATAGCGGCTCTATCATAACTGGGGGATGTCTAATGCGTATTTTACTGCGTGAAGCACGATTAGTACTTTTCACGCATGTTATCCGTGCGTATTGCCGGATAATAGTTTTGAGAAGCTCATTATCCGGCATGTTGTAAGATAATCTCCCCTTATAACTCTTAGACAATCGTTAGTTTATGCCCCGCGCGGTTTCGGCGACGATGAGATCGACGACATCCTCGAAGCTGTCGGCGCGGGCGAAGGCGGCGCGTTGGCGCATCGCGCCGTTGCCGCGCGCGAGGGTGTAGCGGACGAGGGTGGAAATCTCTTCCCAGTCTCCGCTCGCTTCGAGCGCGGGGCGAAGATGCGCGAGCAGTTGCTCGACGAGGTCGGCGGCGGGAACGGCGCGTCCCGCCGCCATGTCGATGAGATCGGCTTCGAGGCCGTAGCGGGCGGCTCGCCATTTAGCGGCGCGCAGCACTTCGGGGCGCGCGTGGGGGAGCGGTTCGTCGCGCATGGCTTGCTCATAAGCGGTGCGTGTGAGCGCACGGATGAGTCCGGCGATCATGACGGCTTCGTCGATGGTCAGGCACACGTCCGTGACGCGAAACTCAAGCGTCTCGTAGCGGGCCGAGGGGCGCACGTCCCAGTAGATTTTCGTCGCATCGCTGACGCTGCCCGTCGCGACGAGGGTTTCCACGAGCGCGTCGTATTCGGCGCGCGAGCGAAAGACTTGCGGCGTGCCGGACATCGGCCAGCGACGCCAGATTTCGGTGCGGAAACTGGCGTAGCCAGTGTCCCAGCCGAGCCAGTAAGGAGAGTTGGCGGCGAGCGCCAGGAGCGGCGCGAGCCAGAGCCGCGCGCGGTTCATCACCGCAATCGCGGCCTCGCGGTCGTTGACGCCGACATGGATGTGACAGCCGTAGATCAAGTGCTCGCGTGCGAGTTGTTCATACTCCTCCGCGATGCCGCGATAACGACGCTTCGGCGTGAGTTCCTGATCTTCCCAGTGCGAGAAGGGGTGTGTGCCCGCCGCCGCGATGCGGTTGCCGTCCGATTCGGCTGCCGAGATGATTTCGCGCCGCAAGCGCGTGAGTTCGTCGCGCACCTCGCCGAGCGTGCCGCAGACGTTCGTGCCGATTTCGATTTGCGAGAGGTAAAGTTCCGGCGTGACGCTGTCGCCCACCGCCGCCTGCGCTTCCGGCAGAATGCGCAGGGCGCGCGAGCGCAACTCGCGCGTCTCCCGGTCAACGATCTGATATTCTTCCTCGACCCCGATGGTGAATTGTTCCTGAGCTGGCATACGGCGAGTGTACAACCGGCATCGCGCGCGGCAAACCTTGACCGCGCCACTTCGCAAAAGCGGCGGCGCGGATTTTATGCGCCGCCACTCGCAGATTAAGACGGGCGCAGGTTGCGCAAAATGAAAGCCGCGCCGTTAACGGGCGGCGCGGCTTTTGATTTCATCCAAACTCCCGGAGCACTTGCCCTGAAACTACGGGGTGTTTCTGTTTGGGGTCGTTCCGGTATTTGTGTTGCCGCGATTGGAATTGCCCGCGTTTGTGTTGCCCGCGTTTGTGTTGCCCGCGTTCGTGTTGCCGCGATTAGAATTGCCCGCGTTGCTGTTGCCCGCGTTTGTGTTGCCCGCGTTGGAATTGCCTGCGTTCGTGTTGGTAGCTGTGCCGGTGCTGCCGGTCGCGCCCGTGCCGGTCGTCGCGCCGGTGCCTGCCCCGGCGTTGGTGTTGCCGGTCGTTGTGCCGGCGGCGTTCGTGTTGTTTGTGTTTCCGGTGTTCGCGTTGTCGCTGGCGGCGCAAGCGGCACCGAGACTTGTGAGAGCCGCAAGGCTCAACAGAGCTAAGGTTCGTCGCATTGAATGTTCCTCCTGATGGTAGCTAACCCAAAATGGTTAAAGAACCGCACACATTCCGGCATGGCCGGTCTGTAGAAAGACCACACTTCCAGCGCGGGCAGTTCCAAATCACAATTACGAGAACGGCACTCGCTTCCCATTCTTGCGCAAATTGTCGCCTCTCACTACTCGAACTATTTGGCGAAATTATAACGGAGAAAAAAGATTTTGGCAGCCCGGCGCAGAGAAGCAACCGGTTCAAGACCCAACTTCCCCGGAGATGTCGTGTCGCCCTGCTTCCGGTTTCCCTGCCGCGGTTAGCGTCGCAGCGTCAAGCGCCTTGCTTCAAATTGAGTTTTTCATTTTCGCCGGGGTGAAAGGGCTGACCGGTAACGATGGCTTTCACGAAGCCGACGAGGTGTACCACTGCGCTCGAAGACGAGTCCCAGTATTCGGCCTGCTCCACCGTTACTTTGAGCAAAGCGAGATCAGGGTCGTCCAGACCTTCGGGAAACCACGCCTTGAGCGAGGGTTTCCAGAGTTCCTCGAACTTCTCCCGGTCACGCACGAGTCGCGCTTTGCCGGAGACGGAGACGTATCGTTGTGCGTCCGGCTTGGCGTAGCTCACGTTAACGTGATGCTCGTGCTCGACCTCATCGACCTTCGGCGAACTGGCGCGCGTGAAGAACCAGAGGTCGCCCGCAAATTCCACTTGCTGCGTCGCCATCGGGCGGCTGCGCAGAGCGCCGTCCGCCTCCGCCGTCGTCAGCATCGCAAACTCGATGTCCGCGATCATCTCGCCGAGTTTCCTGATGCTCTCGCTTTGTCCCGTTTCATTCTCAACCATGAATTTATCATCTCCCTTGATTTGGAAAAGCTGTCATGCCCGCAGTATCCGCGCGATGCGTCACGAAAAGTTGATGATTGAGAGAAGATTTATGTCGTCAGCCACCGGTAGATGGCGGGCATGCGCTCTGGCAGCGAGAGCACGTCGTCGATGATCGTGTAGCCGACTTCGCCGTAGAGGTCTTTGAGTTCCGCTTCGGAGTCGTGGTTGATGGTGATGCAGAAGGGCGTGATGCCTTGTAGTCGCGCTTGCCGGAGGGCTTCGCGGGTGTCGCTTACAGCGGAAGGTGAACAATTTGATTTTCCCATTCGCTCTGCTCGCTGCATTCAATCACCATCGCAAGTTCTTCGATGGCCTGTCCGATGGGCAGCGACTCGGCAAAGGCGATCACTCCGGGCAGGGACTCTCCGGCGGCAACACGTTCGCAGGCATGGCGGGGAACGGTTTTGAGATCGTGCGTGATGAGAATGCGGTTGTGCGTCGCCGCCCAGTCCAGCACATCGGGGTCGGCCAGTCCTTTTAGCCCCGCATCCTGCGCAACCACGTAGTCGAGTTCGGGGCGACGCAGTTTCAGCCCGCGCAGGATGCGTTGGTTCACGTTTTCATCAAACAGCAACCTCAGCATAAGACGCGCCTGAAGAGCCTACCTGTCGGCCATCTGTTGACGGCGGGCGCGAATCCGCCCGCGCAGGGCGACGCTGTCGGGATGGCTGTCAATGAAACGGCGCGTCTCGGCGGCGGCCTGTTCCTGCTGTCGCAAGTAGTCTTCAACTGCCGCTTCGTGATCCAGATAATAGTAAATCGCGCCGTAGATTTCCCTGAGCGTCAGTGAGGAAAAGTCTGCTTGAATCTGTTCCGCTGTCGCGCCGAGTTTGAATTGATGCACGACGGAGTCGAGACTGACGCGCGAGCCGCTGATGCGAATCGTCCCGTCCTGACCCACCGTCAAAGGTGCGTTCCGGGTTGTTTTAATCTCAGTCATAGCTACCCAATCATACTACGCCCCCCGGCAAAGGCCGTAAGATTTCCGGCGAGATTTTGCCGAAAGTTCGCTCTCAAGTCGTCAGCCGACGGTAAATGGCGGGCATGCGCTCGGGCAGGGAGAGCACGTCGTCGATGATGGTGTAGCCGACTTCGCCGTAGAGGTCTTTGAGTTCCGCTTCGGAGTCGCGGTCGATGGTGATGCAGAAGGGGATGATGCCTTGCCGGCGCGCTTGCCTGAGGGCTTCGCGGGTATCTTCGCGGGCGTAGCGGGCGTCGCCGTAGTCGTGGTCGTAGGGTCGCCCGTCGGAGAGGACGATGAGAAGACGCGTGCGCGCTTCCTGCCGGACGAGACGCGCGGCGGCGTGGCGCACGGCTGCGCCGAGGCGCGTGTTGTGTTGATAATTGATGCCGCCGATGCGCCGCTCGATCTCTTCCGAGTAGCGTTCGTCGAAATCTTTGACGACGTAAAATTTCACGTTGCGCCGCCCTTCGGAGGTGAAGCCGTAGATGGCGTAGGCGTCGCCGACGGCTTCGAGGGCTTCGCTCATCAGGACGAGTCCTTCTTTTTCGATCTCGATGATGCGGCGACCGGGATGCGTGTAGGGCTGCAACGGGTGACGACCGATGGTGCGCGCCGTGGACGACGATTGGTCCAACAAAAACGAGACGGCGACATCGCGCTCGCGCCTCAGTCGCTTCGTATAGAGACGCTCGGACGGGTGGCCGCCGCCTCTGGCGTAAGCCGCGCGCCGGTCGGCGACGTAGCCGATGACGGCGTCGAGGTCGTAGTCGTCGCCGTCGAGTTCGTTCCTGACGCGCGTCAAACTCTCCGGCTTCATCAACTGGAATTGATGTTTGATCGAAGAGATGACGCCGCGATAGCGCGTGCGCGTGAGTTCGACGAAAGAGCGTTCGCCGTGCCGGGCGCGCTTCTCCACGACGCGACACCAGTTGATGCGCGTATCCGTCAGTTCGCGGTCCCATTCGTCATAGTTATAAGCCACCTCGCCCGGCTCCAAATCCTGTTCGGGAGTGCGCGATTGCGACCAACGCTCCGCGCCGTAGAGTTGCTGGGCGGCGTCCTGCTCGTCGGAGCCGGATTTGGCCCATGCGTTGAAGAGTTCGCGCGCGTCGTTGGGCGGCGGCTCAGGTTGCGGCTTCTCATCCGGCTCGCGCGGCTCGCGCGCCTCGTGCCGGTTGTCGAGTTTCGAGTCCGCGCCGCTCCCGCCGTCTTCCCCTGATTCGAGCTGTTGCTCCTGCTGTTCGGTCAATTGCGGCGTGACGGATTGAAAGAGCACATAGACGCGGCTCGTCGCCATCAGCGTATCGGCGACCGAAGCCTGCGCGCCGCTCAAATAATCGGCGACGATTGATTCCAATTCGGAGACGATCTGGCCGTAGAAAGAGCGCGCGTCGTCGAGCGCGCCGCCGCAGAGCGTGATCTGAAAAAGCAACTCGAAGGGCACGAGCGTCACGGGAACGGTGGCGATGCGCGGGCGCGTCGAGCGCAGATGCGCGCGGACGAGATCGAGATCGCGCGCGAGGCCGCGATAGGCGAGGCGCAAGCGGCGATCAATGCGCCCGTTCTCCAACGTGCCGAAGATGCGCGCGGCGAGCGCGGCGAGCGGAAAGAGCGCGAGCACAGCGCGGTAGTCGGCCTCCGGCGGCATCTGTCGCCGCGCGAGTTTGGCGCGACGCGCTTCCTCTGCGGGCGCGAGCGCGCTCTCGCTGTTTGCCAAATCGTTGATGTAGCCGCCGAGCGCGAAGGCATCGCGGGCCTCGACGTTCTCCGGCGCGTAGAATTCGGCGATGGAGGTAAAGGCCGGGCGCAAGCCCGCGCCCGCAGCAGCGTCGTCACTTCCGGCATGCACATGTGTGCCGAATTCGATCTGACCGGCGGCGTGCGCGGCGAGCACTTTGTAGAGACGAAAGTTGCGCTCGTCGTCGGCAAATTCGGCGACGCTCGCAGGCAGGTGGATCGTGCGCCCATCATTGATGCGCGCTTCGTCCGTAAAGGCGGCGAGCGAGGCCACATCCACGGCGCGTCCCGTTAAACCTTCGACGTAGAGCCGCAGCATCGGCGCGACTGTGTCGAGCGCGAGTCCCGCGCCGCCGCCCGTTAACGCCTCGTTGCTATGGCGCGTTTCGAGCGCGTAATAACTGCGTCGCGTGCGCGCGTCGTTGCGTTTGAGCACGAGGCCGCCCTGCGCCCACTGTTCAAATTGTTCGATGGTCGCGGTGCGCAGCGCGAGCGGCGCGGAACGAAAACAAGAGATCGCGGCTTCGGCGTCTACCCGCGCCACTTCGCTCGTCGCGGCGATGGCACGGCGCGCGAGTTCGGCGGCGCGCTGACCGGCGTGCCCGGCCAGCGCGCGAAAGAAGAGAGGGCTGTGGCGCGCGAGCGAGACGAGCGGAGCATTGCCCTGTCCGGCGACAAGGCGCAACAACTCGGTCCAGCCCGTGAAAACTTGCGGAGCGAGCCTGAGCACTTCGCCGCCTGCGTTGAAGACGTGCAGGGCCGCCGCGCCGCCGCGTTCGAGAAAGTTTTCGGTGTGGCGAAAGAGCGTGAGGGCTTGCTCCGCATTCAGATTCGCGGTTGCCGCCGGAAGGTTGGTCCACGCGTCGGAAGCAATGCCACCCGCCCGCGCTGCAAACACCTGGGCGAGATGCAGCGCGGCGTGGGCGACTTCGTTGCGACTATCGCCGATTTCGAGTGAGACTAATTGTTTGAGTTGAGCGAAGGCAGCGGGCGTAGCGTGGAGAAAGTCCGCGCTGTGTTTGGCGGAGCGGCGCGCGATCTCCAACGCGACTTCAAAAACGGCGACGAGTAACGGCCCGTCAGAGACGCGGCGCGCGAGTTCCGGCGCGCTTCGGAATGTCTCCGTCGCAATCGTGGTCGAGAGCGGCAACTGCCGGGCGCAGACCTGCAACAAGAGCGGGCGCGCTTCCGGGGGGATTTCCCGCAAGTCCGCGACGCCCGCGCGGAAGAAATTCGCTCCCGCTTCCGCGTCGGCCAACGCCAGACGCCGCCCCATCTCGCCCCACGCGCGCAACTCCTCCGCTTCGAGCATCTGCGCCGCTCCGATGGCCGCGCGCAAAAATTCCATGCTCACACGCAGACTCAGCCCGGCGAGTTGTGCGCTCACCTCCAACGTCGCCCGCGCGCTCTCAGCCGGGAGCTTACCGATCTCTCGCGCCAGCCCCGCAATTGTGCGCCGCTCGCTCGCGCTCTGCACCTCGCGCAAACGCTTGCGTAAAGTCTGGGCGAGCGTTTGCGCTTCCGCCGCCTCTTCCGCCTCGGTGTGGCGCGCGTCTTTCTCTTCCGGCTTGTTCATCTTGCTGTCTATCGAGACATTCGATCAAAGAAAGAATAATTGCAGGGGCAGGGTTGATCCGTCACCGTTCATCTGTTTAAAGACATGACGAGGGACCAGCCCTGCCCCTTACCGAATGCGCCGTAAAGCCCCTGGATTTATCTATGGGGATATAAGGCGCAGCGTGCGAACAGCACGCTAATTGTGTTGCTCTATTCTCAAGCTGAGAGTAGAATTTCAAGCATCGAAAGACGACGGTTGCCCGGATAGGGATAGCGTGAAACTGCCAGGTGGAGTCCCACAAAAGACAGTGAAACTTGGCTGCCGTCGTAAAACTTCAAAGTACGCGAAGCCCCTGAATTTACTCATGGGGTATGTCACAAACACTCTCATGTCGCCTTTCACCTGGCGAAAATCGTATTGCCCTTCAACACGGTCGCGGCGCGGGCGACGTTTGCGCCGTGGTGTCGCGCGGCTTCCAATTGTTCATCCGGGACGCCTGTCGGAGTCATGTTCGCATCCGCCGAGCGCGCATACGCGCCCCATTGCAGGCCGCTCAGTTTGTAACCGGGCGTGTTCTTCGGCAGCGGGATCATGATCATGCCGAGTTCGGCGAAATTGTTCAAAAGCGCGATCATCGTCACTTCGCTGCCGCCGCCCGTGTTGCCGAAGCCGGAGCCGGTGGCGAAGACCGCGCCGACCCTGCCGACCATCGCATCCTTCATCCACAACCCGCTGCAGACCGTGTCGATGAACTTCTTCACGCGCCAGTCGGGGCTGCCCATGTGCGTCGGCGACCCGACGATCACCCCGTCGCTCGAAGTCATATCCTCCGCCGTCACGTCCTCCGCCGCTTTAACGATGGCTTCGCAATTCTCGACTGACTTCGCTCCTTCGGCCACCGCCTCCGCCATCTTTTTAGTATTGCCGTAATCCGTCGCGTAAACGATCAAAATTTTCGTCATGTTCCGACTCCTTGAAGTTGATGTTGTTTTCCGAAACCGCGCGGCGCGCTCAGGCTTTTTCGCGTCGCCCTAAAGATTGATCGAACGCTTCCGATTGCCCGCGCGGGATGCTCAACGATTTCCACTCAACAGATTTGAAATGCTTCGCCAGTAACACGATCTGCCCCGTGTGATAAGCGTAATGCGTCAACTGTCGAGTGATCGCTTTGACGATTGTGTGCGGCTCGCCCCTGATCGAGACGGTGCGCTCAAGGTCTGCGGCGCGAAGCGGTTCAATGGCCGCGAAGAGGCACTGCCAGCCCGTCTCCCACCAGCGCATCACTTCCTCGCGCGTCGCGTCCGCTGCAACGATGAACTCCGCATCCCGGTCGCGATCCGGCTTCTCCCCGTCCGCCGTCAAAAAGTCGGTCCAGCGCGAGCGCATGTTGCCCGCCAGATGCTTGACGATGACGGCGACGCTGTTGGCCTCCACGTCAATCGTCGCGAAGAATTCCTCGTCGCTCAATTGCGCGATAGCATTCTCGGCGAGTCGCTTGTGCTGGCGAAAGACGGCGAGCGCATCTTGCAGAAAATGTTCGGCTGGAGTTTCGGTCATGGCGGCGCAATTCAAATAACGGTCGTGATGATCTCGCGAATGCTGCGTTGTAATTTGAGTGTCACAGAATGAACCGGGTAGTTTTAGGCAGCCTCGGCGGGTGTCGGTTCGCTTGCGTGGCGCGTGAGGTAAGCCAACACTTCTTCCTGCATCCGCGCGATCTCGGTGCGATAGCCGCTGGCGACAGCGGGAAATTCTTCGGGCCTGGCGGTCACGCGTAGTTGAGAGAGCAGGCGATAGAAATAAGCCATGCGCTCATGCATCGCTTCCAACTCCTGATCGTTGTGAATCATACTATTACCTCTACGATTCCCCGGCGTGAGCGGTCACGCTTGATCTGCCAGTGGGAAATGAACTCATCTACCGTCTCAAGAAGAAGAAATGATACTCGAATCCAGAAGACGCTCGCCCCAAACTCGAACTCGGCTTGCGTATGCTCAAAAAGTTTTCTCGCCTCCTCGTCACATGTCGCCAGTTCAAAATCGTCACGCATGATAAGGACAATGTCAACGTCGTGAGGCTCAGGCTTGAGCGTGATATAACTACCGAAAACTATAAACCTCTCCAACTGACCCGTCGCAGTAGCAAGCTGATGGATACGAATGAATCGTGATGTGACGGCCTTCCTTTGCTCATTCTCGTCGCTAAATCTTGTCACGGTCTCTTCAAGCGTGGCGCGGTGAACGCCTTCCGGTAAATCCCCCACGCTGTTGAAGTCGGGCAGCGGCATAAGGCTGTTAGATGACGGTCGTGATGATCTCACGGATGCTGCGTTGCAGATCGCGGTCGTCGGTGATGGGCGAGGCGAGGGCGACTTCGGCGGCATTGATGGCGGGGATGCCGCGCGCGATGAGCTGGGCGGCGTAGATCAGGAGGCGCGTGGAGACGCCTTCTTCGAGGCCGTGCCCGCGCAGATTTCTGATCTTGTGGCCGATCTGGACCAGGTCGCGCGCCGTCCCTGTGTCGATGCCGCCTTCGCGGGCGACGATCTCCGTCTCCAGTTCGGCGGGCGGGTAGTCGAATTCGAGCGCGATGAAGCGTTGGCGCGTGGACTGTTTGAGGTCTTTTAAGATCGATTGATAGCCGGGATTGTAGGAAACGACGAGACAGAAATCCGGCGGGGCGTCGAGGATCGTGCCGCGCTTCTCGATGGGGAGGCGGCGGCGGTCGTCCGTCAGCGGGTGGATGATGACGACCGTGTCCTTGCGCGCTTCAACCACTTCATCGAGATAGCAGATCGCGCCGCTCTTGACCGCCGCCGTCAGCGGCCCGTCGTGCCACACGGTCTCCTCGCCTTCGAGCAGGTAGCGACCAACGAGATCGGTGGCGGATAAATCCTCATGGCACGCCACCGTGATCAAAGGGCGACCGAGCCGCCACGCCATGTGTTCGACGAAGCGCGTCTTGCCGCAGCCCGTCGGCCCCTTCAACATCACGGGCAGACGCGCCGCGTAGGCCGCCTCGAACATCCCCACTTCGCCCGCCACCGGCAGGTAAAAAGGCTCGTCGGCGACGGTGTATTCTTCGATAGCTCTTTCCGGCATGGTTGTCAGTTTCAGATTCCAATCAGACCTTGACCCGGAACCCTTTCAACGGCTGAAGTTTCGCGCCGTTTCGGTTATCCTTAACTGTTGCTGGTCAGTCGGATTTTTTGTCTTAAGCCACGCATCTTAACATTCGCCGCGAAAGGGCGGCAAACAGGAGAAAGTGATAGGTGATAAGTGACAGGTGATAAGAAAAAAGCAGTTTAACTTATCACCTGTCAACTGTTACCTGTCACGATTATTAAAGTTATGAAGATAGCGATAGCGATGAGCGGCGGCGTCGATTCATCGGCGGCGGCGGCGATTTTACAGGAGGCGGGGCATGAACTCGTCGGCTTCACGATGCAGTTGTGGAATCAGAACCGCAACCTCAGCGTGGACGAAAACGGCGACCCGCTGCCTTCGCGTTGCTGCTCGCTCGACGATGTGTACGATGCGCGGCGCGTGGCGACCGAGTTGGGCTTCCCCTTCTATGTGCTGAATCTCGAACAGGATTTCGAGCGCGCCGTGGTGCAGCCGTTCGTCACGAGTTATCTGGAAGGCGAGACGCCGATCCCGTGCGTGGCATGCAACAGTCGTCTGAAGTTCGCTTCGCTCGACCATCTGGCGCAGAGCCTCGGCTGCGAAAAGGTGGCGACCGGCCACTACGCGCGGGTGGAGTTTGACGCAACGAACAGGCGTTATCGTCTGTTTCGCGGCGCGGACGCGAACAAGGATCAATCCTATTTCCTGTGGGAGTTGACGCAGGCGCAACTGGCGCACGCGATGTTTCCGCTCGGCGAGATGTCGAAAGCGGAGGTGCGCGCGGTGGCGCGTCGTTACAACTTGGGCGTGGCGGAGAAGGCCGAATCGCAGGAAATTTGTTTCGTCCCTGACGGCGACTATGCCGGATTCATCGACCGCTATCTTGCGGCTGAAGGCGAAGCGAAGCGGCAACCGGGAACGGGCGAGATCGTGGATACGCAGGGGCGCGTCGTCGGAGAGCATCAGGGCATTCATCGCTACACGGTCGGGCAACGGCGCGGCCTGGGGCTGTCGCGCCCGCTCCCGCTCTACGTCGTCAGCGTCGATCCGCAGCGCAACCAAATCGTCGTCGGCGAGAGCGATGAACTGCTGGCAGGCGAGTTCGTGGCGGCGGGCGTCAACTGGATCAGTTTGACCGAACCTGCGGCGTCTACAGTGCGCGCCTCGGTGCGCGTGCGCTATCGCCACACGGCGGCCCCCGCGACGATTGAGCCGACTCCCGATCCCCGGCGCGTGCGCGTCCGCTTCGACGAACCGCAACGCGCCATCACGCCCGGACAGGCGACCGTCTTCTATCGCGGCGACGAAGTCTTAGGCGGCGGCTGGATCGTTAAAAACAGTGAACCGGAAAAGTGAAGAACAAGGCGGGAAAGGCTTCGTGCTGGCCTTAATTAGGGAGCAGGAAAACGCTTGATGAATCGCAGCGTTTTTATTAAAGAGAGCATCATTCGGGCATCGCCGGAGCGCGTTTTCGCGTTTCACGAACTGCCCGACGCGCTCGCGCGCCTGACGCCGCCGTGGGAGACGGCGCGCGTCGTTCAGGCGGCGAAGATTTCCGAAGTCGGCGCGGAGGCGATCATTGAGACGCGCCTGTTCGGATTGCTCCCCGCGCGCTGGGTCGCGCGCCACACGGTCTACGACCCGCCGCGCATGTTTGAAGACGTGCAAATCAAGGGGCCGTTTCGCCATTGGCGTCATCGCCATCTCATCAAAGCGCACGCGGACGGCGCAACCTTGCGCGACGAGATCGAATACCAACCGCCGTTCAGCTTCCTCGGCCAACTCGCTGCACCGCTGCTGATCACCCCGCGCCTGAAAAAAATGTTCGACTACCGCCACAGAGTGACGCGTGAGTGGTGTGAAAGAAACGGTGACGAGTGACAGGTGACGAGCAAGACCGGAGACAACTTCGCTCCTCGCTCATCACTCCATCCGCAACGCTTTGCCAACCGAAGGATCGCGGCGGACGCGCCAGATTTTCGAGTCGAGGTAGTAATGGATGAAGGCGTAGCCCCAGAAGAAGGCAGCGACAATTTGCGTGAGTTGTGCCCCCCGCCCGCTCATATGGCTGACGTACTGGCGCGGCACTTGATACCAGAAGCCGAAGAGAATGCCGAACGCGAGATAGTAGATGAGGCGACGGCTGATGAGTTCCGCCGCGCCGTGGCGCGCACGCGCTTCGTCGCCCGTCGCATACTTCCGGTTGTGAAACCAGATCAGGCGATGATATTGAAGGTTGTGATAAACCGTCAGGATGGCGACGATGGCGATGGGCTTGTGCGGCATCGGCGTCAGCAACACGAGCCAGTGCATCGGCACGGCGGCGGCGAGCAACAGATACTTCGGCACGTCGAGCGGTTGCCCCTGCACGGCGCGTTGTAATTGTCGCAACGCCCACAGCACCGCGATGATGATGGTCGCCGCGAGCAGAATCGTTTCGAGATAATTGATGCCGCCCGTGAGTCTCAAGGGGACGCGCGCCAGCGCTTCCGGGTCGCGCGCGACGAAGGCGACGAACGGATAAGAGAGCGCAAATAGTATGAAGAGGCGGTCGAGCGCGTTGTCCGTGGGCGCGAGGTCAGCGTTCTTCTTTTTGTAGAGCACCATGAAGCCGTAGTGCTGTTTGACGAGATGATAGTAAGCCCACAGCGCGGCGAGAAAGAAGAAGACGAGGCCGAGTCCGGCGAGCACCATCAAGGGGCCGACGGCGAAGAAGAGGAGCGCCCCCCACAGCAGCCGTTTGCGCGCTTGTCGTTCCTCGCGGTCGAAGTAGGTGCGCGAGAACGTGCCGAAGACGTGCGGCGCGTCGATCAAAATCGCCCATGCCGCCACCATCGGGATGAGCGGCAAAACTCCGCCGACATAGAGCGCGAAGAGCGCGTAGCTTGATGCGACCGAACCGATGAACCAGACGAGATCATCCCGCGCGCCGATGATCCAGCGCAGGGAGACGACGCGCGTCTGCGCCGGGCTGATGGCTGGCGTGGTTGTTGTCGTGGTGGTGTTGGCCGACATGGAAAATTGTCGCTTTGGGGTGCTTCCGTATGCGCCCGCCGCATGGACACGCGCGATGCGCCCGTCTCATTATCTGCGACCAGAGTCATGCGCGCGGCAACCGGATTTTATCACAACGACCGGGCGGCGCATCTGGCAAAACAATGGGCGGAAAAATTAAGGGAAACTAATGCCGACGAACAACGAAGCGCTGCACGATCTTCTCGCGATTCTCTTTCAGGCGCACCCGTGGCACGGGGTTGAGCCGGGCAACGACGCGCCGGCATACGTCAACGCCTACATCGAGATCGTGCCGACCGATGCCGTCAAGTACGAACTCGACAAGCCTTCGGGACACCTGCGCGTGGATCGCCCGCAACGCTTCTCCAGTTTGTGCCCGACGCCCTATGGTTTCATCCCACAGACATATTGCGGCGCGAGCGTCGGCGCGCTCTGCGAAGCGCGCACGAACCGCGTCCGGATTCGCGGCGACGGCGACCCTTTGGACATCTGCGTGCTCACCGAGCGGCCCGCCGCGCACGGCGACTTTTTCGTCCGCGCGCGTCCCATCGGCGGCCTGCGCATGATCGACGGCAACGAAGCCGATGATAAAATCATCGCCGTCCTTGAATCCGATGTCACCTATGGCGAGATCAACGATATCCGCGAAGCCCCGCCCGGACTCATCGACCGCCTGCGCCATTATTTCCTGAGCTACAAGCAACTGCCGCAGGAAGCTCCGCGCCGCGTCGAAATCACGGACGTGTACGACCGCGCGGAGGCAGCGGAAGTCATCAGCCGCAGCCTCCACGATTACCGCACCCAATACGGCGCACCGGAAACGCGCATCGCCGAGTTGCGTAAATTGTTAATGTGCGAATGAACCGGCAGGAGGTGAAAAGCTGAGAAGTTTGGCGCACCAAACAAGGGCGGCGGTGGCCGATAGCGCCGGGGCAATAAATGGTTAATCGCTCATCGACTCTTCGATTTTGCAGCGCGGACAGACCAGCGTTTGATGAGTTTCGTCGCCCCAGCGTGCGAGCGAGGCGGCGGAGATTTTCGGCTCGCGTTCTTCGGCCTCGCCTTCGCTGAAAAAACGGGCGCGGGCGCTTCTTTCCGGCCCACGCGCCGTCTCTTCCTTCCGGCAATGGCGACACGTCCAGCCGTAGCCTTGATTGACGAAATGCTCCATGAAAACAGAGTTCAGAGGTCAGAGGCTAAAAGTTTGTCGAAACCAGTTTGCTTTCACTGATCTTCGGTCCTCCAGCCGCTGACCTCTGCTTTGTTATCTTCTCAAGATGCCGCCGCGGCGTTGTTGTTCGGGCAGCAATCTGACGGGCACATTGACGCGCCGGTTGCCGCGCAGCACTTCCACCTGTACGACATCATTGAACTCGTGCTTATCGAGGATGCGGAAGAGATCATCGCCGTCGCCAACCTTCTCGCCATCGATGCTGAGGATGATGTCGCCGAGCGCCACCTCGCCGTCCTCCGTCTGTCCGAGGCCACGCAATCCGGCAGCAGCGGCGGAACCGTTCGGCGAAACTTGATAGATGCCAACACCCTCCGAGACGGGCAACCGGATTTGCAAATTACGCACGTTGAACGGGTTGATGCCGAGTTTCGGACGCACGACCGCGCCGTTTTTGATCAATTGTGGCACGACCCGTTTGGCGATGCCGGCGGGAATGGCGAAGCCGACGCCGACCGAGCCGCCAGCCGGCGAGAGAATTTGCGAGTTGATGCCGATCATGCGCCCGCTCGAATCGAGGAGCGGCCCGCCCGAATTGCCCGGATTGATCGAAGCGTCGGTCTGGATCGCGCCTTCTATCTGCCGCCCGTTGCGGGCGCGAATCGGGCGTTGCAGACCGCTGATGACGCCCGTCGTCAAAGTGCGCGTGAATCCGAAGGGATTGCCGATAGCTAACACTTTCTGCCCGACGACGAGATTATCGGAATCGCCGAAGGGCACGACCCTGAGCGTGTCGCGCGGCGCATCAACTTTGATGACGGCCAAATCCGTGTCCGGGTCCGTGCCCACCCGCGTCGCCGGGTAAGCCTTTTCGCCGCCGAAGCTGACGCTCAATCTCTGCGCGCCTTCGATCACATGATAGTTCGTCAGGATGTGCCCTTGGGTATCAATGACGAAGCCGGAGCCGGAGCCGCTGCGCTCGCCCGCATCGAAGAAGTCGTTGCTGATGGAGGTCGAAGTGATGAAGACGACGCCGGGCGAGACCACTTTGTAGACTTCGATGTTGTTCTGCTCGTCAGTCGCCGTGGCCGGGTTGGTGATTCCGGCGGGCGCGTCTTCAGAAAAGGACGCGCTGCCGCTCGGCTGCAACAGGCGGCTCCCGTAGCGGTCGAAAAAAAAGACCACGCCCGCCGCGATGAGCGCCGACGAAAACGCGATCAGCAAAATTTGACGTGCGGAAATTCGATACATGAGTTGCTTCCTTTACCAGTAGCTTTCCGGCGCGAGACTCATTTGAGATGCGCCCGCGACAGACGACGTTGCGCGACGGCGGAGCACGCTCCTAACAAGCACGCTCCGCTTGTGGCCGCTTTACTTCACAGAAATACGCTGAAAGGCGCGCGAAGGTTTGAACTGTAATTGAAGACGCAACTCAGGCGGAGGCGGCGCGCAAAGCCGGGCGGCGAAAATTTGAGTTTTCCAAAAACTCAGAAGAGAATTGTGCTGACCGTGTCGGGCAGGCGCACGAGATAAGCGATGGCGGCATCGGTCGCAGGCCAATTGAGGGCAGCGACGCCGGTGGCGGCATGCACGAACATGAGGGCGCAGTAGAGGCCAAGGACGAGACTCAGGCCGCGGCGGGCGAGAGCCAAGTGCGACCAGCGATAAAGGACGAAAGCGACGCCCGCGCCGATGAGCAATTTGGTGATGAGAAAAGGAGCGTTGCCCGCATCGAGCAAGTAGGCCATCAGTGCGTTGCCTTCCGTCGCCAGTTCGTTGCGCACCCAGATGATCGTCAACTGCGCATCAACCCAGTTCAGCAGAAACAACAGCAGGCACTTCGTCAAAACGCTCATCGTGATGAGGTCTCCTTGCTAGTCAATAAACTTTGTTTAACCCTGCCTCTTAACGATTGAACCCCCAGCTTATCGGGCTGGGGGTTCGCTCAGGCTACGGGAGAAACGAACTTGCTTCGTTTGTATCAACTAGAAAGTGTGAATGTCCGTCTCGTTCCGGCAAAAAGGTAAATGGTAAATGGTGAACGGAAGGAGCTGTTTGCGTCCATTCATTATTCACCTTTCACCAAAGCTCATCCCACCTCAATGCCGCGCTCTTTGGCGATGCCGCGCGCCTTCATGACGATGTCGTCATCGACGGGTTCCTCGCCGCCCTGCGTCATCCACCCCTGCACCACTTCGACGGGACGCCCCAAAGCGATGGCGAGTTTTTCGTCGTCCGCATCAAAGCCCTGATCGCGCAATCGCCGCAAAATTTCACGGCCTTCCGCTTCGCTCGTCCCACGGTCGTCAACTGCTTGTTCATTTCTCTCTTCCATATCAGTTCCCTCTTTTCGTTTTAAGCTGTCGCTTCGTTCTGCGTTTCGTCGCCGATGGTCGCGTCGTAGCCCAAATCCTGAATCTTCTTGATGAGCGTTTTCTCCTGCACGACCTCTTCGTCGTAAGCGACGTTGGCGGTTTTTCCGTTGAAAGTCGCGTCGACGCGAAAGACTCCGGCAGTCGTCTCCAGCGTCTCTTTGATGTCTATGGCGCACGATTCGCAGTGCATCCCTTTGATGTGAAACTCCGACTCTCGCATCCTTCAACCTCCCCGCGTTCGTCCGCGACGCTTCAGGCAGCATGGTTCCTGCTACGCCTGCGCCGCGAACTCGCTCGATAGATTCTCGTCTTGCTTGAAGTGTCGCGTATTATACCGTAGAACGCGGATGAGCGACCAATCGGACAGCAGGAAGAAGATCGCGGAGGCGTTGGCGGAAGCCGCCGTCCTCTTGCGGGCAGCGGGCGCAACGACCAATGCGCGCCTCGATGCCCGCACCCTGTTGATGCACACGCTCACGCGCGACCACGCTTTTCTGCTCACGCATTCCGATGATGAGATCGCGACAGCGCAACTGTTATCGTTTCGCGCGTTGGTGGCGCGGCGGGCGGCGGGCGAACCCGTGCAGTACCTGACGGGGCGGCAGGAGTTTTACGGTCTCGATTTTGAAGTCAGCCCGGCGGTGCTCATCCCTCGACCCGAAACCGAGTTGCTCGTGGAAACAGCGCTTGAACTGTTGCGCGAGATTCGCGCGCCGCTCGTCTGCGATGTCGGCACGGGTTCGGGCTGCATCCCTGTCGCGCTGCTCAACGAACGCACGGATGTGCGTGCGGTAGCTTTAGACATTTCGCCCGCCGCGCTCGCCGTCGCCGCACGCAATGCCGCGCGCCATGCGGTCGGCGAACGGCTCACGCTGCTCGTCTCCGATTGCTTCGCCGCGCTTGATTCTTCAATTGATGAGTTCACGATGATCGTCTCCAACCCGCCTTATATCAGCGAGCGCGACCTACTGCAACTGCAACGCGAAGTGCGCGACCACGAACCGCGCCTCGCGCTCACGCCCGCCGACGGCGACGGCCTCAGTATCATCCGCCGTCTCATCACGGGTGCGCCGCGCTTTCTCATCCCCGGCGGGCATCTCCTCTTGGAGATCGGCTACGACCAGCATGAAGCGGTGGCGAATCTCATCGACCCGAACATCTGGACGATGCTCGACACGCGCCCGGACCTGCAAGGCATCCCGCGCACCGTCGTCCTGCGCCGCGACTGACGAACATCATGTCTAGTCGCCGTTTAGCCCTCGTGTTAAAATCCACGCACTCTAAATAGTAGCCAGCAATCAATCATCAATATTTAGTCAAAATCAAATGATCTAAACTACTACCTAGCGCCTTATGGATAAATTTCGGATCACTGGTGGACGCGCCGTGCGAGGCCGCGTCGGGATTAGCGGGGCGAAGAACTCCGCGCTGCCGTGTATGGCCGCCGCGCTCTTGACGGGCGAGAGCGTGACGCTGCACAACGTCCCATATGTCCGCGACATCATCACGCAACGTCGCCTCTTGGAAGACCTCGGCGCGCATGTGCTCACCCCCGAACTGCGCACGCACAAGATCACCGCCGCGCACATCGAACTCTTTGAAGCTCCCTATGATCTCGTCAAGACGATGCGCGCCTCGGTGCTCGTGCTGGGGCCGCTGCTGGCGCGTTTCGGCAAAGCGAAAGTCTCGCTGCCGGGCGGCTGCGCCATCGGCTCGCGCCCGATTGATTTGCATCTTGAGAGTTTGAAAGTCCTCGGCGCGGAGGTCAATCTCGAAGCGGGCTATGTCGTGGCGCGTGCGCCGAAGGGCGGACGCTTGCAGGGCGCGGAAGTTCATTTCGACAAGGTGACGGTGACGGGCACGGAGAATCTGCTGATGGCCGCCGCGCTCGCCCGTGGCCGGACGACGCTTGAGAACGCCGCGCGCGAACCGGAAGTGGCGGACCTCGCCGAACTTTTGAACCGCATGGGTGCGCGCATTCGCGGCGCGGGCACGCCGACCATCACGATAGAAGGGGTCGAATCGCTCGGCGCGGCGGAGCATACGATCATCCCCGACCGCATCGAGACGGGCACATTCCTCGTCGCCGCCGCGATCACGAACGGCGAACTTGAATTGAGAGATTGCCGTCCCGAACATTCCGCCACCGTGATTGCGAAACTGCGCGAGGCGGGCGTCGAGATCGAAGAAGTCAATCAAAGCACGCTCCATGTGCGGCGCGGCGCGAACGGTTTGAAGGCGTCGGACATCACCACCGAGCCGCACCCGCGCTTTCCCACCGACATGCAGGCGCAGTACATGACCTTGATGACGCAGGCCACAGGGCGCAGCGTGATCATCGAGACGATCTTCGAGAACCGTTTCATGCACGCCTCAGAGATGCACCGCATGGGCGCACGCATCTCGCTCGACGGGCGCGTCGCCACCGTCGAAGGCCCGACGCCGTTGATGGGCGCACGCGTTCAGGCCTCGGATTTGCGCGCTTCCGCCTCGCTCGTCCTCGCCGGACTCGTCGCCGAAGGCGAGACGATCATCGAGCGCGTCTATCACATTGATCGCGGCTACGAAAAGATCGAGGACAAACTGCGCGGCGTCGGCGCACAGATCGAACGCCTGCGCGACTCCGTGACAGCGAGCCTGCCGCCCGTCGCGGAAATCGAGGTGCAGTTGCCTGAAGCTACTGAAGCGATTTGAGTCTCCATGGAATTTGAATGGGACGAAAGCAAAGCCGCCACCAATCTGTCGAAGCATGGAGTGTCGTTCAACGAAGCGCAGACCGTCTTTTTTGATCCTTTGTATGTAGATTTCTATGATCCTGATCATTCCTCCGATGAGCAACGTTATCTTATTGTCGGAGAGTCGCAGCAGGGTCGTTTATTGTTGGTGGCTTACACCGAAAGAAATGATGTTGTCCGTTTAATCAGCACGAGAGAAGTAACGCGGGCGGAGCGAGAAATTTATGAAGAAAATTGAGACGGATGCGAAGGATGAGTTGAGGCCGGAGTACGATCTGCGGAGTTTGCGCGTGCGGAAGGTCGGCGCGGCGCGCAAGAACTTTGGCGGCGCGATGATTCGCTTGGAGCCTGATGTCGCGGAGGTGTTTCCCGATGCTGAGGCGGTGAATGAAGCTCTCCGGTTCTTAATTAGAATCACGAAAGAAAACAAGCCGCCCCTTCCCCATCGCGGCAATCATGTTTAATCGTTTTGCGTTCCTACTTCATCATTAACTTATGACTGAACAAAACTGCATCTTTTGTCAGGTTGTGGCGGGCGAGATTGCCGCCGACATTATTTACCGGGATGAGCGCGCGGTGGCGTTTCGCGACATCAACCCGCAAGCGCCCGTCCACGCGCTCGTCATCCCGCGCGAGCACATCGAGTCGCTCGACGAGGCCGCCGGGCGCGATGAGACGACGCTCGGCCACCTGTTGCGCGTCGCGGCGCGCGTCGCCAAGCAGGAGAATTTGTCGGAGACAGGCTATCGCACCGTCATCAACACGGGCGCGGGCGCGGGGCAGTCTGTTTTTCACCTGCACCTACACGTCATCGGCGGTCGCCCGCTGCGCTGGCCGCCGGGCTGACACAAAAACTACAAGTTACTCGACCGCCCCCGCCGTCCTTTGGGCCAACTTCTCTTCCTGCCGTTGTTCGGCCTGCTGCACCTTTTCTTCTTTCAGTAGTGAAGTTTCATAACGCACGTTGCCGAGCAGCGTGTCGGTGACGGCTTTGACGAAGCCGATGATGGCGGGGCCGAGGACGATGCCGGGGATGCCGAAGGTGTAGACGCCCGCGATGAGCGCGAGGAACATCCAGTAGAAATTGAAACGGCCTGCGCCGCTCGCCGCCACGCGCGGGCGCAGCAGCAGGGACGAGCCGATTGTCATCAGGATGCCGATGCCGAGATAGATGGCTGCGCCGAAGGGGTCGTTGCGAAAGACGAGCAGGTAGACGCTGACCGGCAAGTAGATCGCCCATTCGCCGAGCAGCGGGAAGAAGCCGGTCAGGAACGTGATGATTGCCAAGACGAGCGCGAGCGGGACGCCGAAGACGAGGTTGAGCGCGAAGATGATGACGGCCTTGAGCGTCTGGTCGATGAAGACGGCTTGCAGCGCGCCGCGCAGTGCGCCGCCGACGTTCTCCGCGAGTTTCTCGTAGAGTTCCATGTAGTCGCCGGGCACGCGCACCTTGATGTAGTTGTTGATGCGGGCGCGCTGCGTGAGCACGTAGAAGACGGTGAAGAAAAAGACGGCGAGCGAGGCGAGCAGGAGCGCGGCGCGGCTGCGCAACTCCTGAATGGCCGCCGCCGAACGCGTGAGTCCTTCGGTGAAGGCCGCTTCGAGCGTGGCGCGTGTGCCCGCGCGACTGACGGGAATATAGCGTTCGAGCGCGCCGCTGATCGCGTCGCTGATCTTAACGCGCTCCTGCTGACTCACATTCGTCGAGTAGCCCGACAACTCGTACCAGGTGTAACCGGCGAGCGCAACAAGCGGGACGACGATGAGCGCGATTGTGACGAGCGCGCTGCCCGCCCGCGCTCTGAGCCGCATTTCCAGCCACTCCTGCACCGGCAGCAGGAACGCGCCCGCCACGAGGCCGAGCAGGAGGGCGACCAGCACTTGCCCGATGAGCACAAGGAACAGCCCCACCGCGAGCGCGAGCCCAATGCCGTACACCACGACGCGCTTCGCCTCGCCGATGGTCAACTCCGTCACCCGCCTTGCATCATCATTCGCCATGCGTGGCGTTAATCTAACACAGGGCGGGGGAAGAAGTGGGGAGTGGTGAGTGATGAGTGATGAGTGATGAGTAAAACGCAAATGTTTTTACTCATCACTCATCACGCATCACTTCTCCTAACGGATACGTGTCAGAAAACTGACGCTGCCGGAGTTGTCGGGAGCGATTTGATTGAGGTTGCCGGTGAAGGTCCAGCGAATGTGTGTCACCTGACGGTCGTAACCGGCGGGCGCGCCGTTCGCGCCGCCGACGGGCGTGTAGGTGTAGGTCGTGCCGTTGTCGTCGGAATAAGTAATTGTGACAGTCAAGTTGGTCGTGCCGAGCGCGGCGGCGGCGGAGCCGACTTTGTAATCAGTGTTGAGGGGAATTTGATCAATGACGGAAAGACCCTGCGCGGGCGAACCGCCGCCGTTCGTGAAGGCGATGCTGTAGGTCAGATCGACGCCCGGCATTTGCGCCTGCGTCGCACAATTCGCCGGAGCGGGGCAGGACTTGGCGAGCGTGACGCTGGGCGGCGTGAAGACCGTCACGGTCGCAGTTGCCGGCGCGTTGTCGGAGGGACTCGCGGTCGTGTCGATCTGCGTATAGTCGATCAAGGCGATGGCGCTGTTGACGTAGCTGCCCGCGATGTTCGGCATCGTCATGCGGAAGGTCAGGTCGCGCGACTGTCCGGCAGGCACGGTGAACGTGCCTGTCCAGGTGAGTTTCCCGTTGGCTTGCACGGGATTGCCGATTGCCGCGCCGTTATAGGCCGAGGAACTTGCGACGTAGGCCGGGGTTCCCGGCGAGGTGGGGGGCGTGTCCACAAACTCCGTAATGGTATAGCTGGCGGAGCCAGTGTTGGTCAGCCGTAACGTGTAGGTGACGTTCGTGCCGACGAGCGTCGCGGTTGGATTGGCGAGTTTGCTGAGCGTGATTTGCGACGGCAGCGTCGTGATGGTGAGAGAAGGGCCGATGGCGTAATGGTAGCTGCTGCCGGAGAAATCGAGAATGAGCGAGCCGGCGACCGCCGTGCCCGTCGTGCCGAGAATTTTAACCGTGTAGGTGGTGCTGGTCGTGCCGCCTGCCCTGCCGCCGGGGAACAGTTCGGGGCCGACGCAACTGCGATAGTCGGGCAGCGTCGGGTTGTTTTGCCAGCCGCAGGCATCGGCGTAAAACTGATCGTGGGTTGCTCCCGCCGGGGCGCTGTAGCTGGACGAAACCGCCAGCACCAGATAGGTGACGTTCGACAGATTGAGAAAGGTTTCCAACTGCGAGTAGCCTTGCGTGGCCGTATCGGCGTTGATCGTGTAGTTGTAAGTCTGGCCGACGTAGACGGTGGTCGGCCCCACGATGGAGGTGACCGTGTTGCGCGCCTGTGAGATCAACCTCTCGACGTACAACTCGCGCGGCGTGGGGGTGCTGACGGAACTTGTGCCGTCGCCGCTTGCGGTGATGTGGTAGCGCCGCGCCGTGTTGTAGGCCGCCGAGTTGCGCGTCACGGTGACAGGGTAGTAGAAATCGACGCAAGCGCCGGGCGCGAGCGTGCGCGCCATGACGACGCTCGAACCGCTCAGGTTGATGAAGGCGTTCGCGCTGTCCCAGACGAAATCCCCGCGCACGTTGTTGACCGTCGCCGCGCCCGTGTTGCAGATGCGCGCCCCAACCTGAAAGGTATTGGGGCCACTGTTGACATTGTTGCTGTCGAGGCCGATGACGTTCCACGTCGTCGGCTTGATGGTGAGTTGGGCCTGAGCCGTCTGCCAACCGAGCGCGAAGAAGAACAACAACGAGAACAGCACGCCGCGCGCCGTCCGCGCCCCATTGCGCCGGTGCGCCGACGGATCAATCTTTTCATCTGTGTTGTCGAACGGCGTCATTGATTCTTCGCCCCGCCTGCTAACGGGGAAGACGGCTGGCGGGCGGGCAATTCGTTCGCCGACGTATTGCCGGACTCGCTGTCTCCAAGTCCGGTGGGCACGAGTCCCGCGCTCGACGTGCCGAAGAGGTCGAAGAGATTAGAGAGCTTGGTCGAGATCGTGAAGTAGAAGCCGCGCGGTTGCGAGACGACGGAACTGTTGCCCGGTTCGGTGGCCGAAGTAAAGTTGTAGCCGACGCCGATGCGCACGTCCGGGAAAATCCAGTAGCCGACTTCCGCGCCGGCAGATGTGCGCGCCGTGTGCGTCACGGGCTGCGCCATCATACGCCACTCGCCCGCGACATCGAAGGCGCGGCGCAGACGGCGTTGCACGCGAAGCTGCGCGATGTAAGTCAAGGTTGCAGCGGACATCAAGCCTTCGCGGCTGTTGTCGCCGAACTTCAAGGCGAAGCGTCCGTAAAGTTCCGTATCTTTGAGCGGCTGCCAGAGTCCGTCGGACGAAAGCGTGTCTGAGCGCTCCGTGGTCGAGAATTGTCCGGCGAGACCGGTTTGCGTGAGCGAGCGATGATTGTAGCTGAAGAGGAGCGCGACGCGATCCGACTTGAGCGGGCGCAAAGACATCGCCGCCGTGCCATTAGTCGTCGCGTTCTCGCGCCCGCCGAGGTTGGTGCGCGACCACTGGAAACGCGCCAGCGTCGTGATGTTGTCTGCGACGCGACCCGCCGCGCCGACCGTGAACAGTTGACCGAGGCCGCCCGTCTGGTTGCGCAATTCGTAGCGCGCCGTCGTGCGCAAATCTTTCGAGGGCAGCCACGAGAAACCGAACGCGCCGCCGGTGAAACTCTGCCCGGCGCCCGCCAGATGCAGGCCATGCTCGAAGCCGAGATCGAGCGACAGACGCTTCGACAGAGGCAGGCGATTTTGCAAGCCGATGACGGCGAAGCTGTCCGTGCCGTTGATGCCGTTCTCCAGTTGGTAGCGGCTCGTGACGTTCGTGTAGCGCCCGAGTTTGGTTTCGATGCCGATGGCTGTTTCGCGGCGCGAGCCGGTTGAGGCGAAGCCGGTCGCCGTCGTGTCGCTGACGGGGACGATGGGCGCGGAGGCGAGCCGTTGCGTGAAGAAGACGCTGGCCCATTCGTTCCACCGGTAACGCGCGGCGAGGGTCGTTTGATTCGGGTAGGTGGGGTCGGACTCGCCGAGGTTTTGCTCGCGCTTGATGGAGAGTTCCAACTTGTCGGTCGGGCGATACTGCGCGCCGATGGTGATCTGGTTCGAGGTGATCTGCTGATCGTTCGTCGCATCCGAGAAGCGGCGGAAATCGTAGCCGGCGAAGGCGTGCAATCGGTCGGTCAGCGTCTCCGTCCAGAGCAGCGAGAAAGTCTGGCGGCTGTTATCGACGTTCGCGGTGCGGTTGCGTTCGTTCAGGTAGCCGAGACGTATGACGCGCGACGCGCCCGGTTTGAGATCGAGCGACGCGCCCGCGCGCTGCGACCCGGGCGAGACCGTTGCGCCGAACGGGTTGAAGAAGCCTTCATCGGCGCGGGCGAATTCGCCGTGGAGCACCGCTTGATAAAAGTTAAAAGGCTGCGTCAATTCGAGGCGGTAAGCGTTGCCGCCCGCATGGTGACGCCCGGCGGCGTTGAAAAGATTACCGCTCGTCGCCAGATCGCCCCGGCTCGTCGCCCACTCGAATTTGAGCGCGCCGCGATTCGGCAACGCCTGTTCGCCGTCGAGGCCGCCGAGCGTGTAGGAGCCGAATTGATTCTGCCGCTGCCCGACGTAAGAGAGACCGAGGCGCAGACCCAGATTATTGAAACGCTTCGAGGCGCGTCCCGTATAGACGCCGGAAGAGAGTCCTGCCGCGCGGTGTTCGTAAGTGACGACGAGTTGGACCAGATTGAGGTCGTAGTCGAAGGCCGAGATGGGGCGCAGGAAGAAGAGTTGTCCAGTGAGCGGGTCGAGGTTGTAATCAAGCGAACGCAGCAGCGGCTCGCGCGAGATGATGCGTTCGGGGTTGCGGCGGTCGCGCACTTCGAGAGCGACCGTCTCCGAACCGGGCAACACGTCCGGGTAAGAGAGATTGATGAGTCCGAGGCGGCCCGCCGGAAACACGTCGCGCGCGAAAGCCGTGTCGGGACGCGCGCCCGTGACGGTCAGAAAATCGCCGTTCGAGTTTTCGAGATGAATCTTCGCGCCGGTGAGTTTGCGCGCGTAACCGGCCAGTTGCGTGTCGCTCATCCCCGGCTCGAAGTCGCCGAACATAGCGTAGGAGCGATTGCGATCAAGGCGCGCGTAAATCTTCGAGTTGGATTCCACTTCGTTGAAGCGCGTGGAAGAATCACCGAAGAGCGGGTAGAGACGTTCGAGCGGGTCGGCTTGAAAGAGGCGGTCGCGTCCCATCGTGCGATTGAGCGAACGCTGGCTGTCGTAGGCGAGCGTCAGGAGATTTTTGCCGAAGACGGAGCCGCGATAGAAGAATTCGATGTGGCTGCGCACGTTTGAATCGTCGCCGCGCAGAGCGTTCTCCGGCGCGGCGCGTCCGATGGAAGCTTCGGCGAGGCCGACGAGGATCGTGGGACGCAACTCGGCGGTGAAACGCAGGCGTTTCTCCGTCGTGATGTCGCCCGTCGTGGCCTTGATCTGGGCGACGCCCACCGCATTGTCGGAGACGAATCTGACGGTCGCTTCGCCGCCGTGCAGCGACAGCACCACTTGCTGCGAATTCGCGTTCGCCTCTTCAGTGGTGGTGGCTACGCCCGCCGACACCTGCAAAGACTCTTCGCGCGAGTTATCTTTTATTTTCGTTTCGCCTGCAACAGCCGCGTTGTCGGCTGCCGAGCGCAGGAGTTGTCCGCCGGAAGTGACGACGGCGATTTGCCCGTCGGCGGCGGGGTTGTTCCATTGATCGAAAGCGCGCACGCGCAGGAGCGCCGAATCGCGCCCGCCCGCTTGCAGTTCCTCGCGATCCGAGGTGATCTCAAGACGCCGCGCGGGGCCGCGTCCCATGACATTCAGCTCAACCGTGCGTCCCGCTTTACCTTCGGGGCTGACGGCGAAGGCGCGCACGCGATTCTGGCCGGAGCGCAAATTCAAGCCGACGAACGTAAAGGTCGCCACTTTGTTTTTATGATCGAGGCGGGTGATGCCGATGTTCTGATCAGTGATGCGCTCGCCGTTGACTTCCAGCGACGCCGTCCAATCTTCCGCCACGCGCACCTCAACCTGCATCGCCGCCGACATGACGACTTCACCCGCCGCAGGACTGACGATGAGCACTTCGCCGGGCGCAACCGCCGCGACCGTTTCGTTCGCTTC
>JBPCIP010000049.1:0-21099 GCA_051006195.1 Pyrinomonadaceae bacterium
CGTCGCGTGGGCGGTGAACATCAGCGGCGACGGGCGGCTCGCGCTCGCGGCTTACGGCGACGGCACGATCCGCTGGTATCGCATGACGGACGGCAAAGAGTTGCTCACCTTCTTCCCGCACAAAGACCGCAAGCGTTGGGTGCTGTGGACACCTTCCGGGTACTACGACGCCGCGCCCAACTCTGAAGACCTCATCGGCTGGCACGTCAACAACGGGCGCGACGCGGCGGCGGACTTCTTCCCCGCCGGGCAGTTCCGCAACACGTTCTATCGCCCCGATGTGGTGGCGAAGGTGTTGAGTACGGGCGACGAGGGGTTGGCGCTCAAGGAGGCGAACGAAGAGGCCGGGCGCAAACAGCAGCAGGCGAACTTGACGCAGATGCTGCCGCCGGTCGTCGAGATCGTGTCGCCGTCGGATGGCGCGGAGATGTCCGCCAGCGAGGTCACGGTGCGTTACAACATTCGCACGCCTTCGGGCGAGCCGGTGACGGAGGTGCGTGCGCTCGTTGACGGGCGGCCTGCGGCGGCGGAGCGCGGGCTGGCGTTGCAATCACCAGGGCAGAGCGGGAGCGTGCGCGAGTTGCGCGTCAACGTGCCTGCGGGCGAGAGCCAGCTTTCGATCATCGCCGCGAATCGCTTCACATCAAGCGTGCCCGCGACGGTGCGCGTGCGTGCGCGTAGCCAACCGGTGAGCGTCGCCGCTAATGCGGCGGCTGTGCCCGGTCGCGTCGCGACGCCTGCGCCTCCTGCCCGTGAGGGGTTCGAGGTCAGGCCGAAGTTGTACGTGCTTGCCGTGGGCGTGAGCAATTACGCCGATCCGAAATTGAAACTCGGATTCGCGGCGAAGGATGCGCAGGATTTCGCGGCGTCGTGGGAGCGGCAGAAGGGCGAACTCTACCGCGAGGTCGTCGTCAAAGTATTGACCGATGACAAGGCGACGAAGGATGAAGTGCTCGACGGGCTGGACTGGATTCGCAAGGAGACGACGAGCAAGGACGTGGCCGTCGTCCTCTTCGCCGGACACGGCGTGAATGATCCGAACGGCCTCTATTACTATCTGCCCTTCAACGCCGACACGGACAAGTTGCTGCGCACCGGCGTCTCTTTCGCCGACATCAAGAACACGGTCGCCGCGCTCGCGGGCAAGACGCTCTTCTTTATAGACACCTGTCATTCTGGCAACGTGCTCGGCACGCGGCGCGGGTTGTTCGGCGCGCTCGGCGAACTCAACGGCGTCGTCAACGAACTCGCCAGCGCGGAGAACGGCGCGGTCGTCTTCGCCGCTTCCACCGGCAACCAGTTCTCGCTTGAGAATGCGATTTGGAATAACGGCGCGTTCACGAAGGCCGTCGTCGAAGGTCTGGGCGGGGGCGCGGATTACGATAAGAGCGGCAGGGGACGCATCACGCTCAACATGCTCGACCTCTACATCTCCGAGCGCGTCAAGGAACTAACGAAGGGACAACAGACGCCGACGACCGCCAAGCCCCAGACCGTGCCCGACTTTCCCGTCGCGCTGAAAAAGTAACAAGCATCCCATCATCAATTTCTCCATAGAAAACCAGGCGACGCGATCAACTCGCGCCGCCTGTTTCGTTTTCCCTAAAGATTTCCCTTTACTGTTCGACTTTGGGCGGCTGGACTCGCATCCGGCGCATCGGGGATGATTCGGCCTTGATGGTGTAATCGGAGGGCAGTTCAAAGAGCGTGCGCGCCGGTTCAGTGCGGTTGATGTTGGTCAGGCGATAGGTGGTTTCGCCGAAGCGCGGGTCGCTTTGTTTGGTCATCACGACAATTTGCAGTTCGGGCGAGTACCAGCGTTCGGAGATGATGTTGATCGGGCGTTCGTTGCCGATCAAGCCCGCTTGCAGCGTGACGGTGCTGCGCGTGCCTTCCGCTTCGACGCCCTCGATTATCTGTTTGCCGAGCGATTCCGTGACGGGCGGCGCGACGGGCGTCCGCATATGCTGCCGGCCTTCCGCCCCGTGGGCGGTGATGACACGGAGGCCCTCCCCCGCCGTTACCGGAGCCGAGTCATCATCCTTCGTGTTCGGCAAAGCGAAGACGAAGGAAATCCTGCCGCTCACCTTCACCGGGTTGCCGGACAATCTGGTCGGCGAGAAACGCCATTCCTTAGCGGCATCGACCGCCGCCGCCTGCAAAAGCGGGTGGCCTGAGATGGCCTTCGCAGATTCGACTTCGCCCGCTTCGTTGATGACGATCCCGACCGCGACCGGCCCTTGCGCCCCGGCGGCCTTCGCGACCGGCGGGTAGACGGGCTGAACTTTCTTAGTCGCTTTCCCGGAGAGCGCGCCGCCCATAATGGGAGATTTGGGCGGCGCGGTCGTAACCGTCATGGCGTTATCGCCCCCGCCACTACGCAGAAAGATTTGTGTCCGGGATGCGCCGGGAGGGGGCACGACCACGGCGGTCGCTTCGTGTCCTTCTCCGGGCGTGCGGGTGAAGACGAAAACATTGTTCATTTTCTGCGCGGTGCGGTTGCGCGGGTTGAGCACGTAGTTAGCGCCCGCCACCGGATCGTTGATGAAGATGAGTTGCGACGGCTCGTCGGCAGTTGCCCACGGGCCGACGTGGTTGAGCGTTTGCTCGCGGCGCGTGCGCCCTTCGCCGTCGCGATAAATGGTGGCCGTGGACTTGCGCGCGAGGCGATTGCCGTCGCCCAGCACCTGCACGGATTCGGTTACGGCCTCGGCGGAATAGGGTGCGCCCTTCACCAGTTTGCCATCGAAACTCATCTCCGAGGAGACGAAACTGAAGCCGAAAGAGTCGTCCGGCGCAGGGGGCGCGATGTGCATCTGGAAGAACTCACCGTTCTCCGCCACTCCGCCGGGCAAGGACGGCGGATGGGGATGCCGGTTGATTAAGACATCCTCGGTGGGAGGCGGTGGCGGCGGCGCGGGCTGTCTCTCGCGTTGCTGAGTTTGCGCGAGCGCGCCCGTCCCCTGTGCGAGCAAGGTCAGCGCGCAAAATATCGCAGTCATCAAACGTCTATTGCTGTTCATCATCTTGATTATCCTTTCTGTAAATAATGGCCGTCTCACGCGAGGTTAATGAAGCAAGAGCATCTTCTCGAATGTACTTTTAGCGCCTTCTCTCCCGGTGCGCTTCAGCGCACGAAACGAATGGCGCGGGCCAGCCCGTCGTTGCCCAGCAGCACGTCCGCCTTCACCAATTCGTGCTCGCGTTCGACGTTGACAGGCAATCCGAGCGAGGCCAGAGCCGAGCGCGGCAACTCCACACGCACTAATTGCCCGCTTTCCAACGGCGGCGCGGGCGCACCGGCGACAAGCGGCATGAAGTCCGTCAGCCTCTCCGCTTCGGCTGGTCCCGGCGCGCCGCCGTCGCCCGTGTCCAGAAGAGCCGTCTCCGCCGCGCCGGCCTCGTCGATGATCGCGCTGCCGCCATCGATCACTCCATCGACCCAGATCATTTCAGGCGTAGAACTGCGCGCCGATTTCACAGCGGCTTTTGGCGTCGGGCGGCGCAGCGGCGTCGATGTCACAACATCAGAGGGCGGTTGATCGTTTCTTTCGCGGTCAATCGCTCTTGTGGGCACAGGCGAACTTCGGCCTTCACCCTGCGGCGGCGGCGGCGACTGTGACTCGCTCGCCTGTCTGTCTATGGTCGTCATCTCTCGCGGCGATGGCGTGCTTGTCAACTGTATGCGCCACACGGCGAAGGCGACGAGAACGAGGGAAGCCGCCAGCGGAGCCGCCGCGACGGCGATGCGCCGCGTCCAACGACGCGATGCGGGCGACATGCTCGCGGTCTTCGTTGACGGGAAGCCAGGGGCAGGCGAAGTTGTCGCTGCCGGTGTCTGCGCCGCTCGCCTGTTGTCGCGAGTTTCATGAAAAGCCGCGAGTAAATTCGCTTCGACGCGGGCGGGCGCGCCACTCTCGTTCAGGCTCGACGCGAAGGTGCGGAGCGCGGCGGTCAAGTTTCGTTCCTGCTCCAACCGCGCCGCGCACGCTTCGCAAGTCTCAGCGTGGCGCATTGCGCTTTCGCGCGACGCGGCTTCCATCAACTGCCCGCGCGCCACCTCAACGACGAATGATGTGAATCCCTGACAGTTCATGCGAAACACCTTAAAGGATCGTCGGGCGCGCGTTGTGCGTCCGCCCCTCGCGCCTCGCGCAATCTTTCGACGAGCAAAGCGCGGGCGCGATGCAACCGCGAGCGCACCGTGCCGACCGCGCAATCAAGCGCCGCCGCCGCTTCTGCATAGCTCATCTCATGCAGTTCGCACAGCACGACGACCTCGCGGTAATGTGCGGGCAAGGCCAGCACCGCCTGCCGCACCGAATCAATCAACTCGTGACGCCCGAGTTCCGCGAGCGGGTCATCACCCGCGACGTAATGCGCCGAACTAGCCGCGCCCTCTATCTCGCCGTCGTCAATCATCGCCACGAAAGGCCGCTCCTTCTCCAAACGTCGCAAGACCTGATTGCGCGCGATGCCGTAAAGATACCCGGCGAGTGTGCCGCGCGCCGGGTCGAAAATTTGCGACTCGCGAATCAGCGTTATAAAAACTTCCTGCGTCACATCCTCGGCAATCGTTTCCGAGCCGCACATCTGAAGCGCGAAGCGATAGATGCCCGCCTGCCGCCTGCGATACAGCGCGTTGAAAGCGTCCGTTTCTCCGGCCACGATCAGCCGCCACAGTTCTTCATCACTCTGCTCAAGAGAAGCTTTCATCTTCACTCGCCGGATCATGCTGAAACTTCAGTCGTCACAAGTAATTCGCCCGACCCGGCGAAAAAGTTCCACAAAGTCGGGCGAAACAAATTTCCTTCAGGCGAGCGGGAGCAGGCGACGGCTGGTTTGCCGTTTGATGAATCTTTATTTCAGGGCGAGACGAGGCGCGAGCGCGTGCCTGAAGGCTGGATCGTTTTGCCGTTGTGATACTCAGGCCCGCAATAGCGGCGCGGCTCCTGGCCGATGGGGAAAGTTTTGGAGCGGATGATGGGGCACGTCGCCACGGCGATCAAGTTGGTGGTCGGGTCGATGTCGAGCGTGATGGTGCCCATCAGTCGCGTCGAGCCGTCCGGTTGCGCGACGCCGCGCCCTTCGAGGCGGGGAGTGGTGCGCGGGCGTTGCAGAGGGGTAACTTCGGGGAGCGGCGGCACGTCGCCTGCTCCGGGCGGTAAAGCGGGCGCGGGCGCATAATCGAATTCGCCTTCCTCGCCCGGCTCCTCAAGGGGCGCGAGTTCTTCATCGGGCGGCGCGTCGCTTTCCTGTGTGGGCGCGGTTCCGGCGATGAAAAGTTCGGTGCGTTTGTCGAGGTCGTCAACGGCGGCGAGCAGTCCGGTGCGCAGGTCGATTGAAGCCTGTTCGAGGCCGCCGGGCATCTGCCAGTCGCCGTTCCATTCGGGATGGGCAGTGAGGGCGGCGTTCATGAAGTCGGCCCAGATGGGAAGGGCGGAATCCGCGCCCGTCAGGTTGAGCGGCGAGCCGTCGTCGAAGCCCACATAGACGACGCAGACGAGGTGCGGCGTGTAACCGGCAAACCAGCCGTCGCGCGACGTGCCGGTTTTGCCCGCCACGTTGAACTTGAATCCGCGCCCACGCAGCCGCGCCGCCGTGCCGCGATTGACGACATCTTTCATAAAGGAGGTCATCAGGTAAGCGACTTCCGGGCGCAAAGCTTCGTTCTTTTGCGTGACGGGCGCGGCGATAGTCGTGCCCCCTCCGGTCGTCACGCGGCTGATCCCGACGGGCGTCGAGCGCGTGCCGAGCGAGGCGAAGGTCGTGTAGGCGGAAGCCACCTGGAGCGGCGTCGCCTCGTTCGTGCCCAGAGCCATCGCGGGATAAGCGCGCGGCGGTTTGGGCAAGCCCGCCTTCGCCGCGAGGTTCATCACGCGGCCAATCGTCACCTCCATCGCGACATCCACCGTGATGACGTTCTTGCTGTAAACCAGCGCGTCGCGCAGGGTGACAGGCGCGTTCGAGTAGCTGTCGCCGAAGTTGCCGGGCGAATATTCCTGATTGTCGAAGTTGAAAGTCTTCGGCTCGTCCATGTAAGTGGTGGCCGCCGTGATGACGCGCGGGATCGGGTCATAGGCCGTGTTGAGCGCGGCGGCATAGACGAACGGTTTGAAGACCGAACCGGGCTGGCGCATCGCGTCCGTCGCCCGGTTCATCTGGCTCCGTTCGTAATCGCGCCCGCCGACCATCGCCACCACCTCGCCCGTCTCGGCGTTCATTGCCACGAGCGACGCCTGCAAAGTTCCCGGCGCAATGTTTCTGGGTCGCTTCGCATAAATCTTGTCGAGCGCCGCGAGTTGCTTCGTCACCGCCGCGTAGGCCGCGCGCTGCAACTCCATGTCAATCGTCGTGTAGATGCGCAGGTGTTCGGCGGTGCGCGCGTCGGCGAGGACATCGGCCAGCTGGTTTTGCACGTAATCGACGAAATAAGGAGCGTCGGAATTGTCGAGCCGACCGCGCGCGGGCGCGACTTTCAATTCGGTCGCTTTCGCCTGCGCCGCTTCCTCCGGCGTAATGGCTTGCTCGTCCGCCATTGAATCGAGCACTTGATTGCGCCGCGCCTGTGCCGTCTCCGGATGGCGATAGGGGTTGTAGCGATTCGGGCTGCGGATGATGCCGGCGAGAAAGGCGGCTTCGGGCAGCGTGATGCCGGTCACGTCCTTGTTGAAATAGACCTGCGCCGCTTGACCGAAACCGTTGATCGAGAAGCCCCCGTGCTGACCGAGATACGCCTCGTTGCAATAGAGCGCGAAAATCTCTCTCTTGCTGAGGCGCGTCTCCAGGATGATCGACATGTAAGCTTCGGCGAGTTTGCGCCGCAAGCTGTATTCGGGCGAGAGCAGGAGATTTTTGACGAGTTGCTGCGTGATGCTCGAACCGCCCTGCCGCGCTATCGGCGAGTTCGGGTCGGCGTCGTAGCGGCGCACGAGAGCGCGGACGATGCCGCGCACGTTGATGCCGTAGTGCTCGAAGAAGGCGCGATCCTCCGTCACCGTGATCGCTTTGACGAGATGCGGCGGCACGTCTTGAAAACCGATCACGCGCCGCTTTTGCCGCTCATTGCCTGTCACCAGACTGATCTGTTCCGGCTCGACGAGCGCGCTCTGAAGTTTGGCGTTGCCTTCCAGATTATTGAGCGCGGTGATGCCTTTCCCCGTTTTGGCGAAAGAGACGCGCAGGCGCGGGAAGAGACGCTGCCCGTCAACGATGGCGTTCTGTCCCGGCTCCACTTCGACGCTCGCGCCGTTTATCGCATAACGCCCCCGCCCATCCTCCGCTTGCTGCCCCCGCTCGACATAGCCCGCGCGCTGTAAACGCTTCACGAGATCGTCAGCCGATACATTCGCGCCCACGCGCAATTCTTTCGGCGCGGTGTAGACGCCCGCCGAACGCGTGAAGATTTCGCCGCTGATCAATCGATCAACTCGTTCCGAAAAAATGTAGTAGTAATAACCGGAGACGCCGATGGTGAACGTAGTGAGAATGACGAGGGCGATGACGACCGGCGGGCGCAGGATGCGACGCCGCCAGCGCCGGGGAAAATTTTCGTCCGGCTCCGCGTACTTGATGACGCGCGCCGCGCCTCTCTTCGCCGGGGTCGGCACGCGGTTGGGTGGTGGATGGCGAACGGGCATGAGATGTTATGGTAAAGCGTAAACGGCAAATGGCGCAATCGTCTATGATCAACAGTTGAGCCGCGGCTGACGGCGGGGGGTGCCGCTTTATTTATCATTTGCCGTTCACCGTTCACCAAATTTGACACTACGTCGGTGTTTTCGTTACCGTGACGGCGCATGTCGCGGTCGCTCCGCTATGATGCGCCGCTTGTTCCATGAGTTCGACGCTCCCTGACGCCAACCTGATGAAAAGCGCACGCCGCCACATGATCTATGCGCTCGCGGCGCTCGCCGGTTTGATCGCGCTCGGCACGCTCGGCTTTCACCTGCTCGAACCTTTGACGCTGCCGGACAGTTTGTATCTGACCGTCATGACCGTGACCACCGTCGGCTACGGCGACGTGCATCCGGTGTCTGTGGCGGGACGCGCTTTCGCCACCGTCTTCATGCTCGTGAGCGTCGGCACGGTCGGATTCCTGCTCTCCACGGCGATTCAGGCTCTCGTCCAATCAGAGATCATCGCGGCTTACGGACAGCGGCGACGCCATCGGGAGATACACAAACTGCGAAATCATTTCATCATCTGCGGCGCGGGGCGGGTCGGCTCGCGCATCATCCGCGATTTGCGACGCGCCGATGTTCCTTTCATCGTCATCGAACGCGACGCGCAACAAGTTGCCAATTTAACCGACAAAGACGTGTTGGTGCTGGTGCGCGATGCAACCAACGAGGAGACGTTGCGCGAAGCCGGAGTGGAACACGCCCGCGCTCTGGCCGCTTGTTTGCCCGATGACGCCGACAACGTGTATGTCGTTTTGACGGCGCGCGACTTGAGCCCGCAACTGCACATCGTCGCCCGCGCGGTTGAGGAACAGGCCGAGCCGAAGTTGATCCGCGCGGGCGCAAATCGCGTCATCGCGCCGACCATCATCGGCAGTCAACGCATGGTGCAGGCGTTGATGAAACCCGCCGTCGCCGATTTCATCGACTCCATCGCGGCGGAAGACCTCGATCTCAATTTTGAAGAGGTGCTCATCTCACCCACTTCCGGCTACGTCGGGCGCAAGTTGCGATTCACTAACATTCGTGCGGAACTCGATGTCGTCATCGTCGCCGTGCGTCGCCGTGACGGCGAGATGGTTTTCAATCCTTCCGGCGACGCACATATCGAGGCGGGCGATCTTTTGATCGCCATCGGTCGCTCCGAATCGCTCGCCCAACTCAAAGCTCAGGCGCTGAAAAAAATTTAATTTCAGACTTCAAGTTGCAGGCTTCAAGCGTGTGAACATCCAAACTGCGAAACCTGAAATTTGAAACTTGAATGCAGAGATTGTATGAAAATCTTAGTCACCGGCGGGAGCGGCTATCTCGGCATCCACGTCCGCCGTTTCTTCGAAGCCGACGATTTCTCGCGGCGCGTCGGGTTAGACGTGCTCGACGCCTACGATGCTTCGCGCGTCGCGGACTACGACGCGGTGATTCATCTCGCCGCGCATCTCGATAAAAGTCCTGATGCCGCCGGGGAATGTTTTCGCACGAATGCCGAAGGCACGGTCAATCTGCTCAGCCACATGCGCGAAGGCGCAGCTTTCATCTACGCTTCGACCAAAGACGTGTACGGCTCTTTCGCCGACACTTACCGGGAAGTGCCGGAAAGCTGCCCGACGGATTATTGCGGCCAGTCGCCGCTCGAATGGTCGAAATTGATCGGCGAACGCTATGTTGATTATTACGCCGCGGCTCGCGGGATTCGCGCCTGCATCTTTCGCCTGTCGGCAACCTACGCGCGACCCTCCGAAGGCAATGAATCGAACTTCGTCACGCACTACGTCGAAGCGGTCAAGCGCGGTTGGCCGCTGCGTCTTCCCGCCGACGGCTGCCCGGTGCGCGATCTCCTGCACGTCGATGATTTCTCCCGCGCCTGCCGCGCTTTCATCGACTCCGGCCTCCCGCATGGTCTGTACAATCTCGGCGGCGGGCGCGAGCAGGCGGCGACCCTGCGCGAAATAGTCGAGACGGTCGGGCGATTGGTTCAAGTTGAACCCGTCATCGACAACGACGCGCCGCTCCCCGCGCCGCCGCTGCCTCTCAATTACGTTTCCGATCTCTCTCTCGCCCGCGCCGAACTGGGCTGGCAACCTCTGATTGGCATCGAAGAAGGCTTAAAAAGTCTGCTGTGAATCCCTGAAGATCAACCTCAGGCGAAGGCGCTATGGACGCAAAGAGATGGTGCAGATGTTTCCTTTGCGTCTTTGCGCCTTTGCATGAGACATCTTATGGTATTAAGGTCTGGATGCAGACGACCGGATAGTAAATGACACGAACACTTCAGGCAGAACAGATCAAGCGCGTCGTGGTGCGCGGCGCAAATTGGGTGGGCGATGCGGTGATGACCGTCGCGGCTTTGCGCGAATTGCGCCGCGTTCTCCCCTCGGCGCACCTCACGCTCGCCACGCGCGCGTGGGCCAAAGGCATCTTCGCCGGAACAGACATCGTTGACGACCTGTTATTGATTGACGAAGGGCGGCGCGGCCTGCGCCCCGCGCTCCGGCAAATCGCGGATTGGCGGGCGCGGCGCTTCGATCTCGCGCTGCTCTTCCCAAATGCCTTCGAGCCCGCTTTCATCGCCGCCGCCGCGCGCGCGCCCCTGCGCATGGGTTATGCGACCGACGGGCGCGGCTGGCTGCTCACACACCCGCTCGCCGTCCCCGCCTGGCGCAACGAGCAGCACGAAGTTTTTTACTATCTCAACCTCGTCTTTGAACTCGAACGCGCTTTGACCGGGACAGCGCAGTTTGAAGGCTGCGAACCGCAATTCACCCTGCACGTCTCCCCCGAACGCCAGATGGCGGCGCGCAGTCTGCTCAGTCGTCACGGCGCGCTCAACCATCGCCCGCTCGTCGCGCTCTGTCCCGGCTCGACCAACAGCCGCGCCAAGCGTTGGCCGGCGACCTCGTATGCCGCGCTCGCGGATCATCTGATGGGCAAGGCCAAAGCGAACGTCGCGCTCATCGGCGCGCGAGAAGAGTTGGATGTGACGAATGAAGTGCTCGCGAAGATGCGGCGTCGCCCCGTCGTGCTGACGGGCGAAACTGATCTCGCGCAGTCAATCGCGGTCTTGAGCGTCGCCGATCTGCTCATCACCAACGACACCGGACCTGCGCACATCTCTGCCGCGCTCGAACGCCCCACGCTCGTCATCTTCGGCCCGACGAACCCCTCGACGACGCGCCCTTTCTCCCCGACTGCCGACATCATGCGCCGCCCGCCCGAATGCGCGCCCTGCATGCTGCGCGATTGCCCAATCGATCATCGCTGCATGACCGCCATCACACCGGAAGAGGTTTTCCTGCGCGCCGTCGAAATGCTCGCACACAATCAATGCGAGATGCGCCCGGACGGCGCAGCGGCGCAGACCGAAGCGACGGGCGCGACGATTGATAAAGCACCTGCCGCGGCAGGAGGTGAGAGGGACAGCGAAGCGGAAGACATGTCAATAAATGAAGCCGGTACGGAGGCGGCGTGATGAAACGACGAGCCGTTTTCATCGACCGCGACGGCACGATCTCCGAAGAGATCGGCTACGTCAACCACCCTTCGCGTTATCGCGTCTTCCCCTACGCGGCGCAGGCCGTCAAGTTGCTCAACGAAGCCAACTGGCTCGCTATCCTCATCACGAATCAGGCGGGCGTCGCGCGCGGCTACTTCACCGAAGACATCATCGGACTGGTGCATGATCTGCTGACGCAGGAACTCGCACGCGGCGGCGCTCAACTCGATGCGATCTACTATTGCCCGCATCACCCGTCGGTTGGCGAACCGCCATATCGCTTTGACTGCGATTGCCGCAAACCCAAGCCAGGTCTGCTCCGTCGCGCCGCCGCCGATTTTGATATCGACCTCGCCAAGAGTTGGATGGTCGGCGACCGCTACAGCGACGCCGAACTGGCGCGCAACGCCGGCTCCAGCGCCGCCCTCGTCCTCAGCGGCTACGGGCGCGGCGAATGGGCATACCAACGCGGCGGCTGGCAACATCAGCCCGATCTCGTCGCGGAGAATCTGTTGGAAGCCGCACAGAAAATAATTGCGGATTGCGGATTGCGGATTGCGGATTAGAAAACAGGGATTTCCTCTTCAATCCGCATTCCGCAATCCACATTCCGCATTTCGATTATGAAAGAGCGTTTGGCAAATTTAGTGCGCGAGTTTGCGAAGCGGCGCGTGGTGGTGGTGGGCGATCTCGTGGCCGATCAGTTTGTCTATGGGGAGATCAGCCGCGTGTCGCGTGAAGCGCCCGTGTTGATTTTGCGCCACGAGCGCACGGAGACCGTACCGGGCGGCGCGGCCAACTGCGCCGCGAATCTGGCCTCGCTCGGCGCGCAAACCACGCTTGCCGGCGTCGTCGGAACGGACGCAGCGGGCGAGGCGTCGCTCGAAAAACTCCGCGCGGCGGGCGTCGATTGCGCGAGCGTCGTGCTCTCCCCCAAACTCCGCACGGCGACGAAAGTGCGCATCCTCGCTGGTCAGGCTCACTCGATGCGGCAGCAGGTGATCCGCGTCGATTACGAAAGCGCGCCGCTCGCTGATGCTGAGATCAAGATGGAACTCGGCGCGCGTCTGGAGGAAACTTTAGCGCGCACGGACGCGGTCATCATCTCCGATTACAACTACGGCGTGGCGGGAGCGGAGACGGTCGAACTCGTGCGCGCGGCGACGAGCGGGCGCGGCGTGCCGGTGCTCGTCGATTCGCGCTTTCGCCTGCTCGATTTTTCCGATTTCACTTCGGCCACGCCGAATGAGGACGAAGTCGAACATGTGCTCGGTCGCCGGTTAACGGATGGGGCGACGCTCGAAGCGGCTGGTCTTGAGTTGCGCGCACGTCTCAACCATCAGGCATTGCTCATCACGCGCGGCAGTCAGGGCATGTTGCTCGTCGAAGCAGATGCGCCGCCGCTCCATTTGCCCGCCGTCGGCTCGCGCGAAGCCGTGGACGTGACGGGGGCGGGCGACACGGTCATCGCCACCTACGCGCTCGCCCTTGCCTGCGGCGCAACCTTCGCCGACGCCGCGCATCTCGCCAATCACGCGGGCGGCATCGTCGTCATGAAACGTGGCACGGCGTGCGTCGAAGCGCACGAACTACTCTCATCTCTCGCAGAAAGCGAGTGACCTGAGAGTGACGAACTTTTAATGACTTTTGCATTAAGAGAATTTAACGGTTTTTGCTTTAAGAGAAAATTTTCCTGCGTTATGTACCCGTCAGAGGAACAACTGAAAGCCGGAGCCATCGCGCGCATTTTGGAGCGCACGCGCCTGATCGCGCGCGTGGCGATAGCGCGAAGGAAGGGCGCGCGGATCGTGTTCGCCAACGGGTGTTTCGACATCCTGCACGTCGGTCATGTGCGGTATCTGGAAGCGGCGAAGTCGCTCGGCGATCTGTTGGTCGTCGGCATCAACACGGACGCGCAGGTGCGTGCGTTGAAAGGCGCGGGTCGCCCGTTTGTGCCGGAGCGCGAGCGCGCGGAAGTGATCGCGTCGATCCGCGCCGTCGATCTTGTGACGATCTTCCCGGAGCCGACGGTCGAAACGCTGTTGCTCGCCATTCGTCCCGACATTCACGCCAAAGGCACTGACTACACGACGGACACCGTGCCTGAACGCGAAGTGGTGCGCTCCTACGGCGGGCGCGTCGCCATCGTCGGCGACGCCAAAGACCACTCTTCGTCACAAATGCTCATCCGCCTCAACCGGAAAAATGAAATAATCAGCGAGAGGCTGCCGGCGGAGGTGGAGCGACAAGCGACGAGTGATGAGTGAACCGCAAAAAGCGTGCGTCATCAACAGATGTGAGCATTTTCTCTTTCGCGCGTTGCTGTTTTAATCTTGTCATCGGGTCGCTCGTCATTTATCACCGATTTCATGTCACCGATTTCATGTCACTGATTTCATGCGTATTCTGATCGTCAAATTGGGGAGCATCGGCGACATCGTCCATACGTTGCCATCGCTGGCGGCGATCCGGGGGGCGTTGCCGCGCGCGGAATTGTCGTGGGTGGTGGAGCGGCGGGCGGCGGAAATTTTAAGGGACAACCCGTTGCTGGATCGTCTCATCGAAATCGACACGAAGGCCTTGAGGCGTTGGCAGCCGGTGTCTGGGGAGACGCTGTTGGCAACGCGCCGGCAGTTACGTCGGCTCCGCGCCTCGGCCTTCGATGTCGCTCTCGATTTTCAGGGCCTCCTCAAATCCACCGCCATCGCCCGGCTCTCACGCGCCCCGCGCCTCTATGGGTTCGCCCGCGAAGCCCTGCGCGAACCGGCCAGCCGCCTGTTGTTAACCGACACGATTCGCGTCCCTCTCGACACTAACATCATCCGAAAAAATCTCGCTCTCGCCGGTCAAGCTTTAGGCATCGACGTGCCGTCGAACGGAGACGAATTTGAGTTTCCGCTCGGCCTCAAGCATGAGCATGAACGCGAGGCGGCGGAGATGGCGGCATTGGCGGCTGACAAGTTTGCTATTTTGAATGCGGGTGGCGGGTGGCCGACCAAGCTGTGGAGCGCGGAGCGTTTCGGCGCGTTGGCCGACGCATTATTTGAGCGTCATGGTCTGTCTTCGCTCGTCACTCACGGGCCGGGCGAGCGGGAGTTGGCCGAAAGCGTCGCGCGGGCGAGCCGGACGCGGGCGGCGCAGGCGGTGAGTTTGTCCTTGAAAGGTTTTTACGCGCTGGCGCAACGCGCCGCGCTTTACGTGGGCGGCGATACGGGGCCGACGCATCTGGCCGTCGCGGCGGGCGCGCCCGTCGTCGGATTGTTCGGGCCGACGGAGTGGTGGCGCAACGGCAGCCCGCGCGCCGCCGACATCTGCGTGGAGCGCACCGACATCGGATGCCGCGTTGACTGTCATCGACGCGCGTGCTCGCAATGGATTTGCATGAACATCGAAGTTGAGCGTGTGCTCGCGGCGGCCACCGAGCGTTTGCGGCGCGTGGCGGAGTTGAAACAAAAAAAGGTGTTGACGATTGCCTAGAGGCGGAACATGGATGCAGCGTTGGCGCGTGCCGCTCGGTTTTTTGTGCGCGGCGATGTTCATGGCATTAGCACGACCGCGCCCCGCGACGCTCGCTTTCGGCGGCGCAATCGCCGTCGGCGGGTTGCTTGTGCGCGCATGGGCTTCAGGACACATCCGTAAAAACGACGCGCTCGCCGTCTCCGGCCCCTATGCCTACACGCGCAACCCGCTCTATCTCGGCACTTTTATTTTAGGACTCGGTTTCACCGTCGCGGCGGCTGGCGGGTGGGCGCTGTTCTTCATGCTCGGCGCGATGTTCGCGGCGTTGTTTTTGGGCATCTATTTGCCCGTGATGCGCGTCGAAGCCACGACCCTCGCAGAGCTTTTCGGCGAGGACTACCGGCGTTACGCGGCGGCGGTGCCGTTGCTCTTCCCGCGTCTGACGCCTTACCCGGACGAGCGCGCGGGGGCGTTGAAGTTCGACGCGAATTTATACTTGCGTTACCGCGAATACCGCGCCGCGCTCGGTCTGCTGGCCGGTTGGTGCGTGCTCGCGCTCAAGACATTTTTGCTCAAGTAAGGATCGCTGATGCTGCGTCGAAGCCTTTCAATGTTAGTCGTCGTGCTGCTGCTGCTGCTGCTGGCGCTCTCGTGCGTCAACGTGTTCGCGCACAATCCGGCGAGCGACGCTCCCAACTCCGACCGCGCGGCGACTCCAAAGCCGTTTCCTTTCGAGCCAGACGAACAACTTACTTACGAAGGCGAGTTTTCCAAGTTGCTGTTGCGCGGCATCAACATCGTCGAATTCAAATTCACCGTGGAACGCGTGAAGACAACGGCAACGGCCACGCCTGCGGGCGAGCAGCCGGTTGCCCTCCCGCATCTCGTCTTCAAAGCCGACGCGGTCGCCAAAGGTTGGTTTCGTAAACTCTTCGGCATTGATTTCCGCTACACCGCCGAAGCCATCGTCGAGCCGGCATCCTTTCAAAATTTGCGCACCACCACGCGCGACGAACAGGGCAAACGCCTGCGCACGAGCGAAACCGTTTATGATCGCGCCAGAAATCAGTTGACGTGGACGCAGCGCAACCCGAACGATCCGCAGAGCCAGCCGCGCGTCGTCACCGCGCCGCTCGGCGACGCCACGCACGACCTCATCACCGCTATTTATTACCTGCGCACGCAACCGCTCGAACCGGGACGCAACTTTGAACTCATGGTGAGCGATGCGGGCGCGGTCTATCACATCCCGGTCAAAGTCGGGTCGCGCAAACGCATGAAGTCCGTCGTCGGTCGCGTGCAGGCTGTGCGCGTCGATCTCGAAATCTTCGGCTCAGGGCGTCTGGTTGACCGGAAAGGCGAACTGTCGCTCTGGTTCACGGACGACGCCCGCCGCCTTCCCATCCGCGCCCGCGTCAGCACCGATCTCGGCACCATCGACATCACCCTCAAAAAAGTTTCCGGCGGCAGCCCCGTCACACGCCGTTGAACCGTGCTCGCGTACTGGTTGCTTGAAAGCGGTGTTAGGCGGAACAAGTATGGATAACACGCCGATTTGAGTGTTATGCGGAACGCTTCCAGATAATGCTTGTTGGGTTGTGTGCGCGGCGGGTGATGCCGGGCGTTAGGCCTAAAGTGAGAGGAATAAGGAACCGGGTACGCTCTTGATATACAAGCGCGCTCGTATGATAATCCGCGCAGGGGTAGCTATGAAGGACAAATACCAAATTGTGCCGCGCGCGGCGCTCAACCAAAAACCTCCAAAGGCGGAAGTCTCTGATGCGGAGTTTCGCCGCCGGTTAAAGACCATAGCCGAATGGAGGAAACAACGCCTTGCCGAACTTCGCGCCAGGAATCCGCGTTGAAGCGTACATCCCCATCCGCTATGAAGCCGCTTATCAAGACACATTGTCCTGGCTCATTCGAGAGTTTACTGAGTTGCGTGGCGGTTGCACAGTGCTCGAAAACACGGGCGGCTATTATCTCTCTGAAGCAAACCAAATCATTGATGACCGAGTGAGCATCGTTTATTGCGACTTTCCGGTGAGATGGAACAAGAAGGCGGAGCATGATGAAGTCCTGCAATACTGTGTAGGGCTTCAAGCATTTCTGCTCAACAATCTCTATGAAGAAGCGGTTTTGCTTGTCGCTTTTTCAGTAGCGCACACTCAACAATCCTAAATCAACATAGCGAGCGTGGTTCCACTGACGCCGCACCGAACAAGCGAACTGAGGCGGTCGTGTCAAGAGATTTCTTGATCTCACGCCGTCGCCGGGGGCGAGTTCCCGGCGTTTACCTGAACGTTAACGTCAGAGAATTCGCCCGCCCCCTTCCCACATCTTCACACTTTTGTTGACACCGCGCGGGCAATCACTTACAACTTAACGCGTTCTGCTACGCCTGAAGAGCGCGTTTTAACGCCCCGCCGCATCACACACGAACGAGATGGCTTTGGACTCCGCCGACATGCTCGAAGAAACTCCCGCGCCGCATTCTGAACCTGCGCCCGCCGCAACAGAGCGGCCTGACTCGCTCGCACTCGACGAGACGCTGCCCAACATGCAAATCGGCGATTCCATTCAACTGCTCCTGCAATCGCCCCATAAGTTATTTCTCTACTGGAATCTTGCAAACGACCCGGCCACCACTTTGCGCGAAGCGTTCGGCGAGTTGGCCGCGCACTATCGCCTCATGGTGCGGTTGGTCAAAATTGAAAGCGGCGAAGAATTTTTACTGGAAGCCGCGCGCGGGCGGACGCAGTGGTTTGAGGTTTACCCGCACCACTCGTATCGCGCCGATATCGGATTTCATGCTGAGAATCGTCCTTTCGTTCGTCTGCTCTCTTCGCCCGTAGTGCAGACGCCCCCCGATAGCGTCTCGCCAACGACGGCTGATGAACCGGAATTTCAACTCGAAGTTGACGAGTTCGCGCGCTTCCTGAGCGGGGCGGGCTATGAGCGTTACGCGAGCCCGCTGGGGGTCGAGGCGGAAATAGTTTCGCTTGATTCTGAAGACGCTCAAATTTCCGACGAACTTCATGCCGCCCGCGCGCGCGATGCAGCCAACGAATATCCCCATCGCTAATTTCTCGTGCCCCACGGATTTTTCAGTCTCATCCTCCATGCGCATCTCCCCTTCGTGCGCCACCCGGAGCACGCCGAGTTTTTAGAAGAAGACTGGCTCTACGAAGCTATCACCGAAGTCTACCTGCCTCTCGTCCATGCCCTCTCTACCTTGCACGCAGCGGGCGCACAGCCGCGACTCGCCTTGAACCTGTCGCCCACGCTCTGCGAGATGCTCGCCGATCCGCTGCTGCAAACACGCTATACGCGCCATCTCGAAAACCTCCTCGCTCTCGCCGAAAAAGAGGTCGAACGCACCCGCCGCGATGCGCCCCGATTTCTCCCCGCAGCGCGCATGTATCGTCAAACCATGCGCGCTGCAAAACGACTGTGGCTCGAAGTTTACCGGCGCGATCTCGTCGGCGGATTTCGCGAACTGCAAGAGGCGGGCGTCTGCGAGATCATCACCTGCGCCGCGACGCACGGATTCATCCCGTTCATCTCCACGACGGAAGCGCGCCGCGCGCAAATCGAAATCGCCGTCGCCAACTACCGGAAACATTTTCGCCGTCAGCCGCGCGGCATCTGGCTCCCCGAATGCGCTTACGCGGACGGCGTCGAAACGCTGCTCAAGGATGCCGGACTCGAATACTTTATCGCCGACACGCATGCCATTCTCTACGGCGAGCCGCGCCCGCGCTACGGCGTCTACGCGCCCGTCAAATGCGCGAACGGCGTCGCCGCGTTTGCGCGCGACCTCGAAACGAGTCAACAGGTGTGGAGTTCCGTCATCGGTTATCCGGGCGATCCGAACTACCGTGAGTTCTATCGCGACATCGGGTGGGACGCGCCGCTTGAATATCTGCTGCCGCACTTGCATGCCGACGGCACACGCCGCCATCTCGGCCTCAAATATCATCGCGTCACCGGGCGCGACGTGCCGCTCCCGGATAAGCAACCCTACCTCCCGCGCCGCGCCCAAGAGCGCGCCGCCGCCCACGCCGCGCATTTTGTTGACGAGCGAATCAAACAATGCGCGCGGCAACGCGACGCGCTGGGCGGGCACATGCCTCTCATCGTCTCGCCTTACGACGCGGAGCTATTCGGCCATTGGTGGTTTGAAGGAGTGCAATTTCTCGACTTTGTCTTTCGCGAACTCGCGCGCCGTCGCGACGAACTCACGACCGTCGCCCCCGGTGACTATCTGAACATGAACGTGCGCCTGCAAACGCAACATCTTTCCCCTTCGTCCTGGGGCGCGGAGGGCTACTACAAAGTCTGGTTGAACGACAGCAATGCCTGGCTCTACCCACAACAGCACGCTGCCGAAGCGCGCCTGACTGCGCTCACGAATCGCTATGCCGGACAAACGGATGCGCTCACCACGCGCGCGCTCAATCAGGCCGCGCGCGAACTGCTCCTCGCACAGGCCAGCGACTGGGCTTTTCAAATCTCGCACGCTACTACGGTCGAATACGCCACGCGCCGCTTCCGCTCGCACGTCGCACGTTTCCACGCGCTCGCCGACGACCTCGAACGCGGCGAGTTCGACATCGCACGTCTCACCGAAATCGAAGCGCGCGACAATCTCTTCGCCGAACTCGATTACCAAATTTATAGATCAAGGTGAAACTCCCAAGGTTAAAGAGGGCGACCATTGATGCGCCGCCGACTTTCAACGAACACAGCCCTCTCATCATCGGTCATCGCGGCGCATCGATGGTTGCCCCTGAAAACACGCTCGCGGCTTTCGCGCGTGCCTTACAAGACGGCGCGGACGGCATCGAGTTTGACGTGCGGCGGGCCCGCGACGGCGTGCCCGTCGTCATCCACGACGCGACGATTCAACGCACCGGGCGCAGGAATGTCCCCGTCGCATCGCTCTCATCCTCCGAGTTGGCTGCCATTGATGTCGGCTCATGGTTCAATCGCTGCTTCCCAGCACGCGCGCGTGATGAATACGCACGCGAGTCTGTGCCGACGCTCTCCCGCGTCTTTGAACTCATCGCCCCGCACTGCCCGGTGCTCTACGTCGAACTAAAATGCGAAGGACATGAAATCACGCCGCTGGTCAGGCGGGTCGTGGCGGAGGTTCGTGCGGCTGGGGTGGAGCAGCGCGTTGTGATCGAGAGTTTTACCCTCGCTGCCGTCAAAGAGGCGAAGCGTATCGCGCCGGACTTGCGCACGGCGGCGGCGTTCGAGCGGCGGCTGGGGCGTCCCTTGCTTTCGTCGCCCGTGTTGCTCAGGAAAGCCCTCGACTGTCAGGCGGACCAACTCGCACTGCAACGCTCGCTCGTCAATCGCCACACAATCGAAGCGGCGTCAACTGCTGGGTTGCACACCGTCGTGTGGACCGTTGATCAACCTTCCGGCGTCAAACGCGCGCTGGCGCTCGGTCTGCATGCCATCATCACAAACGACCCGGCGGGGATGCGCGCCGCGCTGGATAATTTTCGCGAACAGAGCGGCGCACACAACCGGCGGACCTGACCCGGCGACGTTATCCAACTCGTTTCCAGCATGAAAACTCCCACCTCTCCAGCCGATAAGATTTTGGTGCATGAGCAGTACACGCTCCACTATCGAAACACGGCGCGCAGCGAAGAGTGGGCGGGCGCAACGTGTCCGGCTTATGTCGCTCTCTTTGTGCTGCGCGGCGCGGTGCGGTGGCAGGCGGGCGGGCGGGCGGGAGAATTGCAAACGGCGGGATTGCTCGTCGCCGCTCCCGGCGAGATGGTCAACGCGCGCGGCAGCAATGTCGAAACGTTGGCACTCTCGCTCGCCCCTGCTTTCGTGCTCGATTGCGCCGTGCGCGCACGCCTGACGCGCGATGATGCTCGCATCACCTTTCCCTTCGCCGCCATTGAACATGACCGGCGACTCTCCCAACTCGCGCGCGATCTCGCCGACGAACTCCGCGCCGCAGAGGCCGGGCACGAACTCGTCGTCGCCGCCATCATCGAACAGGTCTTGATTCAACTGCTGCGCCGCTACGCCAACATCCGTCGCACGGATGAACTCGAACTGTCGCGCGCGGGGTTGGTTGATCGTCGACTGCGCCGCGCTGTCGAGTTGATGCATGCGCACCTCAATGAGGAACTCCCGCTCGAAGAATTGGCCGCCGCCGCTTATCTCTCCCCCTTTCACTTCGCCCGCCTCTTCAAAAAGTTGACCGGCCTTCCGCCCCACGCCTACCTCGCCTCCCTGCGCATCGAACGCGCCCGCACGCTCCTCGCCGCCACCGATCTCTCCATCACAGAGATCGCCGCCCGCGTCGGGTATTCAAGTTCCAGCCACTTCGCTAAAGCCTTCCGCCAAGCCGCCGGCCTCGCCCCGCGCGCCTTTCGCGCCGCACTAGTTTAGCCTGAAAGGGTGGTACGCAAAATTGGGGCGGCGGGTGGCACC
>JBPCIP010000050.1:0-23335 GCA_051006195.1 Pyrinomonadaceae bacterium
TCGACTTCATCGCCCTCCACGCGGGCGACTACTACTGGCCGACCTTCAACGTCGCCGACGCCAGCATCTGCCTCGGCGCCGGCCTCCTCGCGCTCGATCTGATCTTGGAAGGAAGGAAGCAGAAGCAACAATCAACCATCAGTAGCCAATAGCATTCTATTCGTAAGTTACAGGAGAAGACATGCGACCTCACCGATCTCTACACGCCTACCTCGCAATTGTATTGATCAGCATTCTTTCTTCACACGTTACCCCCGTGTGCTCCCAAGTCCAACTTCCACAGCGGCGGCAACTCGTGGAGGCAGTAGACGTTCAAGGCAATCGCCGCCTGAGAGATAAAGATATTCGGTCGTGTCTCACAATTTATGCTGAACTGTTCTGCTATCCATGAAAGGCTGATAAACACTGCCTCTTATGAACTACTGCCGAGGGCAGCATAAAATCTGAGACACTACCAGATATTCTTGCTTGCATAAAGACCCGACCGGGGGGGCTATTTAGCGAGCGGAAAATCCAACATGATCTACAAATGATTTTGAAGTTGGGTGTCTTTGACAAGTCCCGGACGCGGGTCATAATGGAGCAAGGATCGCGAGGCGGTGTCGGGATTATCTTTGAAGTGTTTGAGTTGCCGATAATTCTTGAGGTAACGTTCAAAGGATTGGAGATCGCAGGCATTGAGGAGTCAGAGCTAAGAGAGGCTTTGCGCGAGAATCGAATCAACCTTTCTAAAGGTGAAGTGATTGATACGGACAAAGTTCGCGCCGCTTTGCATGTTATTCGAGATTTGATTGCGTCGCGTGGTCGAGAAAATATCAAGGTCGAAGCACACGAGAAGATAGATAGTTTCACAGAAGTTTCAATCGAATTCTCATTTTATTATGCGAGGCATTACTAAGCGCGTGCTTGTATCTAGCAACTGACGAAGGACTACTGACAACTAATATATCGCATGTATCCAGAAATTTTTCGCATCGGCAATTTTCCGATTAACACTTACGGCGTGCTGCTGGCGTTGGCGTTTCTGCTGGCGCTCGTGGTGGCGGCGCGACTGGCGGAGCGTGACGGGTTGCCGCGCGAGCGCATTTACGATCTGGGGTTGTGGCTGCTGTTGGCCGCCATTATCGGGTCGAAGGTGTTGCTGCTCGTAGTCGAGCCGGAGTATCGCGCCGCGCCGTCGCGACTGCTGTCGCTGGATTTCCTGCGTTCAGGTGGGGTGTTCTACGGCGGCTTCCTCGGCGCGGTCTTGACGGCTTATGTGCTGGTCAAGCGTTATCAGTTGCCGTGGTGGCGCACTGCGGATGCGTTCGCGCCGGGGATCGCTCTGGGGCAGGCCATCGGGCGGCAGGGTTGTTTCGCCGCCGGTTGCTGCTGGGGCAAGCCGACCGATGCGCTGTGGGGCGTGCGCTTCTCGGAACTCGGCCATCAAGTGACGGGCGTGCCCATTGACGCCCACCTCCACCCGACGCAGCTTTATGAATCGTTCGCGGCCTTCATCTTCTTCGGCCTACTCGTCTGGCTGCACCGGCGCAAAACTTTCAACGGCCAGGTGATCCTCGTCTACGGCGTGCTCTACGGCGCGACGCGCTTCCTGATCGAGTTTTTCCGCGACGACCCGCGCGGCGACGTGCTCGGCTTAACGTCGCTGACGCATCTCTCCACCTCGCAATTGATCAGCCTGCTCGTCGGCATCATGAGTCTCGTCATCCTCGTCATTCGCCGGCGGCGCACGTCTCGCATAGCGACCGCCGAAGGCACAGGAGAAGATGCCCCCATCTCACATACCGCACGCGCTTGAATGATGGACGACAAACACAGCGAGGAAAGCGTTACGAACGAGACAACGGAGAGCGCCGGGAACGCGCCAAAAAATTTTGCCGGGGCCGAAGCACCGACCAGCACCGACACAAGCGCCATCGAACCGGAAACCACGACGCTTGCTTTCATCGTTGCCGACGTGGACGCGGGCGCGCGGCTCGACGCTTTCCTCGCCGCGCGCATTGAGGGAATCAGCCGCACCCGTCTCAAACATGTCATCGAAGACGGCGACGTGCTCGTCGGCGCGCGCACCGCGAAGGCTTCATACAAACTGCGCGCGGGCGACTCAATCGAACTCGACACGCCCGCGACGCCCGCCTGTGATTTTACGCCCGAAGACATCCCGCTCGACATCGTCTACGAAGACGACGCGCTCATCGTCTTAAACAAGCCCGCCGGATTGGTCGTCCACCCCGCCGCAGGAGCGCCTTCGGGCACGCTCGCCAACGCGCTCGCCTTCCGGTTGCGGAATGCGGAATGCGGATTGCCGATTGAAGAGTCTCTTTACCTTCCGAACTCCGCATTCCGCGTCCCGCAATCCATTCGTCCCGGCATTGTGCATCGGCTCGACCGCGACACTTCGGGGCTGATGGTTGTCGCCAAAACCGGGGCGGCGCATGAGCATCTCGCCGACCAATTTCGCGCGCGGGAAGTTTTCAAGTCTTACGTCGCGCTCGTGCACGGGCGCGTGCGCGAGGAGAGCGGGCGCATCGAAGAACCGATTGCGCGCGACCCGCGCCAGCGCACGCGCATGGCGGTGGTGCGCGGCGGGCGTCCCGCGCTCTCGCTCTACCGCGTGCGACACCGTTACGAACGCTTCACCCTCCTCGACGTGCAGATCAAGACCGGGCGCACACACCAGATCAGGGTACATCTCGCATGGCTCAAGCATCCGGTCGTCGGCGACAAAGTTTATCACGGTGGGCGCGACACGACCGTCGCAGACGTGCGCGTGCGCGCCGCCATCAACCGGATGGGGCGACAGTTTCTGCACGCCGCCCAACTCGGCTTTCGCCACCCGCTGACGGGCGAAAGTTTACGCTTCGATGCCCCCCTTCCCGCCGAACTTTCGCGCCTGCTCGAAGCTCTGGAATTGACCGCTTAGAAGTTCGATGCAATCGCCCGCAACGCCATACGCGCGGGCACGCCAGTTGTTATACTATGCCTTTCGGCACAACCGTTTGAAGGCAACGGACGCTTGCCCGCGCGGCATCGAACCCTCGACGCATGGACGCTTTATTGTTAAAGAGCAGCTTGCTTTCCATCCCGTCACCGACGCAAAAACTACTATGAAAATTGTTCTCCACTCAGTTTTATTTGCCGCCGCGCTCGTGTTCTGCGCTCTGGTTTTCGATGCTTCCGTCTCGGCGCAGAACACGCAGCAGCAGCAACAACCCGCGTCGCGCCCGACTCCGCCGCCGCCGCAGAGTCAAGACGATGTTCAAGGCGGCGCAGTCTTCACGCGCGAAGTGCGCCTGCCGATCACCGTGATGGACAAGAAGGAGAAACCCGTCGCCGGACTTTCGGCACGCGACTTCGTGATCTTTGAGGACAAGCAGCCGCAGCAGATTGAGAGCTTCATTGACGAGCGCGCGGGCACGCCGATCTACGTGGCGGTGCTGATGGACATCTCATCTTCTGCCGCCGCCAAGTTGCGGTTCGAGAAAGAAGCCGCCAAAGATTTTCTCTACACGGTCGTGCGCGTGCGCAAAGACAGAGCGGCCTTCGCCACTTTTGACGAAGAAGTCAATCTGCTGCAAGACTTCACCGATAAGCTCGACCGGCTCGATACCGCCGTCGATAGCGTGAAGAGGCCGGGCACCAATACTGCGCTCTACGATGCCGTCTATCGCATGTGTGACGAAAAGATGCGCGGCGTCACAGGACGGCGCGTCATCGTCCTCATCACGGACGGCGAGGACACGGCGAGCCGCGCCAAGTTGGACGAAGCCATCGAGATGGCCCAGCGCACCGAGACGATTGTCTTCGCCATCTCGACGAAGGCCGGATTTTCGAGCGTCGTCCCCGGCGTCGAAGCGGGCACGGTGAAAGACGACGACGACAAGCGCCTTGACCGGCTGGCCGACGCGACGGGCGGCAAAGCCTTCTTCATCGGCGACCGCCTCGAACTCGAACGCTCCTTTACCAGAGTGGCGAACGAACTGCGCGGGCAATACATCGTCACTTACAGGCCGACAAACAAGAACTACGACGGCAGCTATCGCCGCATCGAAGTCAAACTCGCCGCCGAACGCGATGGCCTCAAAGTTCGCACTCGGCGCGGCTATACGGCGCGGGTCGATAGAACTAAATGAATGCGGATTGGGGGATGCGGATTGGGGATAGAAAGCAAAGGCTTTGGTATTCTAATCCGCAATCCGCATTCCCCAATCCGTATTTCTACGAGAAGGGTAGTTGAAAGAAAATGTTTGAGCGCAACGGGTTAGTGCGAGTGGCGAGTTTTATTCTCGCGGTCGGCGTGGCGTGCGGCGGCGCACTGCTGTCGGGCGGCGTGCGGGCACAGCAGCAGCAGCAGCAGCAACCACCGACGCAGCAACCAACCCCGGCACGCTCGCCGGATAACGACAACGCAATCGATGATGACGAGGTGGTGACGGTCGATACGAGTTTGACCAACCTCATCTTTTCGGCGGTTGATAAGAACAAGCGGTTCGTGACCGACCTCAAGCAGGAAGACATTCGTGTTTTTGAAGACGGCGCGGAGCAGCAGATTTTCACTTTCAAGCCGCAAACCGATCTGCCGCTGACGCTCGCCATCGTCATCGACACGAGTATCTCGCAGGAGCGCACGCTGCCGGAAGAGAAAGCGGCGGCGCGTGCCTTCGTCGATGCCGTGATGCGGCCCAGCAAGGACGAGGTAGCGGTGCTCTCCTTCACCGGCGATTCCACGCTCGAACAGGGTTTGACCGGCAACGCTTCGCGCGTGCGCAGCGCCATCGACAAAGTCGAGTTCGTGCCGCCTTCCGGCTACATCGGCGGCGGCGTCCTCGTCGGCACACCGCCCATCTCCGGCGACAATCAATCGACCGCCGGTTCGACCGCGATCTGGGACGCCGTCTGGGTCACCTGCGCCGACGTTCTGTCAGATTCTTCCGACAAGACCCGGCGCGCCATTATTCTGCTCACCGACGGCGAGAACACGAGCGGCATGAAAAAACTGGACGACGCGGTTCAGCAAGCGATCAAGACCGAGACGCTCGTTTTCGCCATCGGCATCGGCGACAGCTTCAACTACAGCGGCGTCGATGAAGGCTCGCTCAGGAAGATCACGGAACGCACGGGCGGGCGCGCTTATTTTCCGCGCAGTGAAGAAGATTTGCGCAAAGCGTTCGAGCAAATTCAACGCGAACTGCGCGAACAATATCTCGTCGCCTATGCGCCGACCAACAAGCGGCGCGACGGTTCCTACCGGCAACTCAAGATCGAGGTCGTCAACCCGGAACTGCGCAAACAGAACGTCAAACTCAACTACCGCCAGGGCTACTTCGCCAAGAGCGATACACCTAAGCCAAGAGCACGAAGCAAGTAAAAAAGTACAAAGGCAAATTTAACCGCCGCAATGAACGGCGAAAGGGAAGACCGACGAGCGATGCCTCTCGGTCTTCCCTTTCGCCTTTTTTGCTTCCGCCTATCTTTCCCCGCGATCTTCTTGGACGGTCGTTTGCAGGGCGACAGTCAACTTGCGCACGTCAACTTGGTCCCACGGTTCGAGCAACCGCAAAGTTTCGTCGAGGATGCGGCGTTGGTGTTCGGGGAAATTGGGGAGGCCGGCGACGCTGCCGAACTCGCCCGTGTAGTAGACCGCGCGCGGCGGGCGCACGCGTTCGGCGGCTTCCTTGTCCACGGCGAGCATGATGGTCGGGATGCCCGCCGCTTCGAGCGAGCGCGCGGCCAGCCCCATCGATTGATGACAAAGACGCGAGGCTGGGATGATCAAAGCGGCCTGCGCCGAGTAGCGTTTGACGCGCTCGACGAGTTGCGGGAGCGTGTTCTCCGCGAAGCGCGCCGCGCTCGGAATGAAGCCGCAGAAACTCCAGAAGACCGGGTTGAGTTGGCCGATGATGCCGTTGCCTGCAAACTCGAAGAGACGTTCGAGCGGCACTTGCGCATTCATGTCCTGCTCGACTGCCGCCGAATCGTAGCCGCGCGCCGCCCAGCGCAAATCCGCGGCTTCGATGAGCGTCGGGATTTCGCGAAAGCTGGCATCGCCGCCGGGAAGGCTTACGTCGAAAGGTTCGGAGCCGTCGATGTAAGCGCCCGCCGAAGTGATGAGCGCGAGGTTGAGCATCGGCAGGGCGCGACCTATCGCTTTGAAAGGCGCACGCCGGTTTTCCGCCCACGGGTAATGTTCTCCCAGATCATCGCCGCGCATTTCGTTGACCCGCTTCCAACGCTGGTAGCTTTCGCGCCACTCGTCAACTCGCTCTATTGTTTCCACCGCAGGTCTCCTTATCAATGTAGTCTGGCATCGGAATGCTGGAGTCTGAAAACTTGCCGGTGACTTTAGACTCCAGACATCAGACTTCCGACTCATCCGTCAATCCACTTCCATCACCCCCGGCAGCAAGCGGATCGAGGGTAACTCCATCTCCGCCGGCGGCGTCAACTCGCGCGGGTCGGGGACGCTCACCAGCCACGCGAGAGCGCGGTCAAGTTGCGCCTGATAGTCTTCGAGATCGAGCGACATGAAGTGAGCGGTGTGCAAGCGCGCGAACTTTTCTTTCGCCATCAGGTACATGCGGCGTGCCGCCCCGCGCCGCCCGATCTCAAGATGATGAAACGCCACCGCCGACTGGATCATCGCCTGTAAAAACAATTTCTCTCGCGGCCCCACATCGTCCAGCCAGCGCGACTCCCACGCATCGTGCGCCGCATGAAACTCGCCCGCGTTGTAAAGATCGATGCCCGCCAGATAATCGTCCGGGTACGTCGCCGCATGTTCCGCCGTGTAAGCCGCGCCTTCGCTCTCAGTCTTTGTCATGAGCGCACATTATACAATTGCGGATTGCGGATTGCGGATTGAACACCGTCACGACTTTGATTTCTATTCCGCATTCCGCATTCCGCATTCATCAATTCTCCGCCCAGTCGCGCTTGAGCAACAATTCCTCGATGCGGTAGGCGTGGAGCATGTCGTGGAGCGCGAGGTGGCGAAACATGATGAAGAGCGAATAGTGTGCGTACTCCGGGTGCTGCGCCGTGCGTTGCCAATCTTCAATCGACAAATCTTTCAACTCCTCGACCAATTCCGCGCGCTCGCGCGTAAACCGCTCCAGGGCTTGACTCAAATCCACGTTGAGCAGCGCGCCTTCTTCGTCGTCCGTGTCCGGGTGATACGGCGTCAGACGCGGCTGCGGCTCCTTCAACATCAACTCCAGCCGCGAGAAGAACAACGGATGCACCTCGGCCAGATGACACGCGTGCTCATGCGCCGACCATTTCATTGCCTGCGGCCTGCGCTTCAACACCTGCGCCGGAACATCCCGCACCAGCGGGACGATGACCCCCGGAGCCTGCTCCAACATCATGATGATCGACTCGGGATTATTCATATCACTCCTTATTAACAGGCGAGCAGTAAGCGGTGAGCAGTAAGCACAGGAAACAGTTTTTGACTGCTTACTGCTCACCGCTTACTGCTCGCTCCGTCAGTATCGCGGCACGCTTCGGTCAACTTCACCGGACCAACGCTCGATGCCGCCCGCCAGATTGAACATCTTCGTAAACCCTTGTCCCGCGAGATAGGCGCAGACCTGTGCGCTGCGGATGCCGTGATGACACATCACGATGATCTCGTCTTCGGGATTCAAGGCCCCCGCCCATTTCTGAAAGCGGCTGAGCGGAAGCAACTCTGCCCCCTCGATGCGCGCCAACTCAAATTCTTCCGGCTCGCGCACGTCGATCAAACGCACCTGCTCGCCTTTCTCAATTCGCCCGGCCAGTTCCGCCGGGGTGATAGTTTGATAAGTCATAAAATGATCGCCCGCTGTTCTTTGTCCGCTTTTTTTTCGTCGTCAGTTGTTCAATTCGATCTTCAGCAACTTACGCATGAATCCTCAGCAACGGACAAAGGACAGTGGACGGCGGATTACTGATGGCTTTTATTCAGCCGCTCCGCGAGCACTTTGGCAGCGGTTGCGCCCGTGCCCGCCGCGCCGCTGATCGTCGGGGCGCGCGGGTTGGAGACATCGCCGATGGCGAACACGTTTTCCATGCTTGTCTCTTGCTCGCTTGTGACCGCGATGTAGCCGCGCCCGTCTTGTTGCAACTGCCCGCGAAATAGTTCGCTGTTCGGCTCGACGCCGATCCGCACCAGCACGCCGCCCACGGCCATCTGAAAAGGCTTGATCGCCCCGTGCCGCAAAATCTCAATTGCTTCCACGTCTTCCGCCCCGAAGATGCGTCGCGCTGTGGCTTCCTTAAAAACCGTGATGCAATGCTCGGAGCGCAATCGCTCGACAAATTCTGCGCGGGCGCTCAACTGTTTGCCGCGATGAACGAGGGTCACGGTGGGGCACACCTGCGCGAGCAACAAGGCGTTTTCCGCCGCCGCGTCGCCGCCGCCGATGACGCACACATCTTTTCCCGCGAGCAACTCACGGTCGCGCGTCGCCGATTCGACGACGCCGCGTCCCGCGAGTTCCGCTTCGCCCGGAATCCCCAATTGCCGTCGCCTGACGCCCGTCGCAATGATCAAGCTGATCGCTTGCAGGTGTTCGCCGCTGCGCAGCACAACGCGTTTGGCCTTCGCGTCAATGCTCTCGATCTCAACTTCCGTCCACACGTCAAACTCGGCCTCCGCGATCTGCGCGGCGAAGCGGTCGCGCAACTCACGCCCGTTTTCCGCACGCAATCCGAGATAGTTATTGATCGGGTTATAGACGCGCAACAGTTGGCCGCCCACCTCCGCGCCCGCTTCGAGCACGAGCGCGTCCAAACCCAACTCGTCGCACCACAGCGCGGCGGACAAGCCCGCCGACCCCGCGCCGATGATGATCGTGTCGTACATAGAAGCAGTCCGTAGTCAGTTGTCCGTCGTCAGTTGTTTTGTCTGTTCCTTAGCTTGAGTCCGACATCTTTAGTTGGCCGCTTGTGAAGCACATACAACGGACAACGGACAACGGACAACGGACAAAATATTGACTACTGACGGCGGACAAACTCGCGCAGCGCGTCGGCGATCTTTTCCGGCGCGAGGCAAGAGGCGCGGAGCAGTCCACGGTCGTCAACGAAATTGAAAGCCGAACTCAAGCCGTCCGTATCAAGCTGCCAACGCCCTTCGCGGTTCCGCTCCCATTCGTTTAGTTGCGCGACGAGCGGCGCGAAATCATAACGGCGGATCGCGGGACGCACCACCGTCTCCGCCCACGAATGATAAGGATAATCGATCCGGTAGCCTGTTGTGCCGTCCTCAAGCGGGATCGCGATGAGATACAGTTGCCCGCGCGCATGGTGCGTGATGGCCGTGTAGGGCGCGGCGTGGCGCGTGGGCGAGAACCCCCGCGCGCCGTAGAGTTCGCAGCTCAAAGTGATGATTGAGAGTTGCGCCTCCTCGTCTTCTTCCACCTGCGACGCGCCGCGCGCGAAACTCTCCAACGACGCTTCGATCTTCGCCCACTCGTCGTGCCAGAGATGCTCGTAGTGATTGGTGCTCGTGACGATGCGTTCCACTTCCGGCAGCACCAGCGCGTAGGCTTGCGCTTCGTCCACATCCGCGTCTCCGGCGAGGTGACGCGCCAGCGGCGAAACGACGCCCGCATCAGGCGCAAAACCGTCGCCGCCCTGAATGACGAGGCTCGCGCGGATCGCTTGCGCGCCGGTGTGGGCGGAGAAGTCGCCCGCCTCGGCGGCGGCGATTAACTCCGCGCGCAGGTCGAGCGCACGCGCGCCCGTGAGCAACGTCCAGACGGAGAGCACGCCGTCCGTATCGAAATGGTTGTTGGTGATGAGTTCCAATCCTTGCGTTAACTCGTGTGTGTCCGGCGCGGCGACGACGTTCAAAGCGATCTCGGTCGAACTATCCGCTTTGACTCGCGCGGGCGTGCGATTCCCCTGCCAGTGCGAGAAGTGGAGACTGTGCGGAACAAGGCCGTCAACGGAGAGTTTAGGCACGTCTTCAAGTCCCGCGTGGTAATACTCGAAACGCATGGCGGCGAATCCTTTCTGAAGTTGCGAGGGGAATGATTGGAACTATTCCAGCGCGAGTGTAGCGCATCAAGCGGAGAGAAAGAAAATGTGCGCTGTGCTCCAAGCGTGTTTCCTGTTCCGCAGATAGTGGGCCAGTTTGAATGTGACTGGCACAAGTTAAGCATATCCCCGCCGCGACACAGCTTTCTTGCTAATACCCGCTGTCATCTCCAATGACGAAATCGCATGACACGCCCACCTTCCGCTTCTCCCGTCTGGCTTCCTCTTCTTTGGTCCGACGCGAAGCGACCCAAAGCCTGGCATCACCCGTCGCGCATTCAACTCCGACAGCGGCAAGTCTCGTGCATGTGCGCGGTGTCGGGCCGGGATCACTTGGAGCGATCCCGGCGCGGTCATAGCTGCACACGCGCGTAAAACGAGACACGTCCGGTTGCACTAAGCCCCAGTCAAATGAGAAATCCCCAGCGCCAGTGATGAGTACAACCGTCGGACCACTTTTGCCAGTGCAGTTGAGGTGCAATCGGTAGCCGCCTACACCCACCAATTTGTCGGGAGGAGAATACGTAGGCAAAAGCTGAACCACGCGCACAACACGAAACGGACGCGAAATAACACCAATCTTTCGTGTGATTGCTTCGTGTGGTGCGCGTGGTTAATGGTTTCCTCTGTCCCAATGTCGTAAATTTTGATTTAGCACTAAAGATTAATATGTCCGAATCCACATCTTTCCTATCACCCATCACCGACCACCTGTCATCACTTCAATAGTTCGTCAAAATCGCTTCCGGGGCCAGTCCCATTTCCTGCAAGCGGTCGCGCGTGTGCGTGATCATTTCGGGCGAGCCGCAGACGAGCGCGATGGGTTCGGTCAGTTCGGGCAAAACGTGGTCGAGGAGCGATTGGACGTAGCCGGTTGAGCCGGCCCACTCGTAGCCGTCAGGTTTGGAGATGACTTGCCGCAATTCCACGCCCGCTGCCTGCCACATCGCCGTCTCATCGCGGTAGCAGAAATCGTCGGGCGTGCGCGCACCGTAGAGGACGATGAGCTGTCCGAAGTCGTCTGGGCGACGCAGGACATGTCGCAGCGTGGAGCGCAAGGGGGCGACGCCCGTGCCCATCGCGATCAGGACGAGGTCTTTGCCTTTGTGCGCGTCGAGCGGAAAGCCGTGGCCGACGATGCCGGTGAGTTCGACGCGGTCGCCTTCGCGCAAATGATAGAGGGTCTGCCCGCCATCGCCGCCCGCGCGTTTGACGAGAAACTCCAGTTCGTCATCTTCCGGCGCGCTGGCGAACGCGAAATAGAAAGAGCGGGCGTCGTCATCATCTCCTCCGGCGCGCAGTGCGGCGACTTGCCCCGGCAGGAACGTGAGGCGCGACGCGACAGTTGCGCGCCCGCCTTTGTCAAGCCGCATATCAAATGAACGAATGTCGCGCGCCTCTTCGCGGACGCGTGTGATGACGAGTGAGTGCGACCGCGAGATGGTGTTTTTCATAAAATTGCCGGATGCCGTTCAGTTTGAAAGTGGATTCGGGCGCAGTGTAGATCAAGATGCGGCGAATGCGAAAAGGGGGGACAGAATAAGGTCAGGCGCTGGAAGACTCCGGAGGCGTTTTTACGGTCTGGCCTTTCCCCCTTCCCCCTTGACCCTTTGCTTTCATGATGTGCGCGGCGGGCGAAGCTATGATAAAACTGTCAGCGTTGCACCCGTCTCTGTAGTTCGGACGAAACAAGGCAGGATGGGAAACAGCAAGCGGCGCGAAATTCTTCCCCGTCCGCACGATGGTTTTTCGCATGAGAGGACGAGAAGGCGAATCAATTTCGCGTTCGACTGTTCGGCTGTCGCTCGTTGTGGCGGCGCTTCATCTTTGCATCTGAAAGGACGTAACTGAATTGCTCCAACGTTTGATTGCGACGACGCACACCTGGATCACGCTGCCGCTGCGCATCGCCTTAGGCATCATCTTCATTGCACATGGGGCGCAGAAAGTTTTCGGCGCGTGGGGCGGGCCGGGGATCGGGAAGTTTACGGCGGCGAGTGCGCCGTTCGGCTTCATGCGTCCCGGCTGGCTGTGGCTGGGCATGGCGGCAATCGCGGAACTGGTGGGCGGCGCGCTCGTGCTTCTGGGATTGTTGACGCGCGCGGGCGCGTTCTTCCTCGCCATCACGATGCTCGTTGCAATGTTCGGCGTCCACTGGAGCGGCGGTTTATTTTTGCCCAGAGGTATTGAATACACGGTCGCGCTGCTCGGCATGTCGCTCGCGCTCCTGATCGCGGGCGGCGGGCGACTCTCCCTCGACGAACAGTTACAAGGCCCGCGCCGCCGCCGATTCTAAAATTTAGTGGCGAGTGATGAGTGATGAGTGATGAGATAAAAACTTTTGTCTTTCACTCATCACTCATCACTCATCATTTATCACTGTTTTTATGAAACGATCACCGCTGCTGGTTATCTTCATCACGGTCTTCATCGATCTCATCGGGTTCGGCATCGTGATCCCGGTGCTGCCGCATTACGTGGAAGGCACGCAGTTTAATGCGACGCCGCGCACGGTCGGCCTGCTCTTCGCTTCCTACTCGATCATGCAGCTCATCTTCTCGCCCATCCTCGGCAGGCTCTCGGACAGGTACGGGCGACGCCCGATCCTGTTCTTCAGTTTGCTGGGGACGAGCCTCGGCTTCCTGATCTTAGGTTTCGCGACGACGCTCTGGATGCTCTTTCTCGGTCGCATTATCGACGGCATCACCGGCGGCAACATCTCGACCGCACAGGCTTACATCGCCGACGTGACGACGCCCGAAAACCGCGCCAAAGGCATGGGACTCATCGGGGCGGCTTTCGGTCTGGGTTTCATCTTCGGTCCGGCCATCGGCGGCATCCTCAGTCAATGGGGCATCGGCGTGCCCTTCCTCTTCGCCGCCGGGCTGGCTTTCTCGAACGCCGTCCTGCTCTATTTCACTCTGCCCGAAACCGTCACGCCCGATCACCCGGCGCGCACATCCGCAGCGATAGGCCGCTGGTCGCAACTCGCGGATGCGCTCAAGCAGCCGCGTCTCGCCTACGTGCTCGCCATCTACTTTCTCTTCATCGTCGCTTTCTCGATCATGACGACCTCGTTCGCCCTCTTCACGATGTTCCGCTTCGGCTACGACGCGACGCACAACGGCTACCTTTTCATGTATGTCGGTATCATCGGCGCGATCATTCAAGGCGGGTTGATCGGGCGGCTGGTCAAGACCTTCGGCGAGATGCCGCTCGTCATCGCGGGCGCGCTCCTGTTCACGGCGAGTTTATTCGCCATTCCGTTGACGGGCCCGCAAAGCGGGTTGGGACTGTTGTTGCTCGTCGGCGGCGTTTTCGCGGTGGGCAATTCGCTGGCGACGCCTTCGTTGACGACGCTCGCCTCGAAGAGCGTCGGGCGCGGCGAACAGGGCGGCGTGCTCGGCGTCACGCAATCAATCGCAAGTCTGGCACGGGCGGTCGGCCCTTCGATTGCGGCGGTGCTCATCTACAGCGCCATTGCCACTTCCGGCGCGGACGGGCGCCCGCATCACATGAGCGATCATTCGCTTTATCTCACCTTCTGGACCGCCGCCGCCATCATGTTCGTCGCCCTCCTGCTCGCCGCTTATTTCGCCCGCGCTTACGCCGCCGTCTACACCCGTACTGAAATCGCGGCTCCGGCTGAAGCTGAAACAACCTGAGGGTCAAAGGCTCACAACGATTCATCACTAATCGGACAAAACACTGCAATGTGTGTTCAGCGTGAAGACTTTGTAAAGCCCGCCGCCTCTATAATCACCCCGACAGACTTCAGGGAAGGAGCATAACCGAGGATGGCAGCACACATAGCCGAGCAATTCATCGAAGCTTTGCGACGTTTGGAAGAGAGCCGCGAGATGGAAGCGTTAATCGCGCTCTATGCGGACCATAGCGAGGTGGGCAATATCATCGCGCCCGAAAAATTCACGGGGCCGGAGGGCGCGCGTGAGTTCTGGACGAAATACCGCGACACTTTCGGCGAAGTGCGTTCGACGTTTCGCAACCGCATCATCACCGACACCTGCGCCGCGCTCGAATGGACCACCGAGGGCACGACCGCCGCGGGCGGCGCGTCTTTCACTTACGAAGGCGTCAGCATTCTGGAGATCGAAGGCGACCACATCACGCGCTTTCGCGCCTACTTCAACGCCGAAGCCCTCGGTAGGCAAATCGAAAAAGCGGCAGCGACAAACGCCGGACAATAAAAACACCCGACGCGAACGACAGGTGACAGCCTAAATCGGAATTTACAAGATTGGGACAGAGGGAAAACATGAACCACGAAACGACACGAATCCACACCAAACAAACACGCGAAAGCTGAAGGCTGTTTCGTGTCTTTTCGTGTGATTTCGTGGTTAGTCTTTTTACCCGTATACCAATCTTGTAAGGGCTGATTTAGGCTTTAAGTTACCGAGTTCGTCATCCGTCGCCGAATGGCGGCTCGCCGCGCCAGATGGAAGGCAGCGCGGCCTCTTCTATCTCCAGAGTATCGCCGCCGGGCAGGATGTGGATGAGTTGTGCGCCGCGTGCGCGCAAAGGCGGAGCGAGCAACCCGACGCGATGACAGTTCGCGCGCGGCGCAGCGTGTTTCGTGAGCGGGTGCGATTCCGAGCACATCAAAGCGACGCGCACTTCCGCCGCTAATTCCATGATGCGTTCCAGCCCTCGCTCCAACTCCATTGGCGGCGCAACCACCTTCCCGCCGCATTCCGGCAACCACTCGTAACCGATCCGCGCCTCCCGCAAATTCGCCTCCAACACCCGCCCGTTGAACTGCGGCCAGCGCGAACGCGCAGCGCTCCTGACATCGCATACCAGCGCGATTCCATGCTCCCTGAGCAGCGCAAGAAAATCCTGCCACGCATGGCGTCCATGCCCGATAGTGTAAATGATGGGTGAGGCGTCCGGCATCGAGTCGATCAAAAGAAGCGTCGCAAGAGATACATGACAAGGCTCAGGACAAGCGAGACGAGGAGCATTGAGGCGAGCGGGATGAAGACCCGAGTGCGCTCGTTGCCCCAACGAATGTCGCCGGGGAGCCGCCCGAACCACGAGAGCGCGCCTGTGTAGATCAATAACCCGACGACGACCACCGCGACGCCGATGAGAACCACGATCAAACCGCCCGCGCGAAAATTCATCACTCCGCTTCGCCCCTCTCACCGCGCCGCTTGAGTTCGGCGCGTATCTCGTCAATCGTCAAATCCACCAGCCGCCCGCCCGTGAACATCTCATCATTCGTCACATCAAGGAAGACAAAAGACGGGATGGCAAAAGCGCGCATCTCTTCGTCCGTCTCGAAATCCGTCTCCGCGAGAGCGAGGCCGTGGAGCGCGCCGAGGAACACGTCGATTGAAAACACGCGTCCGTCGTACACGTAAGGGTAGCGGTTCTTGCGTATCTCGTTGCCCTCGAAGACGGAGAGCACTTCGTATTCATATTGCGACAGATAAATATTAGTGATGAGCGTGCGCGAGAAATCGGGCGGGTCATCGGGCGCGAATTTCTGCGTCAGTTTCCAGGTCCATGCGCGCTCGCGGGGGGCGCGAACTTTCCGCAGGCGCAGGCGCGTGCCCGTCAGGTAGTTGTCGAAAATTTGCGAGTGCTCGTCGTTGACTTTGAGACCCGGCGGGAGTTCGCGCAGCAGGAAACGCCGCTCGCGCTCCATGCGCGCGTACTTCCCTCTGCGTTCGCTCACGTCCGCCGCCGTGCCGAGAAACTTCAACCCCATCACACCCCGACCAACTCCGCTTCGCGCTCTTTGAGAAATTCCTCCGGCTCGACGATGCGCCCCGCGATGGCCGAGGCCGCGACGACGTAAGGCGACGCGAGATAGACCTGACCGGGGCCGCTCCTGCCGGGGAAGTTGCGATTCTGCGCGCTGACCGTGACGGTCTCCGCCGTCTTCGACGCGCCCGGCCCCGCGTTGATGCACGCGCCGCACGACGGGTCAATCAACTCCGCGCCCGCGCGCTCGAATATCTCGATGTAGCCGCGCTCGCGCGCGTACTGTTTGATCTTCTGCGAGCCGAACTGCAAATATAGACGCACGCCCGGCGCGACGCGCTTGCCCTGTTCGACCGCGCGTCTCAAGACCGCCGCGTACATATCCATGTCGGCCATCTTGCCGCCCGTACACGACCCGCCGTAAGCCGCGTCGATTTTAACTTCTTCCGCGAGTTCGTTGATGTTGACGCCGTTGCGCGGGTCGCCGGGCGTCGCCACCATCGGGCGAATCTCTTCCAATTTAATTTCAAACACGGCGGCGTATTCCGCATCTTCGTCGCTTTTGAGAAAGCCCTTGCGTATCTCTTCCGCATCGAGTCCGCGCGTGCCGACGAGGTATTCAAGCGTCACCTCGTCCGGTTCGATGATGCCGGTCGTGCCACCGGCTTCGACGGCCATGTTGGTCAGGGTCGCGCGCTCGTCGATGGACATCCCTTTGAGGCCATCGCCCGCGAACTCCAACACCTGCCCGATGCCACGCCCCTCTTTCATGTAATCGGTCGAGAGAATCTTGAGCATCACGTCTTTGGCCGACACGTCGGCGCGCTTCTCTCCCGTCAACACGAAGCGGACGGTTTCCGGCACTTTGATGCGAATGTCTTTCGTGTACCAGGCGTTCGCCATGTCGGTCGAGCCGACGCCGAAGGCGAAGCAGCCGAGCACGCCCGCCATGCAGGTGTGCGAATCCGTCCCGACGACGAGTTGGCCGGGGAGCGCGATGTCTTCCACCACGGCGTTATGACAGATCGCCTCAGAGCCCTTCTCCTGCGTGCCGCTGTAAAGTTTGATGCCCTGCTCGCGCGTGAAACTCTCCTGCGTCACGGCCAGCCCGTCGGCACGTTCGAGCAAGCCCATCTTCTTCTTATCGTCCGACATCACGCGCCCTAAAAACGTCAGGTGGTCGCGAAACGCGTAGACCGATTCTGGCTCAGTCACCTGCGCGTCATGTCCCAACGCCCCCTTGAACAGCGACTCTGCCATCGGCGTCACGTATTCATGCGAGAAGCGCACGTCGGCCACGGCGAACAAGGCATCGCCCGGCTTGACGGCGGCGACGCCGACCTCTCCGGCGCGCACGAAAGCGTGGCGCGCGATGATCTTCTCGACGATGTTCAACGGGCGTTTTTCGGTTTCAATTGGGGGCGGCATGACTTCGCCCGCGAGCCGCGCCTTGTTGTAATTGAACAACCCGCCGTATTCGACGATTGATTGCGAGATGGGGTCGAGGCCGCGCGTAAACTCCGCGAGCGGTATCTCTTCGCCGCGCCGGATGCGTTCGATGAGGCCGAAATCGGTCGAGGTCAAAAGGCCGATATTCTGCGAGTTTTGCCCGTAGATTTTTTCGATGGTGCGGGCGATGACGAGTTCTACCCCGGCGGCACGCTCAGCGTAGGGCGCGGTTTCGCGCGACGAGCCGCAGCCCTTCGAGAGGCCGGAGACGACCACTTTGAAATTCCCGTTTTTCACCTCGTCCTTTTGCACCGCGCTCTCGCGCATCCCGACATAGACGTACTGACCGAGCGTTTCGTCGTAATAGAAACAGACCCAGCCGGGCGTGATCTCGTCGGTCGAGATGTTGTTCATCAATGGCCGTTCCGGGTCGAAGGGCAAATCCTCTCCGGCTTCCAACTGGCGGCGGATGAGCGAGGTATCGTCGGTCAAAAACAGGACGCGCCCGTCGAACCTGATGCGGTCGGGGCGTTTCTTGGCGGTCTTCTCAGCGGTCATGCTTGCTCCTCAATATTTAATGCGAATAAAACGATGTGTGACGACAAAGGGAGATTATACCCGACGGGCGGTAAAACTCGCACAAGACAGCCGCATCCTCAAGCGCGCTTCACGCCGACTCACCGTCTCGCCTCATTGCTAACCTTGTGTCACTCCCGCGAGTTGAGTTTTGCTGATAAAGTGTAATTATCCGGTTCTGGATAATTACTATATGGAAGCTACACCAAGATTCGGATTCCTTGATCGCTTCTGGCTGCCTTTCTACATGGCGAAAAGCTAAACAGGAGTCGGTATCTTGGTGTGCGCGGCATATAGTTGGGCTTTTCCTTTGGAAGGAACAAACCATGAGCTTATTAAACAGGACAAATTGGTGTTAGTAATTTACTGCTTGAGGTGCTGATATGACGGAATTGCTTGAGAAAGCCTTTGCTGAAGCCTCTAAACTTCCACAGGAGGCTCAGGATATGCTCGCTAAAATGTTGCTTGATGATCTTGCTGCTGAAGAAAAGTGGGACGAAACTTTTGCCCGGTCGCAGGATAGGCTGGCCCGGCTTGCGGATGAAGCCTTAGCTGAATATCAATCTGTTCGCGCGGGCGAGTGATGCCAAGCGTTTACCTGACTGTCCCCTGATCGCCCTCTCCGTGATCGTCGTGTATAATTCTTCCGTCCCCATTCAACAATCCGAAAAAGTTTTACGGGAGTTAACGCGATATGAAAATCTTACTACTCGTCTCGCTCATGCTGTGCCTGCCCGCTGTGGGCCTGGCGCAAACGAGCAGGCGCGCACCGCGAAAGCCGACCGCAGCTAATCAGCGAAAAGTATTTCCTTATAACTACACGATTGACGATCTGCCGAACAACCTGCGCCTCGTCACCGTGCCGACCGACCAGCCGAACCTCGTCGCCCTCTACATCGTCGTCTCGACGGGTTCGCGCAACGAAGTCGAACCGGGCAAGAGCGGCTACGCGCACTTCTTCGAGCACATGATGTTTCGGGGCAGTAAGAACGTGACGCCCGACCAGCGCGACAATATTTTGAAGCGCGCCGGGGCTTCGTCGAACGCTTACACGACCGACGACCGCACGGTTTATCACGAAGTTTTCTCGAAAGAGGATTTGGACGAAGTGATGCGGATTGAAGGCGACCGCTTCCGTTTTCTGCAATACCCGGAGCCGGAATACAAGACGGAAGCACTCGCGGTGCTCGGCGAGTACAACAAGAACAGTTCCAACCCCGGCAGCAAGTTGTTCGAGAAGCTGCGCGAGACGGCCTTTCGCACGCACACCTACTCGCACACGACGATGGGCTACATCAAAGACATCGAGGACATGCCTAATCAATATCAATACAGCCGTGAGTTTTACGGGCGTTACTATCGTCCCGAATACACGACCGTGCTGCTCGTCGGCGACGTGACGCGCGCCTCGGCCCTCGCGCTCACCAAACGTAACTTCGGCGAGTGGGAGCGCGGCAATTATAAGCCTGACATCACGCCGGAGCCGCCGCAGACCGAACCGCGCGAAGCGCACGTCGATTGGCCGACGACGACGCTGCCCTATCTGGCCGTCGCCTTTCGCGGCCCCGCCTATTCCGACGAGCGCAAGGACAAGATCGCGCTCGACCTGCTCGCCTCCATCGCCTTCGGGCAGAACTCGGATTTGTACCAGCAACTCGTCCTGAAGGAGCAGAAAGTGGATTTCGTCGGCGTCAGTTTCAGCGACCGCATCGACCCGGAATTGTTCACCGTCTCCGCGCGCCTCAAGGACGGCAAAGACATGGTCTACGTCCGCGAGCAAATTCTCGCAAACATCAAACGCTACACAAACGAACTCGTCCCGCAGCAGAAGCTCGATGCCACGCGCTCGCGCCTGCGCTACGGCTTCGCGCAGGCGATGGACAGTTCCGAAGCGATTGCCAGCGCGCTCGCCCCTTATCTCGCCCTGCGCCGCACGCCGGAGACCATGAACAAACTCTTCGCGCTCGCCGACACCGTCACGCCCGAAGATATTCGCGACGCCGCGCGCCGCCATTTAACCGATAACAACCGCACCATCGTCACGCTCTCCACCAAAACGGGCGGCAAAGCTACGGCCACCACCACGGGAGGTGACAAATAATGCGACGACTCTTATCCATTTCACTCCTGCTCTGCTCAGCCCTCGCGCTTTTCAATATGCCGATTAACGCTCAACAACGCAGATCAACCGCGCGTAAATCGCCTGCTGCGCGCGGCAACGCTTCTTCCGCCGCCATGAAAACGCCGGACGATGCTGCGGCGACGGCGATGAGTGCCAACAACGCCGTGCTCATCCCGAACAGTTCGCCGCTCGTCTCCTTTCGCCTCCTCTTTATGACGGGCGCGGCCAGTGACCCGGCGGGCAAAGAGGGACTCGCCGCTTTGACCGCCGCGATGGTCGCCGGGGGCGGCACGCGCTCGCTCGTCTACAAAGAGATCGTCGAAGCCTTCTACCCGATGGCGACCTCTTTCAATTCGCAGGTCGATAAAGAGATGACGGTCTTCACCGGCACGACGCACGTTGACAATCTCGCGCGCTATTACGAATTGATCAGCGCGATGCTGCTCGACCCCGGTTTTCGCGAAGACGATTTCACGCGCCTCAAAACCGACGCGATGAATTATCTGAAGGTGAGTTTGCGCCAGAGCAACGATGAGGAACTCGGCAAGGAACAACTCTACAACAACATCTACGCGGGCCACCCTTACGGGCATCACAACACGGGGCGCGTCTCTTCACTCGAAGCCCTGACGCTCGCGGACGTGCGCGACTTCTATCGCCGGCACTACACGCAGGCCAATCTGATCGTCGGTCTGGCGGGCAACTACCCGAAGAATTTCCCGGCCACCGTCAAAAAGAACTTCGCCAAACTTCCGCCGGGCACGACGACCGGCGGCGCTTCTAACTTCTTCACGCCCAAACTCGATGCGGGCATGCACATCGACATCGTCCAACGCGACACGCGCTCGACCGCCATCTCTCTGGGCTTTCCCATCGACGTGACGCGCGCCGACAAAGACTGGCCCGCGCTCGCCGTCGTCGCCTCCTATTTCGGCCAGCATCGTTCGTCCAACAGTTATCTCTATCAACGCCTGCGCGAAGCGCGCGGCTTGAACTATGGCGACTACGCTTACATCGAATATTTCCCGCGCGGCATGTTCCAGTTCACGCCCGACCCGAACCTCGCGCGCAAACAACAGATTTTCCAAATCTGGATTCGCCCCGTGCCGATTGAGCAAGGCCATTTCGTTTTGCGCGCCGCGCTCTACGAATACGACAAACTCGTCCGCGACGGCCTTTCGCGCGAAGCCTTTGAAGCCACGCGCGAATTCCTGACCAAGTATTCCAACATCCTGACGCAGACGCAGGACGAGCGACTCGGCTACGCGCTCGACAGCCGCTACTACCGCGTCGGCGACTTCAACCAATACCTGCGCGGGCAGCTTGCCACGCTCACCGTAGAAGATGTCAACGCTGCGATCAAGAAGTATCTCGCGACGAATCGCATGCGCGTTGTCGTCGTCACGAAAGACGCCGAAGCTCTGCGCGACGCGATCATCGCCAACAAGCCTTCGCCCATCACTTACAATTCGCCCAAGCCGCAGGAGATCGTGGCCGAGGACAAGATCATCGAAACTTACCCGATTGACGTGCGTCCCACACAGATTCGCATCACACCCGTCGAGCAGGTTTTTCAGTAAGGTAAATCTGATCGCGAAGGGCGCGGAGAAGAAAACGGCGTACGCCAAATTTTTCCTTGCGTCCTTTTCGTTTTTCAAACTTCCCTGTGAGTTAATCGTTCCCCATCACATTCCGTACTTCGGACGAGGCACAACATGAAAACATCGCTCACGCCGGAAACCACGCGCGACATCATCGCCCGGCTCGAACAGGCTAACGCCGATTTCGCCCGCGTCTATCCCGGCGAGACGGGACGCCGCCAGCCGGTCCACACCGTCTACGGCGGCGCGCACCTCTTCAAAGCCGACACGCCCCGTCGCCTCGGCGCGCTCGCCCTGCGCGCCCTCGAACAGTTCGCGCCCGACGCACAAATCTTCGCCCGCGCCGTTAATCTGTCCGGTCCAACCGGAGACGATAAATCCGCCGCGCTCGCACGCACGATCTACGAGCGCGTGGAGGAGAAACTGCGTCGCGAGCCGGTCGAAGATTTCCGCATCGACTTCGAGGACGGCTACGGCAACCGCCCTGATGAAGAGGAGGACGCTCATGCCGAAGCCGCCGCCCGCGAAGCGGCGAAAGGATTACGCGACGGCACGCTCTCGCCCTTCATCGGCATCCGTATCAAGCCTTTCACCGAAGAACTGCGCGCCCGCAGCCTTCGCACGCTCGACATCTTCATCTCCACGCTCGTAACGGAAGCGGGTGGGGGGTTGCCCCCGAACTTCGTCGTCACGCTGCCCAAGATCACCGTACCCGAACAAACCGCCGCGCTCGCCGCTCTCTTCGATCTCCTTGAGCCGCAACTAGGTCTCCCGGCGGGCGCGCTCAAGATGGAGATGATGATCGAAACCACGCAGTCGATCATCAACCACCACGGCGCAAACAATCTGCCGCTTCTCCTCGCCGCCGCGCGCGGTCGGTGCATAGCCGCGCACTTCGGCACCTACGACTATACGGCCAGTTGCAACATCACCGCCGCGCACCAACACATGCTTCACCACTCCTGCGAGTTCGCCAAGCTCATGATGCAGGTCGCCTTCGCGGGCACAGGCGTCTGGCTCTCCGACGGCGCGACCAATATCATGCCCGTCGCCCCGCACCGCGCGACCGGGGACGAGACTCTGACACCCGCACAGGAAGACGAGAATCGCCGCACCGTCCACCGCGCCTGGCGCATCCACTACGAACACGTCCAACACTCGCTCACCGGCGGCTTCTATCAAGGATGGGACTTGCACCCCGCCCAACTCCCCACCCGCTATGCCGCCGTCTACACCTTCTTTCTCCAGAGCCTCGATGCCGCCTCCGAACGTCTCCGCAACTTCGTCGAGCGAGCCGCCAAAGCCACCCTCGTCGGCGATGTGTTCGACGACGCCGCCACCGGTCAGGGCTTGCTCAACTACTTCCTGCGCGCCCTCAACTGCGGCGCGCTCACCGAAGCCGAAGCCTTACAACTCTCCGGCCTGACCCTCTCCGAACTGCGCTCCGGCTCGTTCGTCAAGATTCTCAACAACCGGCAAAAGCTATAATGTAGTGAGGCTGCGGCAGCCCGCATAACACGCCAAATCAGTCTGTGATGCGCGACTTTCATCCGCAAGGCTTGCGTAGATGTTTCGATTCGCCGCCGCCGCCCCTCAACTCCAGCGTTCTGCGGCTTCTCTGGCTGACAGGAAATACGGTCCCTTGTTTGACGTATGTACTTCCCTGCATTGGGAAGTGTGGCAAATTCTTCAGTTCAACCGTCATTGTCCCCATCGGGGAAGGTTGAAACCCTCAGCTTTAGCTGAAGACTTCAGTCAGGTTTTCCCCGCTCCTTTCGTGGTATAATTCGAGCAAAGAGTTAAGGCACTCTCCCGAAGAGAGCAACAG
>JBPCIP010000051.1:0-7380 GCA_051006195.1 Pyrinomonadaceae bacterium
ATAGAGGATAAAACAGCGGGAAACGTTGCCGCAACCAAACGAATGCGGAATGGGGATCTTTGGGTTCGGGGTGCAGAGGGAAAAAACCCTCCCCCCCCCCCCCCCCACCCCCACTCCCCCACCCCCCCCCCCAAACCCCCCATTCCGCATTCGTTTGGTTGCGGCAACGTTTCCCGCTGTTTTATCCTCTATCAGTGTGGCGCGCTCCCCGCGATGTTTCGTTACACGAATGCGCCGCATACATCTCATCTGTCCGAGGGAAATACCCAACATGCACCAGTCCACGCCTCGCCGCCTGCGCGCGGTTTCGCTCTCATTGCTCATTCCGGCGTTGTTGCTGCTCGCACTACCGGGCGCGAACCGCGCCACGCTCGCGCAAACTTCGCCAGCTTTATCCCCCACACAGGTGCGCACGCCGATTCAGACCGTCGGCGATTTTTACAAGGCACTGCGCGAGCGCCGGTTTCGCGAAGCCTTCGCCCTCTCGATCTACAAACCGGCGATTGACGGCTTGAGCGCGGAGGAGTTTGCCGAGTTGCAGCCCGAATTTGAGAAGCTGGCCGGGGCGGTGCCGGAGAAGATAGAGTTCGGCGGCGAGCAGATCAGCGGCAACATGGCGACCGTCTTCGCGCGGGTGGGTGGAGAGATCGCCCCATTGGAGGCGATCACGCTGATGCGCGGCGGCGACGGCGCATGGATTTTCGGCGACCCGGAGGCACAGGAGATCGTCCGGCGCGACGGCAAAGAGTTCTTTCTCAAGGCGCGCATCGAGACGCATCACAAAGAGGTGGAGGCGTTGTTGCTGAAGATCGCCGACGCGCAGGCGGGCTACGCCGCCGTGCACTCCGGGCAGTTCGCCGACATGGCCGCGCTGCTCGAAAGCAAACCGTCTCTGCGCGAAGATGTGGAGAGCGCACAAACGCTCGGCTATACGTTTCAGATCACGCCCGGCAAGGACGGGAAAACTTATAAGGTCAACGCCGAACCCCTGCGCTACGGGCGCACCGGCCTCCTCTCCTACTACTCGGATCAAGGGGGCATGCAGAAAAAAGATACGGGCGGCAAACCTTACAATCCGCCGAAGAAATAAGGCGGAAATGAGACGGGTAAACGGGAGAGATGAAGGGAAGTAGGGCGGCAGTTCATTCTTTCCCTTTCCCCTTTGCCCTCTCCCCTTTGCTCTTTCCTTCCACCTAACGTTATGCCGGAACTGACGCGTTCCATGATCGCGCATCTGCGCGAGTTCTTTGGCAATCGCCGTCGTGCGCGGCGTTACCGCAGGAGCGTGCCCTTCAGCGTCTCGCTCTATGATCCGAAATTAAGCCGCGAGCAACTTGAACGCGCGCCGCGTGTCAAAGGCGTCACGCGCGACATCAGCACAAGCGGCCTCGGCCTGATCGTTCCCGCCGTCCGCATCGACGACCGTTACCTCACCGCCTCGGATCAAATTTTGCGCCTTCTGCTCGAATATCCCGGCGGCACCATCGAGATGCACGTCATCGCCGTCCGCTATGAACAATTTGCCGAAGACGGGGCGGCGGCCACCACCGGCAGCTACCTCATCGGCGTGCGCATCGCGCAGGTGAGCGAATCCGACCGCGCCCGCTTCGCGGAAGATTTGCAACGATTGTCTTGATGCCCGCCTCTCGAATGCATAAACACGTTTGGAGCGCGAGGCGAAACGGCGAGCACGCGGTTAAAATTTTTGCGCCTTTCTCTTCGCTCTGATGCCTTTGCCTGAAAGAGTTTTCTCACGCAAAGGAGGTTCTGAGATCAAGTCTCTCAGTCGCGGAAAACAAGATCGCCGAATTTTTCCGGCACATGAAAGTCAGGCTCTGGCGCGAGCGTCGGTTGCCACGCGAGGTAGCCGCGCGTCGCGCCCGCGCCGACGCAGCGAAACAGATTCACACGCCAACGCTCGCCCGTCTGCGCGACGTGGCCGAAAGCCTCCCACGGCACGCACAGCGCCAGCGTGATCGAATCGGGAGAGACGCGCGCCGCCGCCCTCAGGCCCGAACGATAATTCCAGTCGGTCTCGCGCGCGTGTGCAGTTTTACGGATGGCGAGGTCGAGCCACTCGCCCGTGGGCGCAACTTCAAATTCGTAGTAACGCTCCGGCTCGTCGGCGCGTGGCGCAACGAACAACTCGCACACATCGCGCTCCCACAGGCCGATGGTTTTTCGTTCAAGCTGTGGCCGCGCGTGCGCGATCAGTGGTTCGCGTTGGGCGCACACGAAGCGCGCGTAGAGAGCGCGCTCGTTCCACAAGAGGCGCGTTTCGGCGTGGCGTCCACCGGGCGCGGCCTCGCCCGACCAATAGCGCGTGAGTTTCACTGCCGGCGCACGCGCCCACGCTTCGTGGTCGAACGCCGCAACGCTCAAGTCCACACCCGCGCGGCGCGCTTCGACGACATTCTCGCTGCTCATTTCTTCGCCTCGCCAACATAACCGCCCGCGCGCCCTTCATGCGCCAACTCGCGCGCCGCCGCAAAGCCACCAAGTCTCTTACTTCCCGCCGCCAACGCGACGCGCTCCTTTAATCCGACTTCCATTCAGCGAGTCTCCACTGTGTTGTGACAAATGCGGCGCGATGACAGTTAACGCCCCGGCGGTTTGTTAATCGGTCGAGAGATGAACTTTTGCGGCGGCTTCGCGGAGCGCGGCGGAATTTGTGTTTGCCGATTCGCTCACCGCCGCGCAAGACGACCCCCGCGCGGTTCGTTGCTCTCTGTTCCACCAACGCGTGGTGGCAAACCATAAGAGGCCGGGGAGGAGGAAGAGCGCGCCGATGCCGATGGTGATGGCGCGGGGCGAGATGTTAAAACGGTCGAGCAGTTCGCCGGTCACGTAGTTGGACACGGCCATCGTCAGCGTGAGCAGGGCGAGTTCGGCGGCGAAGACGCGCCCGCGAAAGTTGTCTTCCACCGCGCTCTGCAAAAGCACCGTGGAGAAGACCCAGAGGATGCTGCCGCCCATGTGCGCGATGAGCAGCATCAGGAGCGCGAACGCATAATTCGTCGCGCCGCCAAAGGCCGCGTAGAAGATGCCGCCGACGAGAAACGAGAAGCCGATAATCCGTTGCATCGCCGTGCGCGATTCGCCCGCGAGGCGGCGCGCGACGAAGGGGCCGAGGGCCGTGCCGATGCCGCGCGCCGCATAGAGGATGCCGATGCCGGTGGCCGCGTTTTTGCCGACGGGGAAAATCTTTTCGCCGAAGACCGCGAGTAGCGCGAGGATGCCGCCGCCCAACCCCCACGCCGGTTTCACCGCCAGATACGCCAGCACGCGCGGGCGCGTCCGCACATAGCGAATGCCTTCGAGCGTGTCCGTGATGCCGAGGGCTTTGCCGATGGTGAGTTTGGTTTTTTCGCGCGGCGGCCTGCGGGGAAAGCGCACGCCCCAGACGAGGGCGGCGGAGACGAGGTAGGTGATGGAATCGACGATGAAGGCGGCATCAGTGCCGAACCAACCTGTGACCGCGCCGCCCGCGACCGCGCCGAGCGTGAGCATCGCCGACCATGTGACCGAAGAGATCGCGTTGGCCGTGATCAGCTCGCGCTCCGCGACGATGGAGGGAATAGCCGCCGATTTCGCCGGCTCGAAAAAGGTCGAGAAGGTGAGTTGCAAAATCGTCAGCGCGTAGATGAGCCAGATTTGATCGGCACGCCGCACAAACAGAAAACCGAGGACGACGACGGCGCGCAACAGGTCGGACACGATCATGATGCGGCGGCGGTCGAAACGATCTGCGACGACGCCGGAGAGCGGCCCGACGACGACGCTCGGCAGAAAACGCGCCACCATGATCAACCCGACAGCGCGACCCGACCCCGTCAAATTCAGCACGAGCGTCATTACGGCGATGGTGTCGAACCAATCGCCGAGTTGGCTCACCACTTGACCGAGCCACAATTGCCGGAAGCCGCGATTCGCACGCAGCAATTCGAGATAACCGACGGACATAAAATCAGGTGACAGGTGACAGGTGATAGGAAAGAACAGAGATTTAACTTGTCGCCTGTCACCTGTCAATGTTTTTGGAGAGTGCGCCAGCGACCTGAGAGTTGTCAACGCGCAGGAGCAAAATAAAGCGGAGAGAAAACTGGAAGTGCAATTCGATTCGTCCGGGCGGATGAGTTCTCCGGTCAAGAGATGACGGCGGCATCATCCTGACCTGTCAGCCTGACGCGACGAGGGCCTGATCGTGCGCTTCCAATTTCCGCTTAAGCGCATAAGCGGCGGGCTTTAGTTAAGTTTTTGGCTATCCGGCGCATGATCGAGGTGCGGCACGCCGTTTGTTTACCAGGATGGACGCGGCTTGAAGCGTTCACGCGCTTCGCGGACTCACCGCACGGAGTCCGAAAAGCCGCGCTAATTTTGATAACCGGACAGGTCGCGCAGGTTTCACCGCACAGCACGACGCGGACCGCTCGTGACAGGACGAATGAGATGTTCACCCTAGAAGCGGCGAGTGAGTGCCATGCACTCGCCGCTGCCCCGATGCCGTCGCCGAACGTGAACAGACGACCTGCTCCCGCCGGGTCGGATTCGGCGACGGATGTTACAAGCAAACGACAGAACGGTTGATCTCTGGCTGGGGATGGAGCAGTTCAACTGGGAGAACGGTCGCAAAGCTTTCGCGACCGGAGGATGCAGGTGAGAATGATTGAGATGTCGGATTACAACCGCGCGGCGAAAGTTTACTGGTTCGCGCTGGTGTCGGCGGGGGCGCTGGTCGCCGCGTGGGCTCTTTCTCGTTGTCTCTATTTCACTCCCATGCAGGGCTTGCAGTTTCTCGCGCTCACGAGCTTCGTCGTGCTCTCAAGCTCTCTCCCCATTCGCATCCCCAACACCTCGTCCAGCATCACGGCGGGCGACGCCTTCATCTTTCTCGGCGCGATTTTGCTCGGCGTGCCGGCGGCCATCGTCCTCGGTGCAACCGACGCGCTGATCGGTTCGTTGCGCACCACGCGCCGCGCTTCAACGTGGCTCGGCGCAGCGGCAACGATGGCGCTCACGGTGCTCGTCTCCGCCAGCGCGTTCTATTTCCTGCTCGCCGCTTACGTGGGCGTCTCCTTTCAACCCGTCGGCATGAAGAGTCTCACCTTCGAGCAACTCCTTGTTCCGCTCGTCGTGATGTCGCTCCTTCAATATTTCATTAACGGAACACTGATCGCCGCGCGCCAGGCCTTGAGGCAGAACTGCTCCATCTGGAAATTTTGGAGCGACGGCTATCTGTGGGCTTGCTGTACTTTCTTCACCGCCGCCATTGCCACCGCGTTGCTCTATCAAGCGATGCAGACCTTCGGTCTCATCTACTTGCTCCTGAGCGTCCCGGTCATCGGCGCAACTTTCGCCACGTACAAAATCTATTTCGAGCGCATGGACGAAAAGTCGCGCGAGATGGCGGAACTCGCCCGCCTTCATCTCGCCACGGTCGAAGCCCTCGCCACGGCGATTGATGCCAAAGACCAGACGACTCATTGCCATGTCCGCCGCGTGCAGATTTACGCCGCGCGCATGGGCAAGATGCTCAACCTCTCCCACTGCGAGATCGAAGCGTTGCGCGCCGGGGCGATGCTGCACGACATCGGCAAACTCGCCGTGCCTGACCACATCCTGAACAAACCGGGCAAACTCACGACCGCCGAATTCGAGCGCATGAAGGTGCATACAGTCGTCGGCGCGCAAATTCTCGAACGCATCGACTACCCGTACCCGGTCGTCCCTATCGTGCGCTCGCACCACGAACGTTGGGACGGCCTCGGCTACCCGGACGGGCTGCGCGGCGAAGAGATACCGTGGACGGCGCGCATCTTCGCTGTCGTCGATTGCTTCGACTCGGTGCGCGAGGATCGCCCGTACCGGCGCGGTATGACGAGCGAGGAAGCGTGCGCCATGCTCTTGCGCGGTGCGGGCACGCACTTCGACCCGAAAATCGTCGAACTCTTCATCAAGCATCTGCCGGAATTTGAAGCCGAGGTCGCCGAGCGCGGGCTGAATCAGCACGGCTTCACGAGCCGCGAAGCCGAACCGCGCTCGCTCGTCGAAGCGAGCGGGATGATAAAGGGGCAGCCGCTCAATCAACCGCTTTTCACCGTGCCCGCTTATCTCGAACAGATCAAGAGCGCGCACCGCGAAGTCTATGCGCTCTACGAGATCGCGAGCACCTTCGGTGCGTCGCTGGAGATCGAAGACCGCAGCCAGATTCTCGTCAACAAAGTCGGCCACATGGTTCCGTTCGATACGTGCGCCGTCTATCTCTTCGACGAGGTGAAAAACTACGCATCAGTGGCGCACGTCAGCGGACTGAACGCCGGCCTGCTGCGCGGGCATTGTGTCGCGCCGGGCGAAGGCGTGATCGGTTTCGTCCTCGCCAATCAACGCCCCGCCGCCGGCTTCGATCCGATGCTGGATTTCTCCGCGTTCGATCTGCCGGAGACGGAACATTACCGCTCGATGCTCGCGCTGCCGCTCGTCAAGGATGAACGTCTGCTCGGCGTGCTCGCTGTCTATTCTTTGCAGCCCGGCCAATATACGGACGACCACCTGCACCTGCTCGACACCGTCGCGCGCCTCGCTTCCGATGCCTTCTCCAACGCGCTGCATCACGCCGAAGCCGAATCGAACGCGCTCACCGACCCGCTCACGCAGTTGCCCAACGCGCGTGCCCTCCACCTTCGCTTCGCCGAAGAGGAAGCGCGTGCGCGCCGCAACAGAAGTTCCTTCCAGGTCGTCATGCTCGACCTCGATGATTTCAAGTTGGTCAATGATACGTTCGGTCATCAAGTCGGCGATCAGATGCTGCGCGAAGTGGGGCGCGTGCTGAATGCGCAACTGCGCGAATATGATTTTCTCGCGCGCTACGCCGGCGACGAGTTCGTCGTACTCGTGCAAGACCTCTCGCCCGATCAAGCGGACGATTTGCGCGAGCGCATCGAAACGGCCATCGCCAAACTCTCTCTGCGCGTCCCGCCCGACCAACGAGCGCGGGTCGGCGTCAGCGTCGGCGCGGCGCGCTTCGGCGTGGACGGCGAAACGCTCACCCACCTGCTCATCGCCGCGGATCAAGCGATGTACTCCGTCAAATCCGAGCACAAGCAACGCCGCCACCGTAGCAGCAGCAGCAGCAATCCCATCCTCGCCCCCGTCGAAACTCCGGCAGGCGAACTCGCCTCAGCGGCGATAAATTAAAAGTGTCAGTAGTCGGTTGCCAGTAGATCGCAATAGCCGCGAAGCGGCGATAGGTAATAATCCCTACGGTCAGGTAGGGGCGCAGGAATTTCAACCAGGCAGAAGCCGTGAAAGGGGGGGGGGGGGGCAAAACCTGGAGGTGTCGCCCCTCCCCGACCTCCCACTCTGTTTCTTGTCTTTTTTTCC
>JBPCIP010000052.1:0-15549 GCA_051006195.1 Pyrinomonadaceae bacterium
TTGTGTTGCACGATGTGGAGGGGCACGAGCACGAGGAGATCGCGCGGATGCTGGGGTGTTCGGTGGGCACATCGAAGTCGCAACTGCACAAGGCGCGCATGAAGTTAAGAACTCTGCTCAGGCAACAAAAGCCGATGCCTCAAGTTTAAATACCCGTCAACATAACCAAAAGCTATCCGCGCGAAGCTCTATGAGACATCCCAAAGGGCACAGAGAAATTCTCACTTCTCTGTGCCCTTTGCGCCAGTGCTCTTATTGGCGATATGCGGTCGGATGCGACTACCGCACAGAAGTCTTTGTCATTCCCCACAACTGTGTTGATCGTTTATCGTTTGCCGATGTTTGTAGTCGCACGTCGGTCATGATTCACATCAAAGTATCAATCTGACCTGTCAAACTGACTGTTTTTGACACTAAGCTCTCCGGCATGTTTTTCTCTCAAAGTCATAAGACGCCCGCTATTATTGCTTTTTAGTAAAGCCGTTGCGCGCAGAAATGCCTGGCATAAAGTTTGATAGTGGAACACGGGGCGCGGCGTTTTTTTCTGCGTCCTGCCTCTCTGCATCAAGTTTGAGCCGCCGCATCAACTTCGACACTCCTTAGATTGCCTCTATCCGATTTTTCCCCATTCGTCAGGACAATTTCATTATGAGCAGCGTCACTTCAAATCAGCCCACGAGCGAACTGCCGCACGTTTCGTCCTTCCCTGTTCCCCAGGAGATTGTCAAAGAGTCTGCGCCGCAGCCAGCGAACGAAGTCAATCTGCCCATGCCGCTTCTCGCGCTCATCGAAGGTCTCCGGCCTTCCTCTGTCAGCGAGATGATGCGGCACGTCTTTACCGCTCTGGCGCGGCAACTCGACTACTTGCATCTCATCGAAAAGAAGGTGCAGCAAGATCAACTGCTCGCCTCCACTTTCTCCGTCTTTACACACGTCCACAAGGAATCGCTCGCGCTCATCGAATACCTGGAAACCTGCGTCCTGCAATTGGAAGAGGGCGGTGAAGATTTGCTCTCCACGCTCGACGGCATCGGCTATGCCATCGGCCACGAAGTCGGGCGCGTCTATGGCTTCGAGTTGGTCGGCCTGCACGACCCGGAGCACAATCCGCTGCGCGCCAAACTCGAACGCGCTCACGGAATGCTATGCAACTGCTTCCAGCAATCCACCATCTCGCTCGCGCAAGTTTTAGATTCGACGTTTGACGGGGAATATCTCTTCAGCGATTTCCATCCCCGCCGCGAAGAAGCGCTCACGCTCTACCGCGACCTCTGGCATCTCGTTCAACTCGCGCGCCGCGCCGACAAGGAATGCGATCAATTCTCGGTCGCGTTGCTCGTTGCGCACCTCAAGCGTTTTCGCGACGGTAGCATGTGCTATTTGATGTACAAGGATTGGGAGGAGTACGAAGGCTTCGTTAAGAAGGTGACGGGGGCGCGCAGGATTTTGGAGATTGGCCCCGCGCTCGAAGGTCTCACCTGCTATCTCGAAACCCTGCTCGGACAGGTCAGACTGCGCAGCGTCCTCGCAAATCTCTCGTTCATCGTCCCCGACTGCGATGAGGAATCGGGATGAAGGATGAACTAAGGGATGAGGAATGAATCAGAAAAAGCATTCAACCGCGTAAAAGATTTCTTTTATCCTTCCGCCCTTATCCCTCATCCCTATCTCTTGCGCACGGCGTTGATAAAATCCGCGAGCAGACCGTAAGCGGTGCTTTGCAGATCGGGTTGATGCGCGGTCAAGGTCAGGCCGGGCAGCATGTCCAACTCGAAATGGACGAGCAAGGAAGCGCCGTTGACGGCGGCGAGCGGATCTCCGGGCGCGATCTGTTCCGGCCTGATGCTCGCTACGACGCGCCCGCCGCTTACAAGGCGCGCACGGCTCACTAATTTGAAAGGCGTCCCGGCTGCCCGCGCCGCCCGCACGCTGTCAACGTCCAAACCGCGCATCCCCTCCCGCTCGATCTCTTCAAGTCTCAACGGCGCGTTCATCAAAACGGTCGCCAGCGCGCATGTCTTCACCGCCGAGTCCCAGCCGTCAACGTCGTAGGCCGGATCGGTCTCCGTCACGCCGAGGAGGCGCGCACGTTGCACCCCCTGCGCAAAACTGCGCCCTTGTTCCATCTCTTCGATAATGATGTTGGTCGTCGAATTAAAGATACCGCGAAAGGCGAGCAGTTTCGCCGTCGGCAGGCATTCGCAAAACAGTGAGAAGATGGGCATGTCCGCCACCGTGGCCTCGAACAGGAAGCGTCTGCCGCGCTCGCGCGCAAGCGCGCTGAGGTCGTGATAGGCATGAACGATTATGCCCTTGTTGGCCGTGACGACGTGCGCGCCCGATTCCAATGCGGCGCGGGCGTGCTCGATTGCGGGCTGCCCCGTCAACGGCACGAGCGACGTAGTTTCAAACATCACCTCGCACCGCGCGGCGGCGAGCCACTCGCGCACGTTCGACGGCTGCATCGAATCTTGCCCCCCTACCACCACCTCGCCCGCCAGCAACCGCTCGACGGGTAAGCCTTCCGCCTGCGCGAGCCAGCCCATGCGCCGCGTCCCTACGCCCGTCACCCGCCACTCGATGCCGAAGTCCTCGCGCATCGCTGCTGATTTCTCGTGCAACAGGCGAACCAGCGCACGCCCCACGTTGCCGAAACCGAGAAAGCACAGATTGAAAGTTTTCATATCAGACTTGCAGGTTCCGAGTTCAACCCGTTGGCGGCGAGTTCGATGATGGCCGGGTCGAGCGAACGTTTGAAGATGATAGTGTGCGGCGGCGTTGTCGCCACAGGGTCGCGGCTGCCGCGCAGTTCCTCCCACGCGGCGAGAAGGAAATCCTGAAAGCCGCTATCGGCGAATTCCTGTAAGCGTTGCGTGAGGTGCGGCGGCGTCCAGAAGCCGAGGATTTCCAGATAGATTTGCCGCCCCGTCGTCGCATGTCGCAGCACGAAGTCGGGGATAAAGGCACTCGCGCCGAGATTGATGATCTCGCCGCTTTCTTCGAGCGTCCATTCGCTCTCGAAACGCGTCCAACTTTGGATCAACTTTTCCTTCACGGGATTTTCGTAAGGCGTCACACTCAGGTAATGCGAACGCAGCGCGTGCCGCTCGCTGTGCATCTCGAAAAAGGCCGTGCCGCTTTGTCTGGACGCGACCTCGGCGCGCATCCGCCAACCTTTGCACAAGAGCAGCGCGGGCAGAAAGACGGCCATCTGGATGCCGTACTTCTGCGAGCGGTGAAACATCGAGATTGGCCCGTCGAGCGCGATCTCGTAGCCGCGCGCCGCGTTGCCCTTGATCGTGTGAATCAAGCGGTACGCTTTGATCGCGCCGAACAACTCGCGATAGCCGCCCGCCTCCTGCGGCTCGACCCATAACTGCATCTTCACCGAGCGGTAGAGCAAGGCCTGCGCCTGCGCCACGTTGTAGAGTTCGAGCAATTCGCGGGCGTCGATTTCAGCAAATTCGACGAGCCGTTGATTCTTCGGCAAGTCGGCATAGAGATTCGCGCGCACCAACTCCGGCGCACAACTGAGTTCCCCGGCGGCTTCCGCGATGACGTGAGCGCGCCCCTCTTCGTCAATCAACGGGTGGAGGCCGCGCGCTTTGAGAAAGACGGCGCGTCGCAAATCGAACGCCGCCGCCTCGATCCCCGCCGCAAACTCCGTGCGATCCAGCAGCAACTTGATCAGCCCGCGCAGTATCTTGTAATCCGTGCCCGTCCCGACGTAATCCTCCAACGCCGCTTCGAGTTCGGCGCGCGGGCAGCCCCGGTGCTCGCGGAAGAGTTCGCTCAGGGAAGCCGCTGTTTGGAGCCAATCGTCATCCGCCGTGTTGAGATAGCGCGGCTTGACTTGATCGCCGCGCTGCCAACTCATTGCGAGGTCTGCGGTCAACATGGGTTATCACTCACTCGAAAAAATTTCCGCTTTCAATTCGCGGCGGGCCCGCTTGAAATTGATCGCCGCCCGCGCGCCGCCGGCTGATGCCTTCTTCGGTCGTGTCTGCGGCGATGACTTCATAAAGGATCGCTTCCTTGTCAGGCTGCTTGCGCAGGATACGACCGAGACGCTGGATGTGCTCGCGCGTCGAGCCGGAACCGGAGAGCACGACGGCGACGGAAGCGGCGGGGATGTTCACGCCTTCGTTCAAGACCTTCGAGGTGGCGAGCGCGAGCACGTCGCCCGCATTGAAGGCGGCGAGCCATTCGCGCCGCTCCTTGATGTTCGTCTCGTGCGTGATGGCGGGGATGAGAAACTGCTCTGAGATGCGATAGACCATCTCGTTCTCGGCGGTGAAGATGAGCGTGCGATCACGTCGATGTCTTTGGAGCAGTTCGCCGAGCACGCGCAGTTTCGCTTCGGTCCCCAGCGCAATGCGTTTCGATTCGCGGTAAGCCTTCATCGCGCGTCGCCCCGCTTCGCTGCGCGCACTGGCCGCGATGAACAATTGCCAGCCCTGCAAACTGCTCAGACGAATATTTTTCTCCCGCAGGAAGCTTTGAAAGACGGCGCGCTCAGCCGCGTAAGCCGCGCGCTCAGCGGTGCTCAATTCGACGTGCAGACGCACGACGCTGTAATCGGCCAGATACTCGCCCGCCAAGTCGCGCGCTTCGCGCCGGTAAACGATGGGACCGATCAAATTTTCCAGCATCGCGTCCGCGCCGTCGGCGCGTTCGGGCGTCGCGGTCAGCCCCAGACGGAAAGGCGCGAGCGACATCTCTGCCGCGTAGCGGAACACGTCGCCGGGCAGATGGTGGCACTCGTCGAAGATGATGAGGCCGAACTTGTCGCCGAGCCGTTCCATGAAACGAAAGGCGGAGGCATAGGTCGTCACTGTCAGCGCGCCGACCTCAAAGAAGCCGCCGCCGATGAGTCCGACTTCCGCCGCAAAACATGAAAGCAGCAGATCGTACCATTGATTCATCAAGTCGATGGTGGGGACGACGACGAGCGTGGAACGCTTTGTCAATTCAATCGCCATCTGCGCGACGAGGCTTTTGCCCGCGCCCGTCGGGAGGATGATGACGCCGCAGCGTTCGGCCTTGCGCCACGCGCTGATCGACTCCTGCTGGTAAGGACGAGGCTCAACCGTAAACTTCGTCGGGAAATCGAACTCGTGATAAGCACGCGCTTGATCCTCAAAATCAAATCGCTTGCGGATCAAATCTTTGACGACATGACGATAGGCCAGCGCCGGAGCGCGCCAGCGCCGGACGCGTTCGTCCCAGTGAAAACTACCGGGCATATCTTTCGCCGTTTGTTCGACGCCGTCGAGCAGGAGCGTCCCGGCGTCGAAGCGCAGCACAACTGATTTCGCGTCTCTCACAAGTTGAGATTACAACACTCCGGCGCGGTCTGAGAAAAGGCCGCGCGGTTGCACCGCAACGCCCCGCCTCGTTTCACACGACGACCAACATCGATGTCATCAAAAAGTTTCTCGACGTTGACATCACAGCCACGCCGTCGCGGGGAGATATGTGGAAGGTTGAGGTAGCAAGATAAAAGGGGCAAGGATAAAAGCCGGAATGCTTTCACCTTTGCCCCTTACTTTTTGTGCCCCTCGCCCCTTCTCCACTTAGTCTCCGACGTAACTGATCTCCATGCGGCGAATGTGGAGACCGGCAAGGACGAGGACGAGCAGGGTGAAGACGATAAGACTGGGGACGGAAATCCACGCAGGCGTCGGCTCGGCCATGATGGCGAACGGCCCTTCTTTCATCGGCACCGGCATCAGCGAGTGGAGGTAATGAATGACGCTCGCTTTCTTCAAGAGCGGCGGCAAGAGGAAGTTGAGCCACTCCCAACCGTAGATCAGGAGCGCGGGGATGATCGGATTGCGGAAGAAGAGGCCGACGATGAGAAAGACCGCGCCGTAGCCAATGCAGGCCAGCGTCGTGATGCCGAGATAAGTCAACGCCTGCCCGAAGCCTGCGCCCTCGAAAAAGTAGCGCGAGCTTTCGGCGGAGAATCGCGGGAAGTAGAGCATGAAAAGCGAGACGAGCGTGGTCAGCCCGAAGAGGATGATCGCCGTCAACAGCCCCGACAAATATTTCCCGACGACCAGCACTTCGCGCCTGACCGGAGAGAGAAAGTAATAATGTAAACTGCGGTCAACCACCTCGCCGCGAAACAAATTCATGAAAATCCACCCGCAGCCGAAGAAGACGACCGTGCGCAGGATGAGCGCGTTGTAGATGGCGGAAAAGACGATGCTCAATTCGTTGAAGTTCTGAAAGTCGTTTGAGTCCGGGGGAAAGATCGCGAGCAGAAAGAGCAGGAACACGGGCAACGCCGCGAGCAGGTAGATCAGGAGCGCGCGGCGGCTCAAAAAATTCTTCTGTATCTCTAAGCGCAGGATCGAGAGCGTCTGTTGCGCCCACAATCCCCACGGCGTCTCACGCGTGTTCTTCTCCATCAACGCTTCCGATTCGACTGTCGAACTCATCCCCGTCCTCCGTCCGAACTGATCAAGTATTGATAGACCGCGTTGAGATCATCATCCGCCGGAGCGACTGATTCGATCTGCAAGTCTGCGTCGAGCACCACGCGGTTCAAGAGCAAGTAAAAATCGTCAGGCCGTCTGGTCTTCACAAACAACCCTTGCCGGTCGTCGTGCAGACGCGCTTCGACCACGCCGTCCTGCTCGAAGACGCGCGCCGCGAGCATTTGCGGGCGGTCGCAGCGAATCAAAATCTGCATCGGATGTTCTTCGATCTCGTCGCGCACGCCGTGGACGTTGCCTTCGGCGACGACGTAGCCGTTGTTCAGAAGTACGACGCTGTCCGACATCATGTCCACTTCGTGCAGGATATGGCTGGAGATGATCAGGTACAAACCTTCGGCGGCGAGTTGACGAAAGAGACGAATGATCTCGGCGCGCGCCATCGGGTCAAGGCCGTTCAAAGGCTCGTCGAGAATGAGCACCGACGGGTTATGCGCGATTGACTGCGCGAGGCGGATACGCTGGCGCATGCCTTTGCTGTAACCGGCCACTTTGCGATCCGCCGCTTCACTCATCGAGACGCGCTCCAATGCCTGATGCGTCAAATTATCCACCGCGCGATTCGTGCAGCCGTGCGTGCGCAAATAAAACTCGATGAATTCTCTGCCGGTCGCCCCGCGCGGGAAAGAGTCGAACTGCGCGCAGTAGCCGACTTTGCGAAACAGTTCCTGTGGGTCGTCAGGAGAAGTGCCGAGCACGCTGATGCGACCGCGCGTCGGCTTCAATAGTCCGGTCATCAAATTCATCAGCGTGGTCTTGCCCGAACCGTTCGGCCCGACGAGACTCGTGATGCCCGGCGCGATGGCTAAACTGACGCGGTTGACGCCGAGGATTTCGCCGTAGAACTTGGAGACATCCTCAAAGACGATCATCTGCTCTTGCGCTTTCGCCGCGCCCATCATTTGACCACCTCGTAGGCGCGCACCTTGCGCATCAGAAGCCACACGCAGCAGGCGCAGATCGCGGAGAGCGCGAGCCACGAAACCCAGAGCGGCGGTTCGTACAGCGTGATCTCCATGAACTCTCCGTTGCGCATCCCTTCCCTGTGGCCGGTTCGGCGCACGAACAATCCGAAGAGCCCGCGCCAGATCGAGTTCATGATCGCGCCGAGACTGATGAGGTGTCCGAGGCGCGTGAGAAACAGCGCGTTGATGATTTCGCCGAAGGCCGACGGGATGAAGAAGATTCCGAGCAACGCGCCGCTCGCCACCACCCGCCACTTCAACCATGCCGAGACCGCCAACGATAAAAATGCCAGCACGACGATCCACACTGCGCTGCCCACAAAGATAGAGCCTGCCATCCACAAATTACTCGCGAACCAGCCCGCGCCCTCCAGATACGCCTGAAAGAGCAGGAGCACCAAACCCGGAACCCATGTGATCAAAGACAACAGAATCAAAATCACGCTCATCTTCCCGACCACATACTCCTTACGCGTGAAGGGACGCGACAGGTAGAGCGGCAGCGCGTTATTCGCCAAATCGCGCGAAACGAGCGGCGGCCCGATGAGCAGATTGAGAAAGAATCCGAGCGAGCACTGGGTGGTGATGAAGGCGTGGAAGAAGGAAGCATTGATCGGAACCAGCTCCCGGATGTCGACCTTCATCAAGGCGAGGGCGTTGACGTTGTGATGCAGGTAGATGAGAATCGCGGCGACGAGCGGGTAGATAAAGCAGACCGCAAAAAACGCGACGAACAACTTCGAGCCAAACACGTCGCGCAAAGCGTGGCGCGGGATGATCAGAAAGCGCGACCACTCCGGCGTCAATGCCCCCGCATACGGCTTGTAGCCGTGTTCATAAACTGCCATTGCCGTTACCTCCCGGCGTAGTGCCTTCCATCGCTTTGAGGAAGATGTCTTCGAGCGAATCGCGCTTGTAATTCAAACGCCGAATCTGCATCTCGCGGGCGGCGGCGATTTCATATAAATCGCGTATCTCGATGCCTTCGGGCAAAACTAACTTCAAACGCCGCTCGTTCGTAAACGCATACTCGCAGCCCAGTTGCCCGACCGCTTCCGCGAAAGCGCGGTTGTCGCCCCCGCGCATCTCCATCTCGATGAACTTGCGATTGGCCTTGCGTTCCTCTTCAAGATTGCAGTTGGCCGCGATGCGCCCGTCTTTCAAAACCAGTATCTCCTCGCACGATTCCTCCACGTCCCGCAACAAGTGAGACGACAGCAAAATGTGCGCCTGACCGCTATCGCGTATCTCGCGGATGAGACGAATCATGCGCAGGCGCGTCGGCGGGTCAAGCCCGTTGGTCGGCTCGTCGAGGATGATCAACTTCGGGCCGTGGACAATCGCCTGCGCGAGTTTCGCTAGTTGCTTCATGCCGAGCGAGTAAGTATCGAGCGTGCGGTAACGCGCTTCGCCGAGGCCGACGTAAAAAAGGGCTTCATGGGCGCGCTCCAGCGCGGCGTCGGCGGACATGCCGGAGAGTTCGGCCATCAGCCGCACGAAGTGGACGCAGGACATCTTGGCGATGAAAGAATCGCGCTCCGGCATGTAGCCGACGAGAGCGCGAATCTGTTTGGCGTTGCCGGTGATGTCCTGGCCGAAGATGCGCGCCGTCCCACTGGTCGGCGGGTGAAAGCCGAGCAGCGTGTGAATGAGCGTCGTTTTCCCTGCGCCGTTTGGGCCGAGCAGGCCGATGGCGCGGCCACCGAGCGTCCCGCGTAAGTCTTGCAGGATGGGACGCCCGCCAAAGGCCACGCCCAGACCGTCGAGTTCGATGACTGGATTCATATTGAGACGAAAGCCGTGCAGACTGTTAATTGAAATAGAAACGGCGCGAGCGTCAGTGACAGAATGAAGTCCGCTTTATACGACATTCTCCCGGCAACTACAAACAAATTTGCCGGTGTGTGGCAACTCCGAAAACGTTGACGTATCGTTGAAGCATAACGCCGCCGGTGAGGCTAAAGTTCTGTGCGTCAACGCGAAATTTTCTTCGCGTTGACGCACAGATCAAGAAACAGGATGAACTCAGGCCGTTCGCAGTTAGTTGCTCGCGAACGCCGCCGCGCTCGCCCGTACCTCTTTGGCGTTGACGATGACCTTACCGTCTTCGACTTCCACCGTGTCGCCCGGCTGCAACGCGCCGTAACTCTGGCCGTTGACCGTCAACTGTTCCTGCTCGATGGCGATGGTCGTGCCGCCGCAGGAGAAGCGATGCTTGTCTTCTCCGCTCGACGAACTCTCGCTCGACCAGCAAGCCGGGGAGACTTTGATGAGATGCGTTCCCAGACGACTGCCGCTCTGTTCGCTCGTCAACATGCTCTTGTGCTTCTCAAGCATCTTCACCATTTCCGCGCAGCCTTTGTGTCTGGCGATGAAGATGGCCTTGCGATCCCAGATGTCGCCCCGCAAGTTCAGGTCGGGCGCGCTCTCAAGCAGCGCCTTCACGGTTTCGGTCGGGCATTTGCCGTGTCCCAGCCGCTCTATGTCCCATGCGCCCGCCACGGCATTCGAGAGCACGCTCGCCGAGCCGTGAGTGCCGTATGGATTTGCGCCTTTGGCGAGGAGAATTTTAACGATCTCCGCGTTGTCGTTGCCAGCGGCATGCAGGAGCGCGGTCGCCCCGCCTTCAGCCGACTGCTCCTGACAGTTTCCGGCTTTGGCGTTCACGTCTGCGCCACGCTCAATCAGGAGATGCGCCACGGCATTCTGATTTTTGTGGATGGCGTGCATGAGCGGCGTCCAGCCGTTGACGGCGCAGTCGCGTGCGTTTAGGTTGGCGCGGGCGTCGACGAGCATTTTGGCGATCTCCGTCCTGCCGTTGCGCGCCGCCCACATCAAAGCGTTCAGACCCGCCTTGTCTCTTTCGTTTACCTCAGCGCCCGCGGCGATGAGCCGTCGCACTTCAACCGCATCGCCGCGCTCGGCGGCAATTGTCAGGGCCGTCGTCGGAAGACGAGTGCATCCCGCCAGCATCAGTAACATTAAACCTGTAATCGCGATAATGAGATTGCGTTTCATGATTGCTTCCCTCCACTTCTCTCAACCACTCGTCGTTAGATTTATTTGAGTGAAAGCGCGAGGCCGGTTGTCGAAAATTATCGCAACCGGCTTCGCACGCACTTGGGTCTTACTTCTTCTCCGGCGCGTTCCCTTTTCCTTCCATCGCCTGCATCAGGATGTGCTGCATGGCGAAGGAATTCGGCAGACCGAGCAGGCTGCCGGGGCTGAGGCCGAACGGCCCGCCTTCGGTGTTGGCCGCGAGCGTGATGCGGTCGCCCTGCGCGTAGGCGTAAGCCAGCGTCGGCGTCGAACTCGCGGTGAAGGCGGCGATGGCCTGCTGTTCCTTCTCCGGCAGCGATTTCGCGCGCTCCCCGATGGTCTCGGCCAACGGTTGCAGTAGCGGCGCGAGATTGTGATAGAAGATCGCGGAGAAGTTCGCGTTGCCGTCCTCCGGCATCGCCGCCGTGAAGCGCGGCGAGTGGCGCAGCGACACGCCCGATTCACGATACTGCACGGCGCGGCTCAAGAGCGCGCGGCTCGGCGCGGCGATGAGATAGCCGCCCATGTAGGTGTAATGAACCTCTACTCGGAAGTCCACCGACCGGAGCGTGTAAAGCGTGCGACCGCCGCCGCCGTCCGTCTGCTCCCAGCGCAAACCGCCGCCGCCGTGCTGGGCCGACCACTCGTTCAACTTCTCCACCGTGCGCTCGAAGGTCTGCTGCAAGCGCGCTTGATCATAGACCTCGAAGATCATCTTCCAAGAGGGCGTCGGCAAGAGGGGACCGTCGATGGCGAAGGCGTACTCGCCGCCGAGCGGCGCGGCGAAGTCGCGTTTGAGGTCGATGCCGTTTTGCGTTTCGAGTTCGCGCAGACGCTTGCGCAAATCGGGCGAGGCCGTCTCCATGAAGCCGAGCAGGTCATCGACGAGCAGCATTGGTTCTTTGACGACGAAGGCCGTCGCGATGTTCGCATCCGGCGAGATGAAATCCAGCGCGCCCATCGGCCCCGGCGCGGCGAGCCACGAAGCAATGCCGCGCCGCGGTTCGTCGAACGTCAGGACGGCGCGGCTCTGCGTCTTCGCTTTAACTTCCTTCTGCTCCACGACGAAGTGCTTGAGGTTCAACAAACCGAGTTGACGATAAGCGTCGAGGCGCTGCTGTCCGCCGGGAACTTTTGCGGCATCGCTCGTCGCCCCAGCGATCACTTTTTCGAGATCGGCGGCGACGATGAGTCCCGCGCCTTCGCGATAGACATCCGAGATGCGCGTGTAGAAGGGCGTGCCCGCGAAACGGTTCGTGCCGGGCGCGTTCAAAGTCGCTTGCAGAACGCGCAGTTGTTCGAGCTTCGGCGATGCGGCGAAGAAATCGTCGCGAACCCAGACGTAGAGTTCGTTGTTGACTTTGCCACCCGTCGCTTTCTGGCCCGCAGGCGCAATCATTGCGCCCGCCGCCGCCGGTGCGGGAGATGTGATGGCGTTCGGGTCATCAATGATCTGAACGTTCGGCGCGTTCTTCTCTCCCGTTTTGAATTGGGTGATCTGACGTTCGAGGAACGGGCGGAAGCCCGCCGCGTTCTTCAACTCGCCGAGGACGAGGAAGGCATCGGGATGCCCCTGCGCGTTCATCCCTGCGGTGACGACGATCTCGTCGCCGAGGTATTCGCCGAACTCGCGCACGCGCGCCATCGTCTGATTCAGCCCCGGCCCGTGCGCCGGAGAATTCTCCTGTCCCTTCATCCATTCGCTGAGGGCGGGATTCTGCGCGATGCGCTCCTGCATGATGCGGTGCGATTCGCTCAAGGTCGCCGCCAGGTTCGGCAGCGCGGCATAGAGAATTGTGCCTTCGGGCGCGAGGTCGAGGAAGCGCGTCGAGTAGCGCACGCCGGGACGCGGCACGCGCTGGTTGAGGTCTTGCCGCAAAGCCGACAAATCGGCGACGAGCTTCGCGTAGCGCGCGGCATTGCGGCTCCACGCGATGTCGTCCTTGATGGCGGTTCGCTCAAGGCTCGCATTCGTCGTCGTTTGATCGCCGGGGTGCAAAACTTTCTCCGCGCCCGCGTGGTTAACGTGAACCTCGCCTTCGACGACCGACACGCGCGAACCCTTTGTGCCGCTGCCGACTGCGAAGATCGTGCCCGTTACGGAGACGAGCGAATCGGACGTGGCGACGTAGAGATGCTTCTCGCGCTGCTTCGCCGCTTCCACGATCACGTCGCCGCGATCCAGATGGATCGTCACGCCCTGCCCGTTCTCCGTAATGGAAAACTCGGAGCGTTCGCGCATCTCGACGCGCGAGCCGTCGGCCAGCCGGACGACGGCATCGGAATCTTTCGCTGTGCGGACGCGCACGCCCTTTCCGATCTCCTCGCCGATGGCTAATGCCAGTGTGCTCGTGCCGGTCACGCGATAAAGCATGCCGTTCGTGCTCTCCACCGTGGCCGCCAGCGCGCCGCCCGAAGGCAGACGGTTCGAGAGAAACAACGCGCCGACGGCGAAACTGACGACGAGCGTCGCCGCAATTGCCCAACGCCACGCGGTGAAATTAGTCTGCGACGTGCGCGCGAATTTTGCCTGCGCTGCCGCGCGCGTGGCTGCCGGTCGCCCGGTTCGCGCTTCTTTCAAAGCCTTGCGACACGGGATGCACTCCTGCGTGTGGTCTTCGACCAGGAGCGTGCGCGCCGGCGACAATTCGCGGCGCAGGTATGCCGGGATGAGCGACTGAAAATCGGCGCAGTTATTGATATGTTCTGCTGCCGTAGTTGTCGGGGATGTGTCCATCATAGTCACCTCTTGTTTGGCGGCGATGCGCGCCCAGACGCGCGAAGCCGCTTCGTTGACTGTCTGCGCGTCGGGTTCCGCGCGGCTCATGTCGTTCATTGTTTGGTCAATGATTGCTTCAAGTTCTTTTTTAGAATTACGCTTCATGATGTTTCTCCAAATATTCGCCAATTTCTCCGCGCAGACGCACGCGGGCGCGATGCAGCGTGACGGCGACGACCATCTGCGACATGCCGAGCATCGAGGCGATCTCGCCGTTGTCGTAGCCTTCAAAATAACGGAGCACGAACACCTCCGAGGCGCGCGTGCCGAGCCGCGCCACGGCCTGCCGGATCAAGGTACGCATTTCGCGGTCGGCGTGCTCGGCCTCCGGGTTCAGAATCGGACTTTGCAACAAGGCCGCATCCACATCCTCAAACGGCACGGAGCGCGCCCGCGTGCGGCTCCGGATCAAGTCGAGCGAAGCGTTGACGGCGGCGCGGTGCAGGTAAGCGGCGGGACTCGGCGCGAGGTCGCGTCTCTCCGTATTTCTGGCGAGGCGCAGGAAAATGGTTTGCAGCACGTCTTCGGCGTCCATCAGGCTGCCGGTGATGCGGTAAGCCGTGCGGTAAACCTGCTCGTAGTGCTGCCGGAAGAGGCTTTCTAGTTCTTCCAGCCCGCCGCTACTTTTGGGGGGAACGGTTTTTAATTGGGGTGCTGTCGCTGACACGTTATTCTCCTTCATGTCGTCTCCATCCATAAAACGCTCCCCCGCCGGGTTTATTAACAACTCCAGAAAAATTTTCGCATTAAGGTCGGCAATTGGCTTAACTAATGGTCGCAATTAGTCGGGAATAAAAAGAAATGCGGCGAAATGTGCGTCTTTACCCGCAGCCATTAGTAAGTCTATTATGCGTTAGCCTCCTCCCACTAAACTATACTTGATGTACAGAGAGGATGAATTGAAATGGTGCATAGACTTCCTGATACTTCTTGGCAGATTGAACATGACGATGATCTATGGCAAGTTTTTCGTGCGATGGGCAATGGTTTTAAGGCGCTTCTAATGCATGCCTCCGACGGTAAGCATATCGAGCTTGTAGGCAAAGACGAGAACGGCAATGCTGAATTTTACGTTAAGCTTGAAATTATGGAAGAGCTACAGTCATGCGGCTTCGTAAAGGTCATGCGCGATAATCTTCCGAACGGTACAGATGAAAGTTACGAATTGTCTGATGAAGGAATGCGGATTTACGAAACATTGAAGAGAATGTCCCCGGAGGAGAGTAAAGGTGAATTTCTCTCTCAATTTAGAAAATATCGGAGAGAATCAAATACCAAAACCCAATAGCGTCTTTAGACCTCTGTTTAATGAAAGAGGTCTTCCTGGTGCAGGAATATGAGAGTGCTGCTTGTAGGGGTTGCAAGGGCGTGTTTATGAATCTCGTCGTAGATACATCGGTCATCATCGCTGTTATTGCGAACGAGCCGGAGAAGCCTGCTTTGGTGGCTCGAACGCAGGGCACGGAGTTATTTGCCCCGCGCTCTTTGCACTGGGAAATCGGCAATGCGTTTTCCGCAATGCTCAAGCGACAGCGCATCAGGTTGGAACAGGCACAAGCGGCGGTTAAGATTTACGAACAAATCTCCCTGAATCTGGTGGACGTAGATTTGGCGCAGGCATTAGAGATCGCCAGCCGACTTAACATCTACGCTTACGATGCTTACATTATCGCTTGCGCGTTAAATCAAAACTGTTTTTTACTGACGTTAGACGGCGGCTTGAGTTATGCGGCGAAAGCGGCAGGAGTTAATGTGGTGGAGGTGAACGGGCCGGATGCAGATATATCCTGAAAATCAACAAAGCCTTTCCGCGTTGCTTGAACAGGCGCGTGTGGACGGTGAGGTAAGGATTCAAAGCGCGGATGGGCAGGTTTTCATTCTCAAGCCGGTGCAATCTAGCCGGTCTGCGCTGGATGTCGCAGGTATTAACCTGAATATCTCAACGAAGGAGATAGTGGAGATTATCCGCGAAGGGCGTGAAAGATTGTAATTCATCGAACTTCACCCGACGAATTTGTAGCCGAGGCCGTGGATGGTGAGGATGAATTGCGGGTAGTGGGGGTTGGGTTCTAACTTTTGCCGGAGCCAGGCGATGTGGACATCAACGGTGCGCGTTGAGGGCATCGCGTTGTAGCCCCAGACTTCGTTCAACAGTTCGTCGCGTGAGACGGTTGCGCCCCGGTGTTCGATGAGGTAGCGCAGCAATTTGAACTCGCGCGCGGAGAGTTCTATTGGCCCGCCGTCGCGCGTGACTTCGGCGCGA
>JBPCIP010000053.1:0-18964 GCA_051006195.1 Pyrinomonadaceae bacterium
CGTACATCGCGCGGTCTTGTTCGCCGAGTTCGGCGATTTTGGACATGACGAATTCGGCGATCTCTTTGTAGGTGCGGATGCCGTCGCGGCGCGAGAGAAATTCCGTGTAGTCGAGTGCGGGGCCGAAGTGGACGCGGATCAATTCGCCGCCCGTCCAATTTCCCAACACCTGTCGCCCCAGATCGTTGTTGAGTCCGGCGACGAAGACGGGGATGACTTGCGGCGTGGCATCTTTGATCAACCTGCCGACGCCGGGCTTCGCAGGCAGGAATGAATAGGGGTCGGGATTTTTGTTACGCGTGCCTTCGGGATGAAAGCCGATGAGATGGCCTTCGCCGTGCCGCGAGAGATCGACGAGCACGCGCATCGAGTATTTATCAAACTCGCGCTTTTCCGGGATCGGGTTGCTGCCCGCCGCAAAGAATGGCGGGTACATCGACCACCACCCCATCAGGAGATTAACGAACATGCCGAGCGGCGATTCGTAAAAAAACCGCCCGCGCACCGGAAAAAAGAGCCGTTTCTCCCAACTCGTGCGCCGGAACAATTCGGCGGCGACCGTGTACATGTCGAAGAAGGAACGGTGATTGGAGACGAGCAGAATGGGGCGTTCATGCGAGATGGCTTCGACGTGTTCCAGTCCATGCACGCGCATCAGGTTGTAGGTGCAGAGGCGAATCCAACTCATCCCCAGCGTGCGCTGGCAGAAAGTCCAGAAGCGTTTCCACGCGCCCTCGTTCATCCGCCGCGTCACGCGAAAAGCCACGCGCTCCATCGGCGCGAGCACAGAGAGTTCTTCCCATGTCGGCTCTCTTAGGCTGATGGGCGGAGCGGCGTGCGGCGGCGGCGGCGGTGGCTCAATCTCCTGCGACGGCGTTGGTTCAAGTCCGGTGGAAGACATGTTGATAAAGAAATTCGTGAAGCGAGAAAACCTGCATTCTTCTATTCACGATTTACGATTTACGAATTTCAGTCAATCGAAAAATATCTCGCCTCTTCGTGATGTACGATGATGGCTGAAGTTGATTGTTCGGGTTCGAGTTGAAACTCTTCCGTGAGCGCGACATCAATGCGCGAGGGGTCGATCAACTCGAAGAGCTTCGTTTGATCTTCGAGGTCCGGGCAGGCCGGATAGCCGAAGCTGAAACGCGAACCTTGATAGCCTTGATGAAAGAGTTTCGTGATCTCCTGCGCATCGCGCGCGGCGATGCCGAGTTCTTCGCGGATGCGCTTGTGCCAGAGTTCGGCGAGGGCTTCCGCGCTCTCGACGCTCAGGCCGTGGAAGAAGAGATAGTCCATGTAGTTGTCCGACTTGAACAACTGTTGCGCGTACTCGCTCGCGCGCCGCCCCATCGTGACGAGATGAAACGCCACCACATCCATGCGCCCCGAATCCTGCGCCGCAAAATAGTCTGCGAGACACAGGCGTTTGCCGTCGGGCTGGCGCGGGAAAGTGAAACGCTGCCGCTCGGTGCGCTCGTCGTCCTCGTAGATGATCAGATCGTTACCTGCCGACTGGCACGGGTAATAACCGTAGACCGCGCGCGGCGTGAGCAGCTTATCGCGCTTCGCGCGCTCCTTTAATTCGTCATAAGCAGGCCGCACCGTGTCCGCGACGAGTGCGCGATAATCTTCCGCTGACCTGCGACCCTGCTTGAACTGCCATTGGCCTTTGAACAAGGCCGTCTCGTTGACGAAAGCGAAAACCTCATCGAGCGGTATCTCGTCCACCACGCGCGAGCCGTAGAACGGAGCGCGCGGAATCGGCGTATTCGTGCTCACGTCGGAGCGGAGCGTATGCGTCGTGTCGCCCGCCGCTTTCACCACCGCGCGCGGCCTCGCCGGTTTGCGGATGCCGAGTTTGGCGTCCTCACCGACTAGGTCTTCCACGTCTTCCGTCGCCGCACTGACATCTGCGCCCGCCGTAGCAGCAGCGGCTTTTGCGCCCTCCGCCTGCTCCGCACCATTACTCTTCACGCCCGTCAAGGAGTCCATCGTATACAACCCGTCAAAAGCATCTTTCGCGTAGAAGAGACTGCCCTGATAGATCGCCTTGAGATCATCTTCGACGTAGCGGCGCGTGAGCGCGGCACCGCCGAGCACGACCGGCACGGTGATGCCGCGCTCGTTCAGAATTTCCAGATTCTCCTTCATGATGAGCGTTGACTTGACCAGCAACCCGCTCATCCCGATGGCGTCCGCGCCCTGCTCCGAATAGGCATTGAGGATATTTTCAATCGTCTGCTTGATGCCGAGATTGACGACGCTGTAACCGTTGTTCGTCAAAATTATATCGACGAGGTTCTTGCCGATGTCGTGTACGTCGCCTTTGACGGTGGCGAGGATCATCCTGCCCTTGGCCGTCGCGCCGCCCTTCTTCTCCATGAATGGTTCGAGGAAGCGCACCGCCGCTTTCATCACTTCCGCCGACTGCAAGACGAAAGGCAATTGCATCTGGCCGCTGCCGAACAACTCGCCGACCGTCTTCATGCCGTCGAGCAGAATGTTGTTGATAATGTCGAGCGCGGGGGTGGTTTCGAGCGCGCGTTTGAGTTGCGTCTCCAAACCCTGCTTCTCGCCGTCGATGATGTGGCGTTTGAGACTTTCCTCGACGGGCAAGGCTGCGTCGTCAACGTGCGCCTTCTTCGTCGTGACGCCCTCGAAAAGCGTGGTGAACTCGGTGAGCGGGTCGTAGGTGCAGATGTCGCCGTCAAAGGTGCGCTCGTCGTAGATGAGTTGGCGCGCGACTTCCCGTTCGCGCTCGCCGATGCGATTGAGCGGCACGATCTTGCTGGCGTTGACGATGGCCGCGTCGAGTCCGGCTTCGACCGCTTCATGAAGAAAGACGGAATTGAGCACGATGCGTGAGGCCGGATTCAAGCCGAAGGAAATATTCGAGACGCCGAGAATGGTGAAGCAGCCTGGCAGTTCGCGTTTGATGCGGCGGATGCCTTCGATGGTTTCGGCGGCGTTGCGGCGGTCTTCTTCGATTCCCGTAGAGATGGGCAGCGCAAGCGGGTCGAAGAAGATGTCGTGCGCCGGGAAATTGAGTTGCCCGGTGGCCTGTTGGTAAGCGCGGCTTGCGATCCTGAATTTGCCTTCGGCGGTGCGCGCCATGCCTTCTTCTTCAATCGTGCCAATGACGACGCCTGCGCCGAAGCGTTTCGCCAGTTCGACGACTTTGATGAAACGCGGCTCGCCGTCCTCGTAGTTCGTCGAGTTGAGGATGCACTTGCCGCCCGAGTGTTCGAGTCCCGCCTCCATCTTCTCCCACTCAGTCGAATCGAACATGAGGGGGATGCGGATGTTCGTGACGAGACGCGAGGCGAGCTCGTGCATGTCTTTAACGCCGTCGCGCCCGACATAATCGACGTTCACGTCGAGGACGTGCGCGCCCTCGCGTTCCTGCGCGCGAGCGAGCGAGACGAGGCCGTCCCAGTCTTCGGCGTTCAACAGATCGCGCATCTTCTTTGAGCCGCTCGCGTTGACGCGCTCGCCGACGATGAGGAAAGAGTTCTGCTGGACATAGGGCTGTTGACTGTAGATCGAAGAGGCCGCCGGCAGCGTCGATGCCGCGCGCGGCTTCGGCGTCACATTTCGCATCGCTTCGACGACCATTTGCAGGTGCTCCGGCGCAGTGCCGCAGCACCCGCCGACGACGTTGACGCCGAAGTCTTTGACGAAATGGACGATTTGCGCGGTAAATGATTCCGGCGTTTCGTCATAGTGCATCGCGCCGTCTTTGACTGAGGGCAAGCCCGCATTGGGGAGAACGGAGACGGGAAGCTGTGCATTTTCGCAGAGATAGCGAAGACTCTCGGTCATGTTCTTCGGCCCCGTGCCGCAATTCATCCCGATCACGTCGATGGGGTACGGTTCGAGCGCGGTGAGGGCGGCACTGATCTCCGTGCCCGGCAACATCGTCCCGAACAATTCAATCGTGACCTGTGTGATGACCGGCACTCGTCGTTTCGCTTGCGCGAAATACTCAAAGATGGCGGAGAGCGCCGCTTTGGTTTGCAACAAGTCCTGACAGGTTTCGACGATGAGGAGATCGACGCCGCCATCAATGAGGCCGCGCGCCTGCTCGCTGTAAGCGGCTTTGATGTCACGGAATGCGATGTGCCCGAGCGTCGGAGATTTCGTGCCCGGCCCCATCGAACCGGCCACCCAGCGCGGTTTATCTTTGGTCGCATAATCGGCGGCGACGCGCTTCGCCAGTTGCGCGGCCCGCACGTTGAGATCATAGGCCATGTGCCCGATGCCGTATTCGTCGAGCACGTAGGGGATCGAGCCGAACGAGTTCGTCTCCACCACATCGCAGCCAACATCGAAGAAGGCCGCATGGACGCGCTCGACCGCCGCCGGGCGGCTGATGAGCAAATATTCGGGACAGCCTTCAAACTGCGCGCCGCCATAATCGTCCACAGTCAAATTTTGCGTCTGAAGATTTGTGCCCATCGCGCCGTCGAAGACGACGATGCGCTCTGGCAAAGTTTGAAGGAAATCTTTCATATGGTTTTAATTCGTCTCCGTTCCGGCTGAAATCTCTCGTGAGTACCGCGCATAAGCGAAGCCCCGCGCCAAACAACGCGGGGCTTTCGTCGAGATGCCACTGCTGCTGCGGGTGATTCCCGTGAAAGACTTGACCGAGCTGTTTAGCTGTTTATTTTACGTGGCCGCAAGTCGCCTTAACTCACCACGTTTGTCCAACGTGTTTATTGAATCATCAGGCGCGGGCAGTGTCAAGCGGGCTGTTTCCCGGCTTTACTTCCAGTCGCGCCGCAAACGTTAGCGACATCCTCGGCACGCCGCTTCGTCGGTACCTTTCGGTTCAGAGGGTTGGTCAACAGCCGGTGAACTGAAGTCGCGCGACTAGAAGCGTACCACGCCGGGCGCGCTGAGCGTGGCGTAGACGCGCGCCTCCACAGGCATCTGCAACTGCGCCAGATTGCAGTAGCGCGGCTCGAATCTTTTCCCGGTCTGGCTTTTGTGCTACCTTCACTCTCGATTTAGCAATTGCCCCACAACGACTTTTCCCTATGCGCAGAGCCATCTATCCAGGTTCATTCGACCCCGTGACGAACGGCCATCTCGACATCATCGCGCGCGGGTGCAAACTCTTCGACGAAATCATTATCGCCGTCGTGGTCAACCCGGAGAAGCGTCCGTTGTTTACGCTCGACGAACGGCGCGAGATGCTGGCGGAGGTGCTGGCGGAACTCAACAGCGGCTCGTGTCGTCTGCTGGTGGATAATTTCGAGGGACTATTGATGCAATACGCCGTCGAGCGCGAAGCCGATGCGGTGGTGCGCGGCATCCGCGCCTTCTCCGATTACGAGTACGAATTACAGATGGCTTTGATGAACCGGCGGCTTGAACCGCGCATCGAGACCGTCTTCATGATGCCGGCGGAGGCTTACTCTTACGTCAGTTCCCGGCTCGTCAAAGAAGTGTTTCAGCTCGGCGGCACGATCAAAGGACTCGTCCCCGAATCAATCGAGGCGCGCATGCAGAAGAAGTTTAACCAGAGTTGATTTTCCCAAAACAGGCGGAGGTATCCGGCGTTGGTCGTGCCTCAAATTTATGCTGGGCTGAAATAAAGACTCGGACAAGCTATTCTTTGAATCGCGAAACTCGCGTCAGCTCTGTTAGATGGTTGAACAGGCAAAGCTCTGACACACATGACTGAACCAGCACTTGATGTCTTCCCACTCTCCAAACGCGTCACGCAGATGCAGGCTTCCTCGACGCTGGCCGCGATGCAAAAGGCACAGGCGATGCGCGCCTCTGGCGTGGACGTGGTTGACCTCGGTGCGGGCGAACCGGACTTTGACACGCCCGCTCACATCAAACGCGCCGCCGCAGAGGCCATGCGCGCGGGTGAGACCAAATACACGGCGACAGGGGGCACGCGTGCTCTGCAAGAAGCGATTCTCAACTATTACGAGCGAGAATTCGGCGCGCATTATGACACGCCGGAGGTGATGGCGGCGGCGGGCGGCAAGCAGGCGATCTTCAATGCGGTCGTGACGCTGGCAAACGCAGGCGACGAAGTTTTGATTCCACAGCCTTACTGGGTGACCTTTCCCGAAATCGTGAAGTTCGCGGGCGCCAAGCCGGTCTTCATCGAAACCGAGGAGACCGATTTTCAACTGACTGCCGAACAAGTCAGGAGCGCTATCACGCCGCGCACGAAGTTGATCATCATCAACTCGCCGTCGAATCCTTCCGGGCGCGTCATCCCGCCCGATGAATTTCGCCGGATTATGGAAGTCGTCGCGGAGCACAACCTCTATGCCGTTTCCGATGAATGTTATTTGCGTTTCGTCTACTCACCGGCACAAGTCTTCAGCGCGGCGACGCTCGCGCCGGAGTTGCGTGCCCGCCTGTGCATCGCCGGCTCCTTCTCCAAAACTTACGCGATGACGGGCTGGCGCATGGGCTACGCCCTCGCTCCGCCCGAGTGGATCAAAGGGATGCTGCTGGTGCAGGGTCATTCGACGAGCAACCCGAACTCCATCGCGCAGCACGCCGCCACCGAAGCATTCAATAGTTCACAGGACTGCGTCGCTCAAATGCTCACGGAGTACAACGCGCGGCGTGATTGGCTGATCAGCGCGCTCGACGCCATCCCTGGCTTTAGCTGCTTTGTCCCTGAGGGCGCGTTTTATGCTTTTCCAAATGTGCGTGGCTGTCTGCAAGGCAAAGTTAAAACATCGGGCGAGTTGGCCGATAAGCTGCTCAACGAAGCGCAGACGGTGGTGACGGACGGCGCGGACTTCGGTGCCGAGGGCTACATCCGCATCTCCTATGCCACTTCCCTTGAACGCCTTCAGGAAGGCGTGCGGCGTATGCGGCGCGTGGCCGATGAATGCGTCGGCTAAATCACGACTCTCATCGTAAGCTGATCAGTTCGATTAACAACAACGGCGACTCGTGATGTATGAGTCGCCGTTGTTGTTAATTGAATTAATCTGGGTATCAGTAGATATTGAAATTGTATTCGATGGTGATGTACTGCGAGACCTTGCGCCCATCCTTCTCGGCGGGCGTGAACGAGATTCGCCGCGCCGCTTCTATCGCCTTCTCCGTCAACCCGTCCGGCAATCTCGAGAGCGGGGTGATCCCTGAAATTGAGCCGGAAGAACCCAGCACCAAACGCAGCCGCACCGTCCCCGTGATCTGATTCTTGCGCGCATCTTCCGTGTATTGCGGCTCCGGCTTGCTGTTGATGGTCGCCTTGCGCGTCACTTCCCTGGCTGCAAACGTCTTGGCGTAATCCGTCCCGCCGCCACCACCGCCAGGGCCACCGCCGCCATCTCTGCGGTCGCCGCCGCCCGTGTTCCCTCCCCGCCCCGGTCCCACTCCCCCGCCTTCGCCCGAACCAACCCCACCGCCCGTCCCCGTCCCGATCCCGTTGCCTGAACCCGGTCCTGAACTCGTCTCGGTAGATTTGGACTTCGGGTCTCCATAGGCGATCTGCCGATTGTCGGGCGGAAACAGCACCGGGTCGGCCACGATGCTGGCCGGAACCGGCAAACTCGGATTCTTAATGGTCGGGGGGCGCGGGTCGGGGGCGCGCACCTGCGGGACTTCGAGCGAAGCGGGAGGAAGTTTACCGAACGAAGCGGGTTTGGCTTCCTGGCGACCGCCGCCGCCGCCGCCGCCCGGCTTCTCCTGTTTCGGTTTAGCGCCTCCGCCCTTGCCCTTCGCCGTCCCGGCAGGCCCTTCATCGGGCTTCTTCTGTTCTTCCGGTATCTCCGTCACAATGCTCTGAAGTTCTATGTCTTCGCGCACGAGATCGAGCGCCGCGACGTGTTTTGCCTGCAACCGGCTAAAGAGCACGATGAGGCCGACCATTGTGAGAATTAACACAAACGAGGTGAGGATCGCGTAAGGAACATTCTCCTGCGAAAGAGACCGCCACGTCGCTTTGCCGTAAGCCGCCGTCCCGCGCTTCACAAAGCCGCCCGGATCGCGCTTGAACTCAGGCCACGTCAACTCCGCATCGTGCCCGACTTCGCGCACTTCCTTCAACAGGCGACGCGTCAGTCCGGCATCTTCTAAAAACGTCAAATGATATTCGCCGCGTTCAGTCGCAGCCGTCGATGCAGCGGCAACGCCGTTAGCCGCATGATTGGCAGAGGGAATTCGTGCAGCGGGCAAGGTGGCCGTCGTCGCCTCCGCAACGAACGAATTATCCACGACCGCGTTTGCCGAACCGTTCCCGGCGGCGGCATTGGTGCCGACGATGGAGTCTGTCTCCGCGACGTGAAAACCGTTCGACAAAGACGTACCGTCCACTGGGCAAAATTCGAACTGCGCAGGAACTACTTCATGGCATTTCGGGCAGCTCTTCGTCTTCATACCTCGCGCCTCAATGATGAAACAAACTTTTCAAACTGGTTAATTTACTCGAAATCTGAAAATCCGGCCTTCGAGCATCGTGAGATGTACGTTGGCCTTAAAGAGTTTACTACCGTGAAGAAAAATATCATAACTTCCAATCGGTTGACCGCCCCTCTAACGAACATTAAACTGTGTAGGCATCTCCCGCACTTGCTTTGATGCTCTAAAACACTTCGTGACGTAATTATTCCGCCCCGAAATAATCTTTTTCGTCGCTCCTGAGACAACACGAGCCAGCTATGAAACTTCATTCTCTTTCGCTTCAGAATCGCCGATTGCAGGTAATTTCACTTGCGGCGGTCGCGTTGTTGCTATCACTTTCACTGTCTACGGCGCAGGTAGGGGCGCAGAAGAGCGCGTCTCCCACGCCGCGCCGCGAGCAACTGCTCAACGGCTTGCGCGTTCTGCTTCTGCCTCGTCCCGGCGATTCGCGCGTTCTGCTCAAAATGAGGATCAACAGCGGCGCGGCTTTCGACCTGGCGGGCAAGGAAGGCCAGTTGGCGCTCCTGAGCGATGCGCTTTTTTCCGATCCCGGCACGCGCCTATATGTCACCGAAGAGTTGAACGGCACCCTCGAAGTCAACACTACTTACGACCATATCGAGATCACTTTGAGCGGCAACGCCGGCGACTTTGAGCGACTCGCCGAACTCCTGCGCAACGCCGTGCTACAGATGCGCCTCCTCGCTGAAGATGTCAATCGACTGCGCGACGAACGCCTGAAGGCCGCGAGTGAAACCGGAGCGTCGCCCGCCGCCGTGGCCGACCGCGCCGTGGCAGCGCGACTTTACGGCTCCTATCCCTACGGGCGCGTTATCGAAGGCACGCCGAAAAGCCTCGCGCGTATTGAACGCGCTGACTTGATGCTGGCGCGCGACCGCTTCTTGAACCCGAATAACTCCATGCTGGTTTGCATCGGCGGCGTCGAAGCCCCGCGAGCCATGCGCGCCTTTCGCCAGTTCCTCGGCTCCTGGCGCAAAAGCGAGACGATTGCTCCCTCCACGTTCCGTCAATCCGAAGCGCCCGATGCTCGCACGCTCATCGTCAATCTGCCGCAGGCGAGCGAAGTCGAGATACGTCTCGCCGTGCGCGGCCTTTCACGCACCGACCGGGATCGCGCCGCCGCGCCGGTCGTCGCCACACTCGCCCGCGAGCGTTGGGCCATGGCCTTGAAGGAATTTCAGCCAAAGTCTATTTTCGCGCGCCACGAGGCGCACGACCTTTCCGGCACGCTGGTGTTGGGAACGAGCGTGCCGTCCACCTCTGCCACGCAGACGCTCGAAGCCGCGCGTCTGGTCTTGCGCGGCCTGGCCACATCGCCCGTTTCCCCGACAGAATTGGACAACGCCCGGCGCGCTGCCCTCGCCGCGCTCAACGAACGCAAACAATCGCCGGCTGCCCTCGCGGACGAATGGCTCGACGCGGCCTCCTATAATTCCACGCTCGCGGACGATGAGCGCGCCCTGAATGCTCTCACGCCCGCGGACGCGCAACGCGTCGCCGTGCGACTTTTCGGCGAGGCGAAATTGGCGAGCGTCGCCATCGGGGACGCCGCGCAACTGCGCAACGAACTCGCGCGTCTGAGCGGCGGCGTCGAAATCAGCAACGCGCCGGAGGCTGCGCCCGCCGCATCTCGTGAAACGCCTCCGGCCAAACGCCCGTAATCAATTTACAAACTAATTGTAAACTGACTGCAATCAATCTTTCCTTTCCGATCATTTAAGGTGTCAATACTAACAAGTCCGAATGAACATGAGCGCCGGCAGGAACATGCGCGTCGAGTAAATTCGATGTTCGCTGGAATCGCTCGCCGCTACGATCTTTTAAATCACTTGCTGTCGGCGAATATAGATCGTCGTTGGCGACGATTAGTAGCAGAGAAGTTGCGCCCCGCGCTCGTGGCGGGAACGCACACGCTGGATGTGGCGTGTGGCACGGGTGATCTTGCTTTGACGCTCTCGGAGACCGGGGCAACGCGCGTCACCGGCATTGATTTCTGTCGCCCGATGCTTGAGCTCGCGACACACAAGGCCGAGCGATTTAAACGCGAGATTCCTTTTGTGGAGGGCGATGCGTTGCGTCTGCCGTTCGCCGCCGAGAGTTTTGATGTTGCAACCATCGCTTTCGGCTTGCGTAATCTGGCGAGCGTCGAAGGTGGCTTAAGTGAGTTGCTACGCGTGCTCAGGCCGGGCGGGCGCGTTGCGATTCTCGAATTTTCGCATTCGGTCGTGCCTGGCTTTCATGCTCTTTTTCAATTTTATTTTACCCGCGTGTTGCCGCGCATCGGCGGGTTAGTGAGCGGTTCACGCGGCGCATACGAATATTTGCCGGATTCCGTATCGCGGTTTCCTGACCAGAAGCGTTTGGCGCAGTTAATGCGCGATGTTGGTTTTGAGAGGGTGGAGTATCAGAATTTGACGGGCGGTATCGCCGCGTTGCACTTGGGCGCGCGACCGCAACGCACGTAATTTGAGATTGGCTTGCGCCTCCTAGTCAGAGCGCAATCCGAAAGACGTAGTCCGATGGACTTGTTTCTTCACGCGCGACGGTTGTCGGGGCTGTTCGCACGCTGAAGGATACAAGCTCCGTCGGGCTACGTTTTTTATGAAGCAACTGTTGTCCTAATCAAGCATCCACGTTTTCTTTCCATCCTTGCTATTCGTCACCTGTTGACGGCGAATGCTATCATCCGTTTTGCAGTTCCAGATTAACTTCTAACTCCGCACACTTAATTGACGCATCAGAGATGAAGCACAAGCTACTCGATGTCTCACGGCGCATCTTGATATTGCTGCTCGTGGTCTGGACGGTGGTGTCGCTCGTCACGCTCCTGATCGAACTCGTGCCGGGCGATCCGGCGGTGGCGATTCTGGGCGAAGAGGCCACGCCCGCCCAGATCGCGCAATTTCGCCAAAAACATAATCTCGACCGCCCCGCCTTCTTCTTCTCTTATTCCAGTGATGAAAGCGGGGCCCGTCACTTTCAATGGAACGGAGTGGATAATCGTTACGTCGATTACTGGCGCGCCATCCTGCGCGGCGATATGGGACGCTCGTTTCGCACCGACCGCCCGGTTATCGAACTCATCTCGCAACGTTACCCGGCGACCATCGAACTCGCTATCGCCGCATTAATCGTCGCCGTCAGCATCGCGCTCCCGCTCGGCGTCGTCGCGGGAAAGAATCGCGGCACATGGCTCGACAATCTCTTATCCGTCATCGCCCTTATGGGCATCAGTATGCCCGGCTTCGTGCTGGGCCCGCTGCTCATCTATCTCTTCGCCATCCAATTCGGCTGGTTCGCGCCTTCGGGGCGTGAAGAGTGGTACGACATCATTCTGCCCGCCGCGACGCTCGGCGCGGCACTCTCCGCATTGCTCACACGCCTGGTGCGCTCATCCGTCATCGAAGAGATGGGCGAAGACTATGTGCGCACGGCACGCGCGAAAGGCTTGAGCGAGCGAACCGTGGTTTACAAGCACGTTTTGAAGAACGGATTGATTCCGGTGGTCACAGTCCTGGGGCTGCAACTCGGCGTCCTGCTCGCCGGAGCCATCGTCACCGAGAAAATTTTCAACTGGCCGGGATTAGGTCTGCTGCTCATCGACGACGGCATCGGCAAACGCGATTACCGGCTCGTGCAAGGCTGCGTCCTCGTTATCAGCGTGACCTATATCTTCGCCAACACGCTGACGGACATCGTCTATCGCCGGCTCGATCCGAGAATAAGAGTTTCGTGATGGGTGATAAGTGATAAGAGGAAAGCCGTTTTTATTCTTATCACTTATCACCCATCACCTATCGCTTGAGTTGTTATGAATCGCCTCTCCATCTTCGGTCTGGTCGTCGTCGCGCTGCTCGTGCTGGTCGCACTCTTTGCGCCCTTGCTCGCCACGCATAGTGTGGGAGAGACCGATCTTTTGCATCGCTACATGGCTCCGTCCACCGCACATTGGTTGGGGACAGATGCGACGGGGCGCGATGTTTTTTCGCGGGTCGTCTACGGGGCGCGAATCTCGCTGCGGGTCGGCATCGTGGTGGTCTTGGTATCCACCATCGTCGGGACGATCATCGGCTCGCTCGCCGGTTATTACGGCGGCTGGATTGATCGCATCGTGAACGGCTACGTCTTCAACGTCTTTCTGGCCTTCCCCGGTTTGCTGCTTGCCATCGCGATGGTGGCCTTTCTCGGCGCGGGACTCAACAAGTTGATTCTGGCGTTGTGCATCATCGGGTGGGTGGGATATGCGCGGGTAATTCGGGGGCAGGTGCTGAAGGTGCGCGAATATGATTTCGTACAAGCGGCGCGGGCGCTCGGCGCGAGCGACATGCGTATCCTGTTCGTCCATATTTTGCCCAACGCGATTCAACCGCTCATCGTCCAAGCGAGCCTCGGCATGGCGGGCGCGGTGTTGGCGGAAGCGACGCTTTCCTTTCTCGGACTCGGCGTGCCGCCGCCCGCGCCTTCGTGGGGCGTGATGCTCGAAGAGGCGCGCGATCTCTCGACGCTGCAAGCCGCGCCGCACGCGCTTCTCGTCCCCGGCATCGCCATTGCCCTCTCGGTGCTCGCTTTCAACTTCATCGGCGACGGTTTGCGCGAGTATCTCGATCCGCGACAACGCAAACGCTAATCGCGCGGCGACTCTAAACAGCATCTCCTAAAGTGACCGCTATCACCGCCCCTGCAATTGACAGACAGCGCCCTGACTTACCCCGCCACGCGGCGGGGCCAGGCATCGCTATTTCTCTCCGGCAACTTTCAAAAACTTATCCTGTCCCGCTCGCCCGTCTCAAGAAGTTCTTACGGCGCAAGACGACGAATCCGGTCCTAGCTCTCGACGGCGTTAGTTTCGACGTGCGCGACGGAGAAATCTTTGGACTCATCGGGCGCAACGGCGCGGGCAAAACCACGCTCGCCAAAATCATTGCGACGCTCGTTCAACCAACAGCGGGCACAGTCAGCGTCCGGGGTTTCGATAGCGTCCGCGACGAAGAAGCGGTGCGCGCGCAAATCGGCCTCGCCACCGCCGAGGAACGGAGTTTTTACTGGCGTCTGAACATCGAACAGAATCTGGTCTTCTTCGCGCGTCTCTACGGCCTCACGGATCGCGCGGCGCGCGGGCGGATCGGCGAATTGCTCGCCCGCCTTGAGCTCGAATCGCTCGCGCGCCGCCGCTTCGGCGAACTCTCGACGGGGAATAAACAGCGTGTCGCCATTGCCCGCGCGATGCTCGGCTCACCATCAATCCTTTTGCTCGACGAACCGACCCGCTCGCTCGACCCGCTCGCCGCTGCGCAGACGCGCGCCCTCATCAACGCTCTCGCGGGCGATGCGGAACATCCCGTGACCGTCTTGCTCACTTCCCACAACCTCGCCGAGATCGAGGAATTGTGCGACCGCGTCGCCATTATCGCGCGCGGTCGCATCCGCGCGCTCGACACGTCCGTTAATCTGCGCGGCCTGCACCAACGCACCGAACGATTGCGCCTCACCGTGGGCGGCCTCTCGACAGCGCAGGCGCGCTCTGCTCTGTCTCAAACGATCCGTGATTTCACCCTGACGGGAGAACGCGAACCGCTCATCGTGGAATTTCCGCGCGAGGCCAGCGACGATGCGCTTGACCGCGCGATTCGCGCGCTGCAACACGCGGGCGGGAGCCTCCTTTCCTGTGAAACGGAACGCGCCACGCTGCTCAACGTGTTGGAAAAATTCGAGCGCGACGATGAGACGAACCGGGAGGCAGAGGCGTGAAGAGAGTTCGCAAACTTCTGGGTCGCATTCGCGCCTTCATCGTGCGCGATTTTCAGTTGGAGATCAGTTATCGCTTCGCCTTCTTTTTGCGTGTGTTGAGCGTCCTCGGTCTGGTGACGACGCTCTACTTCATTTCTCAAACTTTCGTCGCCGGAAACGATTGTCCCTGTGCGCAGTCGCCGTTCGCGCAATGGCGCGACCCGCTCGCGGCATGGCTCACCGGCCTCGCGGTTTTGAATTACTTCATGACCGGCTTTTCCAGTCTTGCCAACGCGATCCGCTCCGAGCAGACGCAGGGCACGCTCGAAGGCGTGTTGCTCACGCCCATCAATATCCCTACGCTCATCATCTCCAGTTCGGCCTGGGACTTCGTGCAGGCCACTTTCTTCTCTTCCCTGTATTTCATTTTCGGCTGGCTCTTTTTCAACGTCCACTTTCAGGGCAATTTTCTGCTGGCCTTTTTCATCCTCGTTTTGACGACGCTCGTGCTCGCTTCCATTGGCATCCTCTCCGCGAGTTTCGCGATGGTCTTCAAGCGCGGCGACCCCTTCGGGATTCTCCTCGGCACGGGGTCGGCGATCTTTTCGGGAGTATTTTTTCCGACACAATTATTAGGACGCGGCTTCGGTCAGGTATCGCGCCTCTTGCCGCCCACTTACGGCCTCGACGGCATTCGCCGCGTATTGATCGAAGGGCAGGGCTTTTATGAAGTGCGCGAACCCGTCGCCACGCTCCTCCTGTTTCTCGTCGTCCTCCTGCCCTTCTCCTTATGGGTCTTCTCCCGCGCGGTGCGTCGCGCCAAACGCGAAGGCAGCCTCATTCAATACTAATTGCGGAATGCGGATTTCGGATTGCGGATTGAAAGAAGGCATTTATTGAGTTAAAAACACCTCGACAGTTACAATCCGTGTCCGGTAATCCGAAAGCCGAAAGCCGCATTCCGCAATGTTGAAAGTCTTCTACTCTCCGAATTATTACGCCGACATCGGCGAGGGGCACGTTTTTCCGATTCGTAAATTTGAACTCGTGCGCGACCGCTTGCTGCGCGAAGGCACGCTCGCAACGTCCGATTTGATCGAACCGCCGCCCGCGCCGCTCGCCGATGTGCTGCTTGTGCATACGGAAGATTACGTGATGCGCCTGCGCGGGGGCGCATTGACGCCGCGTGAACTGAGACGACTCGGATTGCCGTGGTCGAAGGCGCTCGTGCGCCGCTCTTTTCTCGCCACCGGCGGGACGATCCGCGCTGCCCGCGCCGCGCTCGCCGCCGGGGGCGTCGCCTCGAATCTCGCGGGCGGCACGCACCACGCTTTCCCGGATCGCGGCGAAGGCTTCTGTGTCCTGAACGATGTCGCCGTCGCCATTCGCGCGTTGCGACGAGACCGCTTGATCGCACGCGCCGCCGTCGTCGATTGCGACGTGCATCAAGGCAACGGCACGGCCACCATTTTCGCCGACGATGCGAGCGTCTTCACTTTCTCCATGCACGGCGCGAAAAATTACCCGCTTTTCAAAGCGCGCTCGACCCTAGACGTTGAGTTGCCGGACGAGACCGGCGACGAAATTTACCTGCAAACGCTGGCCGCGCACCTGCCGCGCATCCTCGCGCACGAGCCTGACATCGTCTTTTATCTCGGCGGCGCAGACCCCTTCGCGGGCGATAAACTTGGCCGCCTCTCGCTTTCCCTCGCAGGCTTGCGCGCCCGCGATGAACTTGTCCTGTCTGAATGCCGCGCCCGCAGCGTGCCCGTGGCGACCGTGATGTCCGGCGGTTACGCGGCGGACATCAACGACACCGTGGAGATACACTGCAACACAATCCGCGCGGCCAAAGCGGTGAGTTGCGGCGCGGGTCTTGAGCGAACCCCGGTTCGGCTATAATCTGCATCCGATGATGAGAATTGTTTGGCGGCTGACAAAAATGATCGTGCTCGGCGTGGTCGCGTTTATCGTGTTCGCGTTGATCTACGAGATCGCGACGTTCCCGCGCGTGGGGAAGTTGCGCGACAGTAATCCTGAAACGACGGCGATGATCGAAACGCGGGGACGTGAGGCGCGCCTGAGAAGTGGCGCTCAGCCGAAACGCGTCCAGCAATGGGTTCCGCTCACGCGGATTTCCATCAACCTGCAACGTGCCGTGCTCGCGGGCGAGGACTCCAATTTCGCCACTCATAACGGCTTCGACTACGAAGCGATCCAGAAGGCATGGGAGCAGGCGCAGCGCGACGCCGCCAAAGAGGCCAAAGAGGCCAAAGAGGCCAAAGAGGCCAAAGAGCAGGGCGAAGACGAAGCGAGTTGGATTCCCGCGATGCCCAGTTTCAAACGCGGCGCATCCACCATCACCCAACAACTCGCCAAAAATCTTTATCTCTCTTCCGAACGCTCCTTCGTGCGCAAAGCGCGCGAGGCCGCGATCACCTATTTTCTGGAAAAGAATCTATCGAAGCAGCGCATCCTCGAAATCTACCTCAACGTCATCGAATGGGGCGACGGCGTCTATGGCGCGGAAGCGGCGGCGCAGACCTACTTTCGCAAATCAGCCGCCAACCTGTCGCCGCAGGAAGCAGCCTTTCTCTCCGCCATCATCCCGAACCCGCGCACGGAATTCAATCCCCAACTCAAACCGCGTCGCGTCGCCCGCCGCCAGCGCATCATCCTGCGCGGCCTGCCATACGTGAAGTTGCCGGACAGGTAAAGTTACGAAAGAAAGCAGCAAACTAGAACGGCGGATTACCACCTGCGAAGCTGATTCGCTTCCCTGATGAAATTTGTATTTGGTCTTTGGTTAACTGCGGGAGGCAAATCAATTTTCTTCCTCAGTTGAGAAATGAAGTTTGCCTTGCCGCCATCATGACCAAGTTGCCGAAGCCGTTCCAGCTTATCCTCGCTGTGAATTACCTCGTAATCCTCTGTCACTGTAACCAGCGCGTTGTCATATGCCCTATGGTGCAGAGCGCACAAAGCCATGCCGTTGTCGGTTCTATCAGTAGATGTTGGATGTTTAACAGGAATTATATGTGCCGCATCAACGAGATTTAACTGAACTGAACAGAAAGCACATCTATTGTCATATGCCCGTAGAACTCGGCGCTGAAAACCGGCATCTCGCACACGGCGGTTAATAATTTGGAGTATTATCTGCCGTGTCGGTGTTACTTGGGTAATATCAGAATTATTGAGAGTCGCATCTTCTTTATTAAGTTTTGATAGTACCGATTGTAAAGCCTCAAAATCGGCTCGTTGTCTGCCAAACTCATGTAACTCCTCTAACGAACGAACGTACTCGATAAAGAACTCCGATTTAAAAGCGATAGCAACTTCATTATTGCCTTTGGTTTGTGCTGCCATACCATCTGTGTACGCTCGTTCTAATATCAGCTGTTTAATTTGTAGCGAACCGGAATAGGCAACTTCACCGATATGTTTTCTTAAATCCCACCCCCCGAATACGCCTATCTCACTTTGCCAGCCAATAATCAGCGTCTTGAAATCCCTACCGCTTTCGAACTGACCTACTTTTGGTTGTATCCGAAATTCGTCTGCTTTTCTGTTTGTGCCACCGGGAGTAAGATTCCAAATATAAACTCGAAGTTGAAACGACTCATTGCCTTGATATATCTGGAGATTGAACGGACGACTGTTCTCGTCATTAAGATAGAGAAGGTTCCAGTCATTTTCGATTATCGTTTCAACTACAATCCGGTGTAATTCGGATTTGGAGAGGTTTCCCATTACGCGACCCCGCTTGCCGTAAACAGATTCAATTCTGCTTCCTCGCTCGCTTCTTCGTCTTGTTGAAAGCGGTAACGACTGCCTTCAAGATAACTTTCGACTAATTCAAATGCCAACCAGCGTCTTTTCAAAGTTTCAGCGACTACGCCGGTTGTATTACTTCCGGCAAAAGGTTCCAATATCAAGTCTTTTTCTTCCGTCAGAAATTTAATAAAGAATTCAACAAATTTTTTTGGGAACCGAGCAGGGTGCGGTTTTATGCCCGCTTCAGCGCAACCCTTCATGTAACTGCTGTTACTGTCGTTATTACCTAGCTCAAGTAGATTAGGCGGAATTGCTCCCTCATTATTCCGGTTAAATTTGTGTGTAATGTTATGTCCCGAAGGACGCATTTTAGCCCGATACCCTTTTTTCAAAAGCTGCTGCATGGCAGCCGTATAAGGGCGCAGAACATTCCGATTATTAGCTTTTGGGTATTCAGTTTTTGACAACCACCAGACAACATTCACGGAGTCTTTAACTCTTATGCGTCGAACATTGACCCATTCTGCCGGAGCGGGAAGTCGAGCCGGATTATAATGATAAAATTCCTGAGCCAGAAAAAAACCATGCTCCTTGCACAATCGAATCAACAGTTCGTACTGATACAGACTTCTTACCGGATGACCCGGTAAGTATGCTCCACCTAAGTCAATAATAAATGAGCCATCCGTAGTTAAGACACGCTTGAACTCTTTTCCAAAATCCATAAACCATTCAACATAATCATCAGACGATTTGTTGCCATATTCTTTTTTGCTCGTCAGTGCAAACGGTGGTGATGTGATAACTAAATTAACTGACTCGTCCGCGACATGTTTGATTAGTTTGAGCGTATCGCCCAAGTAAGCAGAGCCATGCTCGTGTGAGTAGAAAGGTTCTATTTGAGTATTAGGTAGACGCATAGTGATAATCGGCGGAAGCAAAGTACATTAAATAACGATATCCTGTCAGTATCTTGTCAGTAAAAAAGATAAAAGGCAAAAGTGGAGGGGGCAAACGATGCCGGGTGTGGCCTCCACTTTTTTCT
>JBPCIP010000054.1:0-2421 GCA_051006195.1 Pyrinomonadaceae bacterium
CTTGGCCGCTTCGTGAGAAAGAGTCTCTCCTTCTCCAAGTCTGATGAGATGCATGAGTTGTGTTTGCGGCTTTTTCTGCATGATTACAATTTATCACTGGCTCTCTCTTCTGATTGAGCCACTACCAAAGTTAAAAAGAGCGCGTGGTAGATGTGAAGCGACGTAAAACAAAAGGATGAAGAATGAATAGTCACACTCATCCTTCATCCTCCCGCCGTAATTTCGCTGTTTACCGGCGACGACGCGCGGGAGCAGCGGTGCTGTTCACGGGTGACTTCGACGGGACTTTGACTTCCTGGTTGGCCGAGAGCGCGGCGTCGGGCGAGAGGGCATTGAGGCGTGCCACTTCGTCCGCGCCGACGCTGTAGCGGGCGGCGATTTGAGCGAGCGTCTCGCCCGCGCGGGCGCGCACCGAGATCAGGCTGCTGCCGACGTTTCCGCGCGGGCGCACCATCGCGACATTACGCACCGACCCGGCAGGCACGACGAGTTTGCCGCCGCCGTTTAGTTCAACACCGGCGTTCCACAGTTGCAACTGCGCCACACTCGTCCCGGTGCGGGCGGCGACAGTCTGGAAAGTCTCGCCGGACGCAACCGAAATCACCTTGGCCGATTCGCGGCGGTCAGCCGGAATTCGCTTCAAGACCGCCACGAAGGATTTACCGCGCCCCGGCGGGACGCGCAAATTGTAGCTTTCGCCGCGCGGCGTAGTGTCGCGCCGCAGTTCCGGGTTGAGGCTGCGGATGTAGTCAACGCTCGTGTCGGTCGCGCTGGCGATCAGTTGGAGGCTTGTCGCCGAAGGCACGTTGACCACGTCGAAGGCGAGCGGCGCGTCGGGGCGAATGTTATGAAAGCCGTACTTCGCCGGATTCTTCGCGATCAGGATCGTCGCGAGAATGTTCGGCACATAATTTCTGGTCTCCTGCGCGATGTATGGGTAGACGCGCCAGAAGTCAGCCACGCCCGCACGCGAAATCGCGCGGTCGATGTTGCCTTCGCCCGTGTTGTACGCGCCGATGGCGAGTTCCCAATTGCCACGATAACGATTGGCAAGGAACTTCAAATATCTGGCCGAAGCACGCGTCGCTTTCTCGAAACTGTTGCGCTCATCAAGCCATGCGTTCTGGCGCAGACCGTAACGTGCGCCCGTGCCGGGAATGAACTGCCAGAGACCTGAGGCCGCCGCCCACGAGTAAGCGGTCGGACGCCATGCGCTCTCCACCTGACCGAGCCACGCGATGTCTTCCGGCACGCCTTCCTCACGGAAAATTTTGCGCGCCATCGACATGTAACGACCCGAACGGCGCAGACCCGTATCCATCGTGGCACGACCGCGACCCTGATAATAATTAAGGAAACCCTGAATCAGCGAGTTGGAATTGAAACCGAAATCAACCGCGCTCTTCGCCTCTTCGAGTTTAGCCACGTCGTCGGACGTGATCTGCGTCTCTTCCCTCGTCAGCACGAGGCGACTCAATTCGTCGAGCGGCGACGGCTCAAATTTCTGTTCACGCAGGAAACCCGGTTGCTGCACGACGGGGACAACATCGCTCGTCGCATTGGTCGAAGCGGCGACGAATTGCGCAATCTGCTGTCCTTTGGTCTGAACCGGGGCGGACGGCATCGCCACTTCCATGCGATAGACGCGCTCGACGAGTTCCAGATAGTAAGTTTGCAGGCGCGGGTTGGAGCGCACGTCCATGCCGGATTCGAGGACAGCATCAACCGCCTTATCAAACTCGGCCCGCGCCGCATCCAAATTCTTGTCTTTGAGATTTAGCTCGCCCAGTTTGTAATGCTGCTCCGCTTTTTCCACGATCTGCAAAACACGCGGATTGTCCCGCTCAACATCGCTGGAAGTCGTCCGCAGAGATGAAACGGTCAGACCCTGAGCGTAAAGATTCGATACCGGAGAAACCAGCATCGTAAAAATTGCCAATAGGGAAAACAGTCGGGGGAGGTTCGTTCTCATCAATCGTCATTCTCCTTAACTTCAGGCTTGAGAGCGAATCCACGAGGCGGTCTGGAATTATTGCCTAGACCACACGAGCGGCATCCACTAAATGAAACGCGGGGATTTATTAATTCTAAGTTGGAAAAACAAGAATCTGCACACTGGCTTAAGTGTCGGGTCAAAAGCCCTGAGTGGCAAGTTCAAAACTTAACATATGGTTTTTCCAGGTGTCAACTCTTATCTGATTGAAATAAAAGGCGAAGCGGTCATTAGTTCCAGCAAAAACCGCTTCGCCCAACTATCTACTTAACTCACCTTACGCGGAATATTAAATCTTGCGGCTGTGCCGCCCGATGTGCGGAAAGGCTCTGCCTTTCCGTTAAGTCTGCCCCCAAAGAAAGAGGCTGTGCCCCACTTTTGGCGGCGAAGAGTGAGGCAGAGCCTCACAAACTTGGAAAAGTGCGGAC
>JBPCIP010000055.1:0-22560 GCA_051006195.1 Pyrinomonadaceae bacterium
CTGCCCGTCTCACAGGATTTTGAATACCCGTATGCCAATCAGGGCAACCTCGCCATCGAGCGGCAGTTGACGAAAGACATGTCGGTTTCGGCTTCGTACATCTTCGTCGGCGCGCACCACCTCCCGCACCCGTCCAACTTCAATCAGGTTAATAACGCCGCGCTCAGGGAAAACTTCCGCCGCTGCTTCGGCGTTGACCCGACCGTCGCTTCACCGGGTTCGCCCATCAACTCCGCGCTCGGCTTCAGCCCGCTGAGTTGTCCCGGCGCGACGCAGATCATCCCCGGCGTAATCGCGGTCAATGCTGCCGGGCAACGCATCCTTCTTCCGGCGGCGACCAACTTCTTCCGCCCTGCCGGGCCGAACTACCTTTTCCTGCGCTCGCTTGGCGTCTCGAAACCAGTGTTCGATTCGCTCATCGGCAACGGCCTCACGCGCCCCGGCCCCGTCTCGACCTTCGGCGACGTGAACGCGCAGGTCTCCGACGGCAACTCCGTCTATCATGCGGGCAACTTCGAGGTGAAGAAACGTTTCTCCAGCAACTTCCAGTTTCTCGCTTCCTACACCTGGTCGCACTCGATTGATGATTCGAGCGACTTGCAGACGCTCCTGCTGCCGCAGGATGCCAACAACCTGCGCAACGACCGCTCCGACTCGCTCTTCGACCAACGCCACCGCTTCGTCTTCAGCGGCGTGCTGGCTTCTCCCGATTCATGGCGCGGCAGCGACGGCGGTTTGCGCCGCTTCCTCGCCGACTTCATCATCGCGCCGATCTTTGAAGCCTCTTCCGGTCGCCCCTTCAATATCCTGACCGGCATCGACACCAACAATGACCAGACCGAGCAGACGGATCGCCCGAACGTCGCGGCGGACGGCACGCTGGTCCAACCGCCCTTTTTCACTTCGGGAACGCTGGGGCGCAATCGCGGCATCACGCACGGTTACGCCGCGCTCGATTTGCGTCTCACGCGCTCGATTCGCCTCGGCGAAAACACGCGGCTGCAACTCATCGCCGAAGGGTTCAACCTCTTCAATCGCTTCAACGAGGCGTCCGCTTCGCCCTTCAGCAACGATGTCAACGCCTTCAACGAGCGCGCTCCGGGCGGGCGCTATTACAGCCGCCCCACCGCCGCCTTCGACCCGCGCCAGTTCCAGTTCGGCCTCAGACTGAATTTCTAACAGTTCGAGGGCGCGAATTAACTACGAAGCGGCGTGAGAAGCGATTCTCGCGCCGCTTCGTCCTTTCGAGAAGCGAACCCAAGCGCCCCGTTAGCGCATCGCACACATGGCGGAACTTGAACCTCCGCCCTTGAATCGTCATACTCTATACTCTTCCCCAAGTCCAACTAATTGTTTCCCGATTTGGAGACTTTGATGAATAATAAAATTTTTCGCAACAGTGTTGCCCTCGTCATAATTATTCTCAATGTGTCGGTCTACGTCGCCGTGGCGCAATCGGGCGCAACCCGCCCGCGTCGCGTCGATCCGGCAACGTCTAACAGTAACGCGGCGTCCGCCACCCCCCGCCCGACGCCCGCCGCCACCACGCGCGCGGCTCCTGCGGCAGCGACGACCACCGCGGCGCGCCCGACTGCCACCGCGATGGGCGACACGGCGCGTGCTTATGCGTTGCTGCAACAGAAGCAGTATGAAGCGGCGGCGAAGGAGGCGCGGCAAGTGGCTACGACCGACCCGAAGAACAGCGAGGCATGGAAGATCGCGGGCTTCGCCGCGTTCTATCAAAATCAATTCCGCGAGGCGGCGACTGATTTGCAGCGCGCCCTCGATCTCCAACGCGCCGCCGGGGAAGAGGACGCGCCGACCGTGGACGCGCTCGCGCAGTCGCTCGTGCGCGCCGATGAATTTGAGCGCGCCCTGCCGCTGCTCGCCGCCGCCACGTCGCGCCCGAACGTGGCTCCCGATGCGACCCTGCTTTACTATCGCGGCCTCGCCGAATATCGCACGGGCAAACAGGCCGACGCCGAGCGTTCGTTCAACGCGGCGGTGAAAGCCGATCCGAAAAACTCCTCCTCGCTCTTCTATCTCGGTCGCCTCGCTTACGAACGCAACGAGACGGACGCCGCCATCGCTGCCCTCAACCGCGCCACGCTCGCCGACCCGCGCTTCGCCGAAGCGTGGACGCTTTTGACCTACGCCTACCTGCGCCGCGCCGCCGCCGCGACCGGCGCGAAGGCCGATGCTGACTACTCGAACGCCGTGCGCTCCAGCGACGCGCTCGTGCGCGTGCGCAACGACGAATCGGCCTCCGCCTTGAACGGTCAGGCATTGATCGGGACGAAGCAGTTTGTCCGCGCCGTCGCGACGCTCGAACGCACGGGCGCAAACCCGAACGCGCAAGGGCTGACGCTCTACTTGCTCGGCGTCGCCTACTCGCGCAACAAAAACTTCCCTAAAGCCATCGCCACCTTCGAGCGCGCCGCCGCGAAGACGGCGGATGACCCGAATATCTACCGCGAACTCGGCTACGCCTACGAAGTCTCCAAGCAGTATGCCAAAGCCCTCGCCGTCTACGAGAAAGGCGCGGCGCTCGCTCCCGACGACACCGACTTCAAAGAGTCCGCCGAACGCGTCCGCCCGTTCGCGAAATAATGAAAGTGATGAGTGATGGGTGATGGGTGATGGGTAAAAGACTTTGCCTTTCAACTCATCACCCATCACCCATCACTCATCGCTTTCTTACTTGAAACCTTTTTAATCAAGCGTTAGCATCCGGCTATGAACACAACAGACACCTCTTGTTATCGTCGAACATACAGCTTACGCGGCCTGGCCGTGCTTGCTTTTCTCGCGTGCCTGCTTGCCGTCGCGCAGCCGATTCGGGCCGCCGGGTGGCGTAACCTTGAACCTTTGAAATCGCGCCGCGCCGACGTGGAGCGCGAATTGGGGCAGCCAATGCAGGAGCAGCCGGGCGGTTCGCTCAATTTCAAAGTCACCGGCGGCGTCGTGACCGTCACCTTCGTGGATGCGAAGTTCGTCCAGACGAAAAAGCTGTCGCCGGATTTGGAAGGCACGGTGTTGCTCATCGTCTTGCAGCACGAGAATTCATCCGACACGCCGGAGTCGCTCAAACTCGTGAACAAAAGCGGTTTCACCCGTGAAGAGAAAGAAGCGATCAACGTTTATTACAACCAGAAGGACGGCCTTACCTATACCTTCTTTAACGGGCGACTCAAGACCACCCGCTACGTGCCCGCCACCGGACAACTGGTTCGCGCGCAAAAAGGGCAAAGCAAAGGATGAGGGATGAGGGATGAGTAAAAACTTTTGCCTTAATCATCCCTCATCCCTCATCCCTCATCTTTATGTTGTACCGCGAACATTTGAATGCGCAGCTCCGGGAGCGGCGGGAAGAGTTTGTGAGTTTCGAGGCGACGTGGAATGCGTCGGTCGGCGAATACGCGCGGCGGCTTCGTGCGCTCGGTCAGCGCGACTCTGAAGAAGTCAGGCGAGCGGTGAAACGGGCGATTGAGACGGGAGGGGCGAAAGCGGCGGGCGCACTGCCGTCAAATGAATTAGAGCGGACGGGCGCGTTCATCGTGCCCTTCGGCGAACATTGGCGTTCGCACGAGGAAGCGCGGCGATGGGCGTTGGAAGTGTTGGCGGGGCGCGTGACGTGCGCGGCGGACGGCAGCCAGATTTTACCGGGGCGAGAGATTTCGCTGCCCGTCGCGGCGGTGCAGGCCGCCTGGTTCGAGAACCCCCACACGCGCACGGGGCAAGACGATTATCGCAAGGAATCACGTTTCAGATTGGTCACGCCGGAAGAATTATTAACGGCGGAGGGCGGCGCGGCGACGGCGGCAGACCTCGTCGGCCTCTATCGCTTCGAGTTGGAGTTGACTGTCCTTGGCGAATTTCTCGAACGACACAGAGGCTGGCGCGAGCGCGGCGAACGCGTGCCCGTCGCTTTCTTCGACGGGACGCTCTTGCTCTCGACGGCGCGGGTGCGCGTGGATGCGAACATCGCCCCTCCCGCCTACGTCGGAGCGATCATTAAGGCCATCAAACTTTCGCGCGAAGCGGAAGTGCCGCTCGTCGGTTACATCGATCAATCTTACGCGCGCGATCTGGTCCGCCTGCTCGACGTGCTCTCAGAGGATGCGCGCCCCGCATCGCCCGTCTTCGATGCGCGCCTGCTCTCCGCTGTCGCCCCTCCTGCTGCTGCCGGAGACGAAACGCTCTTCGGCGCATGGGGCGACCGCACGATCTTCTGCTATTGTGAGCGCGAAGGTTTGCCGCCGGAATTTCGCGACGAGCGCGACCAGCCGCTGATGGGCTTTCTCTACTTGCAGACGACGGGCGATGGCGGCGTGCCCGCGCGCATCGACATCCCGGCGTGGGTCTACGAAGCGGGATTGCTCGAAGAAGTCGTCAATACGGTGCGCGCCGAGTGCGTCGTCGGCAACGGTTACCCTTACGCGTTGGAGACAGCGGATGCGGCGGCGGTCATCACGGTGCATGACCGCGAACAATTTTTACGCGCGATGCAGGAATTTGCCGCCGAACAGGAGTTGTGCTTTCGCGTCTCGCGCAAAGCCCTCAGCAAATCTCACCGCCGCTAATTTCGTCAAATTCGCTGATGATGTGAGGTGTCGAATGAACCGCACGAACAAGCAGAGGCAGAAGAGACCTGTGGCGAGCCGCAGCGCCCTCGCTCTAAGGTGCCCTGCGTGCGGCGCAGCGGCGCGGCGGGCGCACGCGCATTTCTGTGCGACGTGCGGGCGCAGTTTGAAAGATATATTTTATGCCCCGGCTGACGTGTTGTTCGCCTCTTACCATCAACAGCGCAACCGCCCGGCGATGTTGTTCGAGCACGAGCTGCCTCCAACGACGCGCGGGCGTGGGATGCTCCCCACTGGAATATTCGAGGTTGAACAAAACACCGCGACGGCCATCGCGCTAATTTTCGTCTTCTCCTCACTCGTGCCATACGTCGGCATTTTGTTTTGCCCTTTCGCCATTCTGGTCGGCGGCTTCGGCCTGCTGGAAGCATGGTTCTTTCCGCAGACGGGTGGGGCGCGAATCGCTGCTTGCTGCATCATGTGCGCTCTGCTCATCGCGGGCGCGCAAGTTTCACTTTGGTTCTATTTCTGAAAGGATGTTTGTTGTCGAAAGCTGTCAGTATTCCTTTGTCCGGTGTTTGTGATAATCACGCCAGCTACTAAACTTTGAATTGAACAATTGACAACGGACAAATCTCACACGATGAAGATCGCGAAAATCGTCAAGTCGAATTCACACGTCGATTACGTCGGGCGCATCATCGACCGTCTGGACGTGGACGCGCCGCCGCAGGCGCAGGATTACGGGTTCGCGCAGTTCGTGTCGCTGCCGGTTGATGAGCGAATCGAAGTGTTCGGGGTGATCTATGACACGCAGTTAGTGAATCCCGAATACGGGCAGTTCGGGCCGCGCCTGTCGCCCCCGGCAGACCTCGCGATTTTGAGTCCCGACTATTTGAACGAGCAGGGCGTGCTCGCCGGCATCCTGTTGCTCGGCTGGCGCGAAGAGTCTGCGACGCACATGCGCGTGCCGCGCCGCGTGATTCCGGTCGGGCAGGATGTCTACCGCTCTGACGAGGCGCAAGTCGGCGAGTTTCATCGCGACCGGGAAGGGCGCGTGCAGCTACATTATTATTCGCAAGTAGTGGCGCACGCGGGGGCATTTGCCGTCCCGCTCATCGAGGCGATTCTAGAACAACTTGAAGCGATTGGGACGCCCGCCGAGCGGCAGCAGTTTTGCGTGCTCAAGCGTTCGCTCGCCTGGCAACGCACTCTCGGCAGCGTGCGTCTCTAAAAGCATTAGATTTCAGGGAGGAGAGCAGTATGAAAAGAGTTTATTTAACCCTGTCGCTGGCGGCGTTGTTGCTGGCGGCTCCGGCGAGCGGCGCATTGGCGCAACGCGCCCGCACCATCGGCGATTCGTCGAACAAGCCGGAGGCAAAGCCCGCGATAACCGTTGCCGCCGCGCCCGCCCCGCAGAGCGTGAAGGCTAAATATGAAGGCGGCGTCTTCGGTTATAACCAGGCACAGACCGGCACCCTCAGTTTCGACGATGCCAGCAGTCGTCTCGTCTTTCGCGATAAGAATCAGAAGGAGTACATTTCCATCCCCTATCATTCCATCGCCGCTGCTTACGCCGATACTCGTTCGCGCAGGCCGACGGCGGCCTCCGTGATCGGCGGCGCGAGCCTGTACACGTTGCCCGCCCTGCTCATCAGGAAAAAGTATCGCTACCTGACGATGCAGTTCAACGACCCCGACACGCAGGTGCAAGGAGTCACGAGCTTTAAACTGGACAACAAAGAACTCCTCGCTTCGATGCTGAACGCCGTCGCCGAGAAAGCCGAACTCACGCCGCGCGGCGAAGCCTACGTCCGTTTGAATAAGCCGAAGGACAAAGATAAGGATCAGGATAAGTAGGCGAAGAACCTGCAACGAAAATTTAAGAGAAGAGCCGGGAGCAGCCACGTTCGCGCGTGTGTTGCTCCCGGCTCTTTATTGGAATGTGCCACTGGATGCGACTAAAAACCTTCGCCGCAGAGACGCAGACTTGTAAGCTCCTTAATTTTCCGAAGTCCTAATGCTCAACCGCCTGACTCTTGATTGATTAGAACTATGGATCAGTAAGCCCGTCGGTCTTCGTTCGTCTGCCTAACGCTGGGAAATGCCGCTTGGATAGGGAGTTTCAACTTTTTGTGTTTCCTCCGCTTCCTCTCTCGCTTTTTCGTCCTTCGCTTTCTTACCTTTGGCTTTCGTCTTCGTCTGTGCCCCGGGTTATCGATACCACTGATTCCACAAAATAACTCCTTTGGGAATAATGCCTTAACAAAATGAATACTGCGGTGGGCTTTCTGTGGATCATGAGGAAGTGGAATTTCACAGTCATGTCGAAGTCGATAAAGAAAAACTTATAAAAGTTTCCCCGAATGAAACGGATAAAAGTGTGCCACGCTTCTCACCATCGCAATAAAACTCTTGGTGCTGAGTTGTCAGGCAGTAGAGTCTGCAAGGTCAAGTCCTGACTTTTACAAGTCAAAGGCTTTCCTCTGCGGTGAGTCTTATCTTTCAGTCGTACTCAATAACACCCGCTTCAATGATCACTTGGCGATAGGTTTCGACTTTGCACCGTGCGCTTGCTGGCAGGCGTTGGCAACCGTCTCGGCCACTTTGCGCGGGTTGCGCTCCCACGCGCTCGTCTGCCAGTTGTCAACCGCATCCCGTTCGTGAATCCACGGCGGGAGCGGCATCGCCAGATGCGCGGCCAGCGAGGTGACGTAAGGCTCGTACATCTGTCTGAGTTTCGCCAGTTGCTCGTCCGCGCCCGCGCCTTCACGCAGGGGAACGTTGTCCGCCGCGAGGCTCCGGCGCAGGCGCACGAGTTCCTCCGAGCAGAGCCTGCCGTCGTTCCACTCGCGCGGGCTGGAGTTGAAAATCTGCGACAAGTCAACGACCGTGTGACGCGCCATCGCGAAGGTGAGTTGCGCTTGCCACGTCGGCACGCCGTCCACGCCGACCATGACAAGCGCGCACGAATCGAGAATCGTCGTCAGCGACGACAGCCAGGATTGATTGTCGTGCTGCGAGCGAAAGAAACAGAGCACGGGGTAAGAGAGATGGCTCTCCATCAAGTCCGCCGACCACACTTCCCAGTCGCCTAAAAGTTTACTGAGAGCCTTCATGTTGTTGCCGCGCCCGTGGCGGCGCAGCAGTTCGGCGGCGGTGGGCGGAGTGCCCGCGCGGGCGTCGAGCAGCGAGATGTTGACCTCGCGGCGGGAGAAGGCTTGATACAGCACGGGCAGATAGCCGATGACGATGGCAAGCACGCCGAAACCCATCCCGGCTTGCAGCACCGTGAGCATGCGCCCCACTCCGCCGACGGGCGTGACATCTCCGAAACCAAGCGTGAAGAAGACGACGCCGCTCATGTACAGATAGGTATTAAACGAAGCGGCTTCCGCCGGGATGTTGAGCCGCGTGCCTATCGCCCAGTGCAGCATGGCGAAGGCGAAGACGAGGCCGAGCGCCCAGAGCACGATTAGCGCGAGCAGCGACAACGGCCCGTAGATGCTCAGGAGCAACTCACGCCGCTTGTGCGATCTGATGAAGCGCACGGCCCACAACCACGGCTGCCACGTCGTTCGATAATAAAAGGATGTGAGACGCAGCCGCCGCGTCACGCGGCGCGGCAAGACAATCGTCTCGAACGCATCCCACAGGACGACGAGGATCAAACCAATGCTCGCAAGGGCAACCAGAATTCGCATCTAACCAAGACCCCTCTTCAACCACACACTAATGCACCTCGCTGAATGTTTTGCGGTGGCATCTTAGGCCATCTGCTCATCGCAGGGAACACTACGATCACCCGCCAAGACGCCGGGGGCAAAGAAGAAGCATTACCCTCTTTGCCCCCCGGCGCATGAAAGTCTGTAGTTGTCTCCTCAAGCCTTTTGATAAATCTCCGTGCCTGTCGCGATAAACTCAGCCGACTTCTCCTTCATGCCCGCTTCGAGCGCGGCTGATTCTTCGAGTTCCTTTTGTGCCGCAAACTCGCGCACCTCCTGCGTGATCTTCATCGAGCAGAAGTGCGGGCCGCACATCGAGCAGAAGTGTGCGAGTTTCGCGCCCTCCTGCGGCAGCGTCTCGTCGTGGTATTCGCGCGCCACTTCAGGGTCAAGTGAGAGGTTGAATTGATCCTCCCAGCGGAACTCGAAGCGGGCTTTCGAGAGCGCGTTGTCCCTCAGTTGCGCGCCGGGATGACCTTTCGCCAAGTCCGCCGCGTGCGCCGCTAGTTTGTAGGAGATGACGCCCTCTTTCACATCCTTTTTATCGGGCAGTCCCAGATGCTCTTTCGGCGTGACGTAGCAGAGCATGGCTGTGCCGTACCAGCCGATCATCGCCGCGCCGATGGCGGAGGTGATGTGGTCGTAGCCGGGCGCGATGTCGGTGGTGAGCGGCCCCAAAGTGTAGAAAGGGGCTTCGCCGCAAATTTCGAGTTGCTTGTCCATGTTCTCTTTGATCAGGTGCAGCGGCACATGACCCGGCCCTTCGATCATGGTCTGGCAATCGTATTCCCATGCGATCTGCGTGAGTTCGCCGAGCGTCTCCAATTCGGCAAACTGCGCTGCGTCGTTGGCGTCGGCGATGCAGCCCGGTCGCAACCCGTCGCCCAAAGAGAACGACACGTCGTAGGCCGCCATGATCTCGCAGATGTCGCGGAAGCGGGTGTAGAGAAAACTCTCCTCGTGATGAGCGAGACACCACTTCGCCATGATCGAGCCGCCGCGCGAGACGATGCCGGTCGTGCGTTTGGCCGTCAAGCGGATGTAAGGCAGGCGCACGCCCGCGTGGATCGTGAAATAGTCAACGCCCTGCTCGGCCTGTTCGAGCAAAGTGTCGCGGTAAATCTCCCACGTTAATTCTTCCGCACGGCCTCCGACCTTTTCCAACGCTTGATAGATGGGCACGGTCCCGATGGGCACGGGCGAGTTGCGCAAAATCCACTCGCGCGTGGCGTGGATGTTTTTGCCGGTGGACAAATCCATCACCGTGTCCGCGCCCCACTTCGTGGACCAGCGCATCTTCTCCACCTCTTCTTCTATCGAAGAGGCCACCGCCGAATTGCCGATGTTAGCGTTGATCTTGACGAGGAAATTGCGCCCGATGATCATCGGCTCGCTCTCGGGATGGTTAACATTTGCGGGAATGATCGCGCGCCCGCGCGCCACTTCGTCGCGCACAAATTCGGGCGTCACGAATTCCGGGAGCGACGCGCCGAAAGATTCGCCTTTGTGTTGATGGTAGAGCGAACTGCGGTCGTCGTGCGAGTGTTCGCGCATCGCGTGCAGAGCCATCTCGCGCCCCATGTTTTCGCGCAGCGCGATGAACTCCATCTCCGGCGTCACGATGCCGCGACGCGCGTAGTGCATTTGGGTGACACGCGCGCCTGCCTTCGCGCGCAACGGCGCGCGGCGCAGGCCGGGGAAATTTTCGAGCCGCCCGCGCGTCCGGTTCTTCGCATACTCCGCCGCGCCCGCCGTCAAATAGCCGTCGTCTTCCGGCTTCACTTCGCGCCCCTGATACTCTTCCACATCGCCGCGCCCGACGATCCACTCGCGCCTGAGCGCGGGCAGTCCTTCGCGCTCGTCGCACTTCACCGAAGGGTCGCCCCACGGGCCGCTCGTGTCATAGACGCGCACCGGCGAGTTCTCTTCCGTCGCCCCGTTGGTGTTGCGCGTCGCGTTCAACGTTACTTCGCGGAAGGGCACGCGCACGCCGTCCGTCGTGCCCGCGACGTAAATCCGTTCGGAGTTCGGCAACTGCACTTCGTCGCTGCGTTGTTCAAGTCGTTCTTCGTTCGTCTCTTTCGTTGTACTCATCTTTGGTGTCACCCGTTCAGCCGCTCCCCGGCCTGAAAAGAAAAACCGCTCCAGCACGATGAAGGGCTGGAACGGTCTTCCGGCGTTTCTCCCTTCGGCGGTACTAACCGCATCAGGTTCTAGGGGTCTCCCAATTGCGGATGTTGGTTTGCGGCTAGCGGATTAGAAAAGCACTTGTCTTTACAATCCACAATCCGACTTCTGCATTCCGCAATGCGTGGACTCTCAGCCGCGCCCGCCGCACACCGGCGGACGAAGCTCCCCCGAAAACTTTCTTCGCTTTCAAAAATCAGACCGCGAATTCTCACTTGCCCGCGCGTCATTCAACAAACAGATCGTCAACGGCCATCGTCCATTCCGGCACGGCAGGCTCGGCCTCAGCCGTCTCGCCGCGACGATAAACGTTCGATTGCTCAGGAGCATCCGCGCGATAGACGCGCACGACCGTCTCGCTCAACAAATCGACATCCCAGACAACCCCTGTGCCTGCCGCGAAATAGTCGGCGCGTTTCTTCGCCATCGCGCGCTCGGCCTTCGGGCCGTAGTCGCCTTCGCTTCTTACTTCGACTGCGAAGACGGGCGCACCCTCAAAGAACTTCATCGTGATCTCGCCAATATAGAATGCCGCATCAGGGCTGAAGGATTTGCGGTCAGGCAACATCACCTTGAAAGCCGCGTTGTCTCCTACCGCATAGCCCGTTTTGGTACGCTTCGTATATTGCCGTAAGGAGGCCAGAATCTCACTCGCTGCGTAGCTCGGTAGTCCGCCGGTTGGTGACATATACACGATCTCTCCGTTGACGAGTTCCGCCTTGCCTTCAACTTGATAAAGGTCTTCGATGGTCGCCTCGGTCTTCGTGCTCATTTGCCTACCTCGCAAACTTTAACCGCCGATGAAACTCATCGTGCGCGCGGGTTGGAGAAAGTCCGGGTCGTTGATGTAGTGGCGCGGCTCTTTTTTCATGACGACGCTTTCGATGTATTCGATGATCTCAGAGCGCGAAGCATTACTGCGGATCACGTCGCGTAGCGAGTGTTCGACGGTGGAAAAGAGGCATGTCCTGATCTGACCGTCGGCAGTGAGGCGGATGCGCGAGCACGCGCCGCAGAAGGGTTCGGTGACGGGCGCGATGATGCCGATCTCGCCGGGTGCGCCATCAGCGAATCGGTAACGCGCCGAAGTCTCCGCGCCGCGCCTCACCGACAGCGGCGTGAGCGGAAAACGCTCCTCAATCGCGGCGCAAATCTCCCGGCCTGAAAAGACCATCTCGCGCGACCATTCATGGCCGGAATCAAGCGGCATGAACTCGATGAACCGCATTGCGATGTCGTGCTCGCGCGCGAACGCAGCGAAATCCGCCACCTCCCGGTCGTTGTGCCCGCGCACGATGACGGCGTTGATCTTGATCGGCGTCAGTCCGGCCTCGCGCGTCGCGGCGATGCCTTCGAGCACGCGCGCGAGCACATCGACGCCGGTCATCCGGCGAAACGTATCTGCCCGGAGGCTGTCGAGGCTGATAGTGACGCGGTCAAGTCCGGCCTCTTTCAAAGCGGCGGCGCGTCCGAGAAGGAAATAGCCGTTGGTCGTGAGGGCAAGGTCGTGGAGCGCGGGTTTGAGCGCGGCGAGTTTGCGGATGATGATCTCGATGTCGCGGCGCATCATCGGCTCGCCGCCGGTGAGACGAATCTTCTCGATGCCGAGCGCGACGAATATTTCCGCGATATATTCGATCTCTTCATACGACAGCATCTGTTCCTTCGGCGCAATCGGGGGTTCGCCGTGCGGCAGGCAGTAGAAGCAGCGGAAGTTACACCTGTCCGTCAGCGATAGACGCAAATCGCGAATCGCCCGGCCATAAGAATCTTTGAGTACAGCAGTCACTTTTTATCTTCGCTTAAAGTTCGTCAGTAATTTGGCGAATCGTATTTCCAATCGACATCATACGCTGGCGGAGAAGGCGTTCCAAGCCAGCACGAAAAGAACTTAACCACCGCGCAGAATGCTTAATCATCGCCCCGTTTTTTTTGCAGGGCGCGGGCGTTGCGTTGGAGTCCGGGGAACTTGGCGCGTTTGATGGCGGTGCGGCGAAAGCGAGCGGCGTAAGCGTCGGGCGTGAGGGCGAGGATCTCCGCGAGGTTGGCGGAGACATGGCCTGCTCTCGGCTCGAACCGCGGCTCAGCGGTGGGCTGCTCGAAGCGATTCCAGGGGCACACATCCTGGCACACGTCGCAGCCATAGAGCCAACCGTCAAGATTGGCGGCGACGTGTTCGGGGATTTCGGGCGCGCGCAGTTCGATGGTCGCGTAGGAGATGCACTTGTTTGAATCAACGACATAAGGTTCGGTGATCGCGCCCGTCGGACAGGCTTCAAGGCAGAGCGTACACGTCCCGCAGTGATCTTCCGAAAGCACGCTGTCATAATCGAGTTCGAGATTGAGCAACAACTCGCCGAGAAAAACCCACGAGCCATATTCGCGCGTGATCACATTTGTGTGTTTGCCGATCCAGCCGAAGCCCGCCCGCACCGCCCACGCCTTGTCCATCAAAGGTTGAATGTCAACACATGTTTTACCTGCTGCTTCCGGTTCCTGCTCCTTGATCCATGCAAGCAGTTCTTTGAGTTTGCCACCGACGACATCGTGATAATCGTCGCCCCACGCGTAACGAGAGATTTTCCCCTTTGCCGGGTCATCGTCGTGTTCGTGCGGCGTGTAGTAGTTGAGCGCAACGACGACGACGGAGCGCGCCCGGGGAAAGACGAGGCGCGGGTCGGTGCGTTGCTCCGGGTCGCGCTCCATCCAGCGCATCTCGCCGTGGTAGCCGCGCCGCAGCCATTCTTCGAGACGCACGTGTTCCTCTGCGAGCGCGGCGGCGGGCACGATGCCGACTTTGTGGAACCCCAACTCAAGCGCGTGCTCCTTGATACGCGCGGTGAGCCGTTGCGGCGGCGACGCCGGCGGCGCGAATTGTGATATCTCTATCATTGGCGGAAAGTATAGCAAAGCCCGCGCGCCCGTCTCTCCTTTCATGTGTGCGCGGCTCGGCCTTGCGTCTTCGCGCTTTCAACCCTTAAGCTGAAGCGGAGTGGAACATTGACGATCACGATGCTCGAAGCGACAGCGCCTTTAACGGAGACGGACGAAATTCGGCGCAAGGCCGGTCAACTGTTGTTCGTCGGTTTGCCGGGAACGCATCTGGATAAACGTCTGCGCGAGATGCTGCGCGAGGTGCAGCCGGGCGGCGTTATTCTCTTCGGGCGCAACGTCGAATCGGCGGAGCAGGTTGCGCTTTTGAATGCGCAGATTCGCGACGCGCTCGGCGGGCGCGTCCTCATCGGCGTGGACCAGGAGGGCGGGCTGGTGGATCGCTTTCGCGACATCTGCGAGCCAATGCCTTCGGCCAAAGCAGTGCGCGCTGCCGGACGCTCCGAACTCGCGCGAAAATTCGGCGAACTCTCTGCCCGCGCGCTCCGCCTGCTCGGCTTCAACATAAATTTCGCGCCCGTCCTCGATCTTAAAGGCGGCAACGAAGAGAACGGCCTGCGCGGGCGCACGTTCGGCGCGCACCCGCAGGAAGTGGCGCGGCTCGCGGGCGCTTATCTCGACGGATTGCAAGCGGGCAAGGTCATCGGCTGCGGCAAACACTTTCCCGGTCTCGGCGGTTCGCAAGTCGATTCGCACCGGCGGCTCCCCGTCGTCACGCATTCATGGGAAGAGATTCTCGAACACGACCTCGTGCCGTTCCTCGATCTCATGCTGCATCGCCGGAGCGAAAAACTTCATGTGGTGATGGTAAGCCACGCGGCCTTTCCCGAAGTGTCGGAGTTTTTGCAAACCTGGTTTCGCCGCACGGCGGAACTCCCCTCTCTCGAAGACTTTCATCAAGTGCCGGCCACGATCAGCAACAACGTCGTGATGCGGATGCTGCGCACCGCTTTCAAATACGACGGCCTCGTGATCACCGACGACATGGAGATGGGCGCGGTCGTTCAGACACTCTCGGTGGCCGAAGCCTCCTTGCGCGCCATCGAAGCAGGCTCCGACATGATTCTCATCTGCGAGCAGGAAGCCAACTTCTATGCCGCCCGCGATCTCATCTGCCGGGCCGTCGAAGAAAAACGCCTCGATGTCAAAGTGCTGGACAAAGCAAACCGGCGAATCGAACGCGCGTTCGACCTCGCGGGCGACTATGAACATTTCGACCAGGATGAATTCAACTCCGTCTCGCACGAGATCGGCAAACTCAAACACGACCTGCACGCTGCCGAAAACGACGAAGAGTACGCCCCGCGCTACGGCACGGGGCAGGACGGCGAACGCCATTCGTCTAACTTCTAAATCAAAAAGGCAAAAGGGAGAATTGACGCCGCCGTCCTCCTCCCCTTGCCTGTCATCTTGGTTTACCTGTGATCGATAAGCTGTCGCCCTTCAATCATCCTTCAGCCTTTTGTCTTTCATCGCGTTCCACTTGTCGCGGGTGTCGCCCGTGAGATCGCTCGGCAGAGTTTCGACGGGCACGCCGTTTTCGGCGCAGAAAGTGCGCCAGAGAATAAACCGCAAATCGAATTGTCCGGTCTCCTCGGAGATCAGGTTGTCTACCTTCTTTGGTTTTTCGTCCCGCTTCTCATCGCTCACATTAATTTCCCCCTCGCGCCATCCATAATTTGCCGTTGTCCGGTCTGCCTCCAGTTTAGCAACTTTTACGGCTGGAGTTATAGAGCGGCTGCCAGTTGAATGTGATTTACGCGGAAGCGGCGGCAATTACGAGGCGGAACTTTTCAGGTACATGTCGCCGGTCGGCGCGTCCACTCCGCTCGCGGGTTCAAGGGTGACGGCGAAGATCACGTTATGTCGTCCGGCGGACGGGATCGTTTCATAGAGTTCGGCACGACCGCTGGCATCGGTCATAAACACGCTGCCGGGAATCGGCGGTTGGCCTGCGGCGATGAACCAGAGTTGATAGGCTTTACCGGCGGGCGCGGGCGGCAGAGCGGAAGCGACGAGCAACGCGCGCCCGGTGCGTTCGTCGTAAGTCAGACGCGCACGCGCCTGTTCCGCTACTTTGGTTCCAGAGAGCGTGGCGGTGCTGGCTTCGGGCGCGGCGAGCAATTCGCGGTCGGAGCGTGCGCGGGCGAGTTCAGCCTGAGTTTGGTTGAATGTGCCGGAGAGTTGCGCGATGTCGCTCTGGAGCCGGGCGCTGCGCTGCTGAAGTTGGATATTGCGCTGCCAGACCATTGCGAGCGTGAGCGCGAGCGCGGCGACGGCGATGGAAGCCGCCAGCGAACCGAACAGTAAGACGCGCCGGCTGACGACGACTTCACGCGCCTGTCGTCTGGCCGCCGCATTGAGCGGGATCACGTTAGAAGATGTATTTGCTGCTGCTGCTGCTGGCGTCGTCGTCGTCGCGCCGTTGGAAGACCCCACCGGGCGTTCATCCTGCGGTTGTGATTTGATGCGGGCGAGAATCCGCTCGCGCAGTTCAGGCGCGGCGTGCGCGGGCGCAAGCGTGTAGACGAGAGAAGCCGCCGCATGGCCCAGGAGATTAAGTTCCGCGCGGCACTCGTCGTCGCCCTCGTCAAGATGCGCGTCGAGAGTGCGCCGCTCATTTTCATCGAGGGCGTCGAGCGCGGCGGGCGCGAGCATTTCCTGGTAGTCTTCGTGCTTCATCAAAACTTCTGCCCGTTGAATCCTAAAACTTAAAATCCGCCCCTTGCCCCATCTTCTCGCCCAACAGGTCGCGCAGCTTGCTCAACCCGCTTCGCATCCGCGTCTTGACCGTGCCGAGCGGCTGACCCAGACGCGCGGCGATTTCCGACTGCGTGAGTCCATCGAAATATGCGAGGAGAAGCGCGCGACGCTGCTCCTCTGGAATCTGCGCGAGCGCCGCCACCACAATCGCGCGTTGCTCTGCGTGATACGCATCATCGCTGGCATCGCTGACGCTTTCAGGTGTTTCGCGCAACGCCGTGTTGTCGGCGCGTTGGCGCGAATCGAGCGAGCGCAGGCGATCAATAGCGCGGCTGCGCGCGAGCGTCACCATCCACGTAAAAGCGCGCCCGCGGGTCTCATCGAAATTGGCGGCGCGCTGCCAGATTTGAAGGAAGACTTCTTGTAGAACGTCTTCCGCCTCGACGCGACTGTGCAATATACGGAGCAGGAGACCTAAGAGGATGGAGTGGTAACGATCATAAAGCGTAGCTAGCGCGGATTCATCGCCACGCGCGATGGCATGGAGAATGTCCGTATCGATGGATGATTCTTGCGGAGCTGCTTCAGGCTTCAAAATTTGAACTGGTGATGGATTATAAAAATAGTCTGTTGAAAGCTGAGGGCGGCGAACCGAGCTAAGGATGAAGGCGGAAGGATGAAGGCGAAAGAAAGCATCACAGCGAGTGAATAGTTTCTTTCATCCTTCCGCCTGTCATCCCTCATCCTTTCTTTTCGTCCTCTGTGGTGAACGACCCTGCTCTCGATGGCTAACGGCGACCCGGCGCAGACCGCATCGCCGCGCATGATTAGTCGAACATCTTTTACGCGATGGTGATCTCGGGCGAGAGATACACGTCCTGAATCGCGTTAAGCAACGCCGCGCCTTCTTCCATCGGTCGTTGAAAGGCTTTGCGCCCGGAGATGAGTCCCATGCCGCCGCCGCGTTTGTTGATAACGGCGGTGCGAATGGCTTCCTGCGTATCGGTCTGCCCTTTCGACTCGCCGCCGGAATTGATTAGGCCGCAACGACCCATGAAGCAGTTGGCGACTTGATAGCGCACGAGGTCAATCGGATTGTCGGTCGTGAGTTCCTCGTAAATCTTCTTGCTGGTCTTGCCGTAGGACGACTCCACATTGAGCATGTTGTAGCCGCCGTTTCGTTCGGGCAATTTCTGTTTGATGATGTCGGCCTGAATGGTGACGCCGAGATGATTGGCCTGTCCCGTGAGGTCTGCCGCCGTGTGCATATCGCCGCCCTCGCCCTTGAACTTGTTGTTGCGCAGGTAGCACCAGAGGATGGTCGTCATACCGAGTTCGTGCGCGTAGGCGAAGGCTTCGCTGACTTCGGTCAACTGGCGCGTCGATTCGTCGGAGCCGAAATAGATCGTCGCGCCGACAGCGACCGCGCCCATGTCGTGCGCCTGGCTGATCGTGCCGAACATGACTTGATCGAATTTGTTCGGGTAGGTCAACAATTCGTTGTGGTTGATCTTGACGACGAAGGGAATCTTGTGCGCGTAGCGGCGCGCGACGACGCCGAGCACGCCGAAGGTCGAAGCGACGGCGTTGCAGCCGCCTTCGATGGCGAGGCGGACGATGTTTTCCGGGTCGAAATAGATCGGGTTCGGGGCGAAAGAGGAGCCGGCGGAATGTTCGATGCCTTGATCGACGGGGAGGATCGAGAGATAGCCGGAGCCGGCGAGTCGCCCGTGGTCGAAGAGCGTTTGCATGGAGCGCAAAACACGCGGCGTGCGATCCGAGGCCGACCAGATACGATCCACGAAATCGGGGCCGGGAAGTTGCAGTTGATCTTTGGGGATGGTCTTTGAAGTGTAATCGAGCAACGCGCGGGCGTCATTGCCGAGATACTCTTCAATTCTATTGAGAGACGCGCTATCGCGTTTGAGTTCGGTTGCCATGATCTCCAATCCTCCTGTGTAAAATAAGGAACGCGTTAAAAGTCTGTCAGGCAAGTGCGGGGTCACGAGGCGCGAATTATAGCACAAGAAGCGGCGGCGTTTGCGAGCGTTCATTTTGAACTGAGTGACATTTGAGCGCCCGCCTTCGGCAAGCTACGGAGAAGCGAAACTTAGGCGACCAGACAGCGAGCGCCTCACCTCTGCGCGGCTTTTATGCGCCACGGAAATTCTCGGTGCGCTTCCTTGTCGGGGACGAGTGATTTGCGATACTATCTCATCCGCTGTCCCGAATGGCCCTGAACCAGCCTCTCACAACTTGTGAGCGTTAATCTGCAAGGTTCGCTCAACGCACCCGTCGCGACCTAATCCAACAATTTGAAAGGCTCGACAGTCATGTTTCAATTCCCTCGTCTGCTGTCCCCTCTCTGTCTCTCTGTGCTTGTTTTACTCTTCCTCTGCGCCGCCCCGGTTTTGGCCGTCGGGGATCAGGAGTGGAAGCCAATTGACCCGGCGCATCTCACGCTCAAAGCCCCGATGGTCGAACGCGATGCCGACGCCGAAGCTCTCTTCTGGGAGGTGCGCGTGGCCGATGAAGTTGACGGCGGCGAACCGCGCACGGTGCTCAGTCATTACGTCCGCATCAAAATCTTCACTGAGCGCGGGCGCGAATCGCAGAGCAAAATCGAGATCGCTTTCGGCAAAGTATTTGGCCGCGAAATCAAGATCAAAGACATCGCCGGACGCACCATCAAGCCCGACGGCGCAATCGTCGAACTCAAAAAGGAAGACATTTTTGAACGCACGGCGCAGAAGGCGAGCGGCATCAAGATCAAGGTGAAGTCGTTCGCCATGCCTGGCGTCGAACCGGGCGCGATCATCGAGTATCGCTGGCGCGAGGTGCGCGGCGACACGATCAGTTTCTACGACCGGCTGGAGTTGTCGCGCGACATCCCCGTCCAAAACGTCACCTATTACGTCAAACCGATCTCCTTGCCGAACTTTCCCTACGGCATGCGCGTGCAAAATTTCCATGCCGCGAACGGCCCGTTCCAGAAAGAGAAGAACGGCTTTTACAGCACGACGCTGCGCAACGTCCCGGCTTTCCGGGAAGAGCCGCGCATGCCGCCAGAATATTCCGTGCGCCCGTGGATGCTCATTTACTATTCGCTCGACCGGAAACTCGAACCGGCGCGTTTCTGGAAAGAGTACGGCAAAGAAGTTTACGAAGAGAATAAATCGGCGATGAAAGTCTCGGACGAAGTGAAGCAGGCCGCCGCCATTGCCATCGGCGACGCCGCCGCGACGCCCGAAGAGAAACTGCGCCGCCTCTTCGATTTCTGCCGCGCCAAAGTCAAGAACATCGACGACGATGCTTCAGGCGTCACGCGCGAGGAGCGGGCGAAATGGAAGCGAAGCAAGTCGCCCGCCGACACGCTCAAGCGCGGCATGGCGACCGGCCTCGACATTCATTACCTGTTCGCTGCGCTGGCCTCGGCGGCAGGCTTCGAGACGCGTCTCGCACGGCTCGCAGATCGCAGCGACGCTTTCTTCGACCCGAATTTCGCCGACGATTATTTCATCAACACCTACGACATCGCGGTGAAGGTCGGTGATGAATGGCGCTTCTACGATCCGGCGAGCGCCTTCATGCCCTTCGGCATGCTGCGGTGGCAGGAGGAAGGCGCGGACGCACTCATCAGCGACCCGAAAGAGCCGATTTTCGTCAAGACGCCGCTTTCGCCGCCCGCTAAATCAAAGGAGAAGCGGACGGCCAAACTCACCCTGAGCGAAGACGGCACGCTCGAAGGCGACGTGCGGATCGAATACACGGGACATCTCGCGAGCGAGAAGAAGGAATACAACGACGACGATTCGCCCGCCCGGCGCGAGGAGACTTTGCGCGACCTCATCAAAGGGAAGATGAGCACGGCGGAAATCTCCGACATCAAGATCGAAAACGTGACCGATCCCATCAAGCCATTCATCTACGCTTATCACGTCCGCGTCCCCGGCTACGCGCAGCGCACGGGCAAGCGTCTCTTCCTCCAACCGGCCTTTTTCCAACGCGGCGCGGGCGCGCTCTTCCCGACGAGCGAGCGGCGCAACATGATCCATTTCCGTTACCCGTGGTCCGAGCAGGACGAAGTTTCAATCAACTTGCCCGCCGGATTCGCGCTCGACAACGCCGACGCGCCGATGAGCCTCAACGCGGGCGAAGTCAGCAAATACGATATCAAGATCGGCGTGACGAAAGACGGGCGCACGCTCTTCTATCACCGCGACTTCTTTTTCGGTGGCGGTAAGACTGCGCTGCTATTCCCCGTCGCCGCTTACAGCCAACTCAAGACTCTCTTCGACGAACTGCACAAACGCGACAACCACACCATCACGCTTAAACAGGGCGCGACGACCGCCGCCGCCCCTACGACGACGACGCCGACAAATTGAAAATTGACCGGCCTTGAGCCGCAAGACTCAAGGTTGAAATTGAGGTTGAAAGAAATGTCCACACGCCGCCTCGCACTTTGCTGCGCGTCGCTCCTTCTGTTCTGTGCGCCCGCCTTCGCCGCCGGCGACGAAGTTCCTCCGGCATGGCTCACACAGGCCGCCGCCACAACTGCTCCTCCCTATGCCAAAGACGTGCCCGCCGCCGTCCTCCATCAGGAGCAGCAGGTCACGATTAGCGCCGACGGGAAGATCGTCACCACGACTACTCATGCCGTGCGCATCCTCGCGCGCGAGGGGCGCGGCTTCGCACAGGCCAGCGAATGGTATGCGACCGACACGGGCAAGATTCGCGAACTCAAAGCCTGGCTCATCCGTCCCGGTGGACAGGTCAAAAAGTATGGCAAGGATGAGATGGTTGATATAGCCGGAGCCGACAACGACGTGTACAACGAATCGCGCGTCAAATATATCTCCGCCGCAGACGACGCCGACACCGGGGCGGTCTTCGGCTATCAAGCCGTCAGCGAAGAGCGCGCTCTGTTTCCGCAAACCGGGTGGGCGTTTCAGTCGCGGCTGCCGACGCTGCTCTCGCGCTACACGTTGACGCTGCCGGCAGGTTGGAGCGCGACGAGCGTCACCTTCAACCACACGAAAATCGAACCGGCGGTGAGCGGTTCGTCATACACCTGGGAGTTGAAAAATCTCCCGCCCATCGAACCGGAGATCGCCAGCCCGGAAGTGAGCAGTCTCGCTGCGCGCGTCGCCATCAGTTACGCCCCGGCGCAGGGCGGCGCGAACACACTGATGGGCGCGCGTAGTTTTGCCAACTGGGTGGACGTGTCGCGCTGGTACAGCGACTTGAGCGACGCGCAATCCGCGCCCGACGACGCCCTCTCCGCCAAAGCGCGCGAGTTGACGGCAAACGCCAAAACCGAACTCGATAAGATTCGCGCCATCGGTCGCTACGTGCAGGAACTTCAATACATCTCGATCCAGATCGGCGTCGGGCGTTTTCGCCCGCACTCGGCGGCGGAAGTTTTCGCCAAACGCTACGGCGACTGCAAAGACAAAGCGAACCTCATGCGCGCCATGCTGCGCGCGCTCAGGATCGAATCTTACCCGGTCCTGATCTATTCGGGCGATGCTACTTACGTGCGCGAAGAGTGGGCTTCGCCGAGCCAGTTCAATCATTGCATCATCGCCGTCAAAGTGAGCGACGAGACGAACGCCCCGACCGTCATCAAACACCCCGCGCTCGGTCGGCTCCTCGTCTTCGATGCCACGGACGACGACACGCCCGTCGGCGATCTGCCCGACCACGAACAGAACAGCTTCGCGCTTGTTGCGGCGGGCGCGCAGGGCGCGCTCCTGCGCATGCCCGTCACGCCGCCCGAAGCCAACCAACTCGAACGCGAAGCCGAAGTTCAACTCGCGGCGGACGGTTCGATCACGGCGCACGTCAAAGAGCGTTCCGTCGGTCAACAGGCCGTGCATGAGCGGCGCGGCTTCCGCAAACTCTCGCGCCCCGACTACGCCAAAATGATCGAAGGCTGGCTCACGCGCGGCGCGACGGGCGCGAAGATCGTCAAACTGGAACCCGCCGACAACCACACCGACGGGCGCTTCGCCCTCGACGTTAATTTCACCGCCACGAGCTACGGCCAACTCATGCAAAATCGCCTGCTCGTCTTCAGGCCCGCGATCCTCTCGCGCAGCGAGTCAATGTACTTAACCAACGTCTTGCGCAAACACGCCGTCGTGCTCGAATCGCATGCCTACACCGAGTCGGTCAAAATCGTTCTTCCCGCCGGCTTCGACGTAGACGAACTGCCCGACCCCGTCAAACTCGACACGCCCTTCGGCGCATATTCCACCACCTACACCGTCAAAGACGGCCAACTCCACTTCACCCGCACGTTCACCCAACGTGCCACGACCATCCCGCCCGCCCAGTACGCCGCCGTGCGCGCCTTCTTCCAAAGCATCCGCGCCGCCGACCAAGCCCCGGTCGTGCTGGCGAAGAAATAGCAAACTCTCAAGGGGCATGACATCAAAACGCGCGGGGCGGGTTGAAGATTAATC
>JBPCIP010000056.1:0-6648 GCA_051006195.1 Pyrinomonadaceae bacterium
CAACTGCGCCGTCCGCTTACGAACAGATCACCGCAGGCGGCGCAAAAGAAATGTGGCCGATGTGGGACGCAAACGGCGCGAATCTTTTTTACGTTTCCGACCGCAACGGCGCGCAAAACATCTGGGAGCGGACGCTTGAACGAACGCGCCGGAAAGACGCGGCGGCGCAACGGCAAATCACGAAGTTCACGGACGGGCGCGTGCTCTGGCCGAGCGTTTCCAACGACGGTCGGATGATCGTCTTTGAGCGCAACTTCCGCATCTGGAAACTGGACACTTCAAATAATCAAACGAGCGAGGTGGCGATCACGCGGCGCGGCGCGATGGCCGAACCGGGCGTCGAACACTTGCGGCTGACTGATCAAATTGACGAGTTTGTGCTGTCGCCCGACGGCAAGAAAGTGGCCTTCGTCGCGCGCGGCGAAGTGTTCGCCGCCTCAAGCGCCGACGGCGGCGACGCGGCGCGCATCACCGTCAGCCCCGCCGACGAGTCGCAGATCAATTGGTCGCCCGACAGCCGCCGCCTCGTCTATGTCTCTGACCGCGACAGCGGCGGCACGCCGCACCTCTTTGCATACGATGTCGGCAGCAACACGGAGACGCAGTTGACGCGCGATGCGCTGCCCGACGCGACGCCGCGCTTCTCGCCGGATGGGAAACTGCTCGCCTTCGAGCGCGCGGGCAGGGAACTGCGCGTGCTCGATATGGAGACGAAAGCGGAGCGCGTCGTGGCAACGGGGACTTTCGACAGGCCGCCGATCAATCCCGACCGCGCCTTCGTCTGGTCGCCGGACAGCCGTTGGATCGCCTACATGCCCGTCGCGCAGAAGTTGTTTCGCAACGTGCAGATCGTTTCGGCGGATGGCGGAGCGAGCCGCCCAGCCAGCTTTCTGGCGAACGTTTTCAGCAACACCGTCTCGTGGAGTCCCGACGGCACGTTCATGCTGTTCGACACGGGGCAACGCACCGAAAGTTTTCAACTTGCGCGCGTCGATCTCATCCTGCGCACGCCGCGTTTCCGCGAAGATCAATTTCGCGATCTCTTCCGCGAAGAGACGCCGCGCAATCTGACGCCGCCGCAACGCGAACCGACTCCCGCGCCCTCGCCGCAGCCTTCGTCTTCCCCCACTGCGTCTCCAACGCCCGACGCCGCGCCATCTTCGCCGCTCGTAAACGCCACGGATGAAAAGAAAAAGCCGGTTGATAAGAAAGTCGAGATCGTTTTTGACGGCATTCGCCAACGCCTCAGTTTATTGCCCGTCGGGATCGACGTGAATTATCAGGCCATCAGTCCTGACGGAAAGTGGGTGGTGTTGATCGCGAGCGCGGCGGGGCAACAGAATCTTTACCTCTATTCGCTCGACGAACTCGCGCGCGAACCGGCGGTAGCGAAGCAACTCACCGCCACGCCCGGAGTCAAAGCCCTCGCGCAATTTTCTCCAGACAGCAAAGAAATCTTCTATGTCGAGCAGGGGCGGCTCAATGTCGTGACGCTCGATGGAAAAATTCGTCCGCTCGCCGTCGCCGCCGAAATGGATGTGGATTTCGCGCGCGAGAAGTTAACAGTATTCCGGCAGGCGTGGTCCTACCTCAACGAGCAGTTCTACGATCCGAAGTTTCACGGCGTGAACTGGCAAGCGATGCGAGCCGAATACGAGCCGCGCATCGCGGGCGCACGCACGCCCGACGAAATGCGTCGCCTCCTGCAACTCATGGTCGGCGAATTGAACGCTTCGCATTCGGGCGTCAACGCGCCTTCCGGCGGCGCGACGACGGCGACCGGGCGGCTCGGCCTGCGCTTTGATCGCCACGCCTATGAAACGAACGGACAACTGCGCGTGACGGAGATCATCCCGCTCGGCCCCGCCGCGCTCGCCCGCGAGATCAAAGTCGGCGACTACCTGCTCGCCCTTGACGGCAAGGAAATCAGCGCGCGGGTGAATCTCGACGAATTGTTGAACTATAAGATCAACCGGCGGGTGACGTTGAGGGTCGCGTCGTCCCCTGACGGAGCGGGCAGGCGAGAACTATTCGTGCGTCCCGTGAATGCGGCGACGGAGAAGGCGTTGCTGTATCGCAAGTGGGTGGAGGACAATCGCGCGTATGTGGCGCGCATCAGCGACGGGCGGCTCGGCTACGTTCATATGTTCGACATGGGCGCGGCCTCGCTCGCGCAACTCTACCTCGACCTCGACGCGGAGAATCATGCGCGCGAGGGCGTCGTCGTGGACGTGCGCAACAACAACGGCGGCTTCGTCAACGCCTACGCCATCGACGTGCTCGCGCGTCGCGGTTATCTGACGATGACGCCGCGCGGCCAAACCTCAGCGCCCGCGCGCACCGTGCTCGGCCAACGCGCCCTCGAAGCGCCGACCGTACTCGTCACCAATCAACACTCGCTCTCCGATGCCGAAGATTTCGCCGAAGGGTATCGCAGCCTGAAACTTGGGAAGATCGTCGGCGAACCGACCGCCGGATGGATCATCTACACATGGAATCAAACACTCATCGACGGCTCGATTGTGCGCCTGCCGCGCATGAAAGTGGCGGCGGGCGATGGAACAAACATGGAGCTGAATCCGCGCCCGGTGGATGTGCCCGTCTCTCGTCCCATCGGCGAGACCTATACTGATCGCGATTCGCAACTTGAAATTGCTGCGCGCGAACTGCTCAAGCAACTCGGCACACGCGCGCCGATGCAGTGACGCGGAAAGGAGCACATCGCAGATGATCCCGCACCGAAGCGCATGGTTTGAACGACACTTCACCTTTGATCTGCCCCTGTGGATGTACCCGAACATCGTGGAGCGGGTGCGGGGAACGCCCGCGCGACTTGAAGACCGTCTCGCCGCGTTGCCGCGAGAAATCCTGACGCGGCGCGACGGCGAGCATTGGTCGATGCAGGAACAGGCCGGACACTTGCTCGACCTCGGAACGCTCGACCTCGGAAGGCTCGACGACTATCAGGCGGGGCTTGAAACGCTGCGTCCCGCCGACCTCCGGAACCGCAAGACGCATGAGGCCGCGCACAACGAGAACTCGATAGAAGACATCCTCGCCTCCTTCCGCGCCGAGCGCGGCGAATTCGTGCGCCGGTTGGATAGCTTCGAGGACGCATTCATCGGACGCCGCGCCATCCACCCACGACTGGAGAGGCCGATGCGCCTTGTCGATCTCGTCTACTTCATCGCCGAGCACGACGATCATCATCTCGCGCGCATCACCGATTTGATACGTGTGTTCGCCGTGTGAGCGGGGAGAGGAAAGTGATTAGCAGCGAGCCGGAAACATTCCTCAATTCCCGGCCTTCAAGCCATATTGGGCTTTGATCACGTTAGCTGAGCCGGAAGGTGGAATGGTCACGATAAACAGATCGGGATACCCGATCTCGCCAATCGAGAACGTCCGTCCGGTTAAGCCTTCGATGATCGATGCGATGGTGTTGCCGTGACCCACCACCAACACAACCTGCCCGGCATGCTTCTCCAAAATACTTCCGGCAAGCGTCTTGCCGGAGTCGCCCGGCGCAGCTAAATTAACCGGCGCTTCCGTGACGGCCACGCCGAGACGGTCGGAAGGCGGCTTGGCGGTGTCGCGATTTCGCTTGAATTGTGAAGTGTAGATGGCGGAGATACCGGCCTGTTCCGTCACCCGGACGAGGGCTTGGGCGCGTTCTATTCCGGCCTCGTTCAGCGGGCTGTCTTCCGCCTCCGACGCCTTCTCCGCGTGGCGGACGAGCAACACGGTGGTCGAACCCACTTGCGGGCGGTTGCAGGATAAGGCGTTGAAGGCGAAGAGAAATACGAGAACTGTCAAGGCTCTTGTCATGCACTGTCCCCTTGATTCGTAGTCTTGAACTTCAGGCGCAGCGGGGGACTTTCCGGCGAGACGTTTTCGTTTCGCTCCATCGTCCCCGCTCGCGGTGGAGACGAAGTTTATTGTGGAGAGCCTTGAGGCTGATCCGCAACATAAGGCTCGTGCAGTTTGAGCGGGGCGGTGCGCGATTTTCTCAGCTTCAAGTTGAGCATTTCTACGAAGACGGAGAAGGCCATGGCGAAGTAGATATAGCCTTTGGAAATGTGTTGATCGAAAGCCTCGGCGATCAAGGTCACGCCGATTAGCAGGAGAAAACTCAAGGCCAGCATCTTCACCGTCGGGTGACGCTGCACAAAGCGACTGATCGAACCGGCAAACGCCATCATAAACGCGACCGAGATCACGACCGCGGCGATCATGATCTGAATATTATCGACCATCCCCACTGCGGTAATCACCGAGTCGAGCGAAAAGATAATATCCAGCAGAAGTATCTGAAAGATGACGCTGGCAAACGACGGCCCGACGCGGGCGGAAGCCTCTCCCTCATCACCTTCGAGCTTCTGGTGAATCTCATGCGTGCTCTTGCCGATCAGGAACAGCCCGCCCGCGAGAAGGATCATGTCTCGACCGGAAATCTCCTGCCCCAACACCACGAACAGCGGAGCGGTGAGCCGAATGATCCAGGAGAGCGAAAACAGCAGCCCGATGCGGGTCAGCATCGCTAACCCCAATCCGAGAGTGCGCGCTTTTTTTTGTTGCTCGGTCGGTAGTTTGCCCGCGAGGATGGAGATGAAAATGACGTTATCAACGCCGAGAACGAGTTCGAGCGCGGTCAGAGTTAAGAACGCAATCCACGCCTGTGGGTCTGAGAGCCATTCCATGTAATCGTTACTCCTGCTGGAAAAATGAAGTTTGTTGCGCCGGGATTATATGTAGAAGTCGGGACATAACCTTGCACAATCTACTGTCAAACACATCATAACTACGGGATAAAATCCTCTATTGTCACTCAACAATACAGTAAGAATCTACTGCCCTGCAACGCGCAGAAAATCCGCACAAACTTTTGTTGCTGATAAATTCAATTCAACAAAAGAGGTATTTTGTGGAATCAGAAAGGTGTGTCTAACGCTGAAGCTAAATGGCACGCGAGCCTTTCACGATTCGACTCGTCAAAATCGCGGGTCAGCTGGCAGCATACATGACGCCGGACAAGTGTCAGGTTGCACAAGTGCATTTCCAATCGGTATAGCGCGGAAATCTTTCGCATGACGACGGCATAACGCCAAGTTCAGCGGCGAGGAAAGCCGGCGAGCCTTGGCGAGCCGACTTTCCGAGTCCGCTGCAACGTTTGTTATGCGTCTATAAGTATTGGTTTAACCAAGCTAAACAGTTGCTCCATGCTTCTTTTGCTTGTGAGGGGCGAAAGGCCGAAGGACGAGTAAAATTAAGAAAAGCATGACCTGCGCCTTCATAGATATTAAATTGATGCACTTTTCCTAAACGAGTAAGTTCAGCAGCAATCTTTTCTATATCAGATGGGCTTGGGTTATCATCTTGAGAACCAAAAATTCCTAGCATTGGGGCAACAATATTTTTTGCCTGTTCAAAAGGGGATGAAACACCATCTTCTGCAACCATAATATTGCCACCATGAAAGATTACAACAGCACGTAGTTGCGAATTATTCGCAGCATGTAAAAATGCTAAACGACCTCCCATACAAAAACCAATCATTGCTAATCGTTTTTGCTCAACTTCAGGAAAACTCTTAAATTCATCTAATGCCTTAGCCATATCCTGAAGTGCTTGAGTATCTTTAACTTTAGCCCAAGCTTCAACTAAAGGTTGACTCTGGCGGTGATAAAGGTCTGGCGCAATAGCCACAAACCCATTAGAAGCCAAACGCTCACATATACCTGTAATGAAATCATCAATGCCAGGCCCATGCATACCAACTAGTACACCACACCCATTAGCCTGTTCTGGTTTGGCTAAATAACAACGCATCCTGCTCTCTTCTACTGATACTTCTTTCCATTCTCCCATTGTACCCTCACTTATCTCATAGTTAAGACGCATAACGCTGGCCTTCAGCTGCGGCGCGCGATCAGCATTCAAGCTGAAGGAAAGAAGTTACCTGAGAAGCATGCTATCGCGCCGTCAGCTGCAAGGCTTTGTTCGGCGGCCCAGTCGATGGAACGCGCAGACTCCCGCAGACTTCGTTGAAAGCTGTAACAAAGCCTGCGGGAGTCTGCCTGTGAAACTCTTAATTACACCATCGTAGGTAGGTTACCTCGTAACAGTAACCGTTGGAAAAACACCTCGTGACTGTTATCCCCGGCGTGCAAGAGTCTTCCTCCTGCTCATAGTAGATAGGCTCTTCAGGGCTGATAACGATATGACAAGGTTCCTGGTTGTTCGGATCATCGTCGTCACAGTCGTTAGCTGCATACAACCCGTCCCCGTCTGCGTTTCCCGTCCAAGAGTAATCCTCCGCTGCGGTTGATTTCGCTATAGTAATTACCGCCACGATGAGTAAGCAGAGTAGGAAGAATCTGCCGACAAGTCTTTGAAGTCCTTTTACGTGCGTCTTGGTCATTTCTTCTCTCCTTAGGAATGTGAAGTCATTATACTTCGCCACGGTAACCTCTAAAGTTAGCTACGTCAATCAAGCACTTTCGGTTAAGAGAGAAAGCCACCGAACTAATAAGCTCTGCCGCACCCTCCAGCCCGCGCACTCAACTGTGAGTTAAGCGTGCGGCAGAGCATCGCGGGCTTGAGGGCTTGCCGCGCGCCACTCTTTATCGCTGGAACTTCAAAGCTTAT
>JBPCIP010000057.1:0-23371 GCA_051006195.1 Pyrinomonadaceae bacterium
GTTAAAGAGTCAGGCTTAGGGCAGCGTTTCGATGTTAAGCAGGTAGCGGAAGATACCGTTTGCCTGCACGCCGAGCAGGAACTCGACATCGACGCTCTGGCCCGGTGCAAGACCGTTTTGCTGGCAGGTGGTGAACGTCCCCGTTATTGACTGGGTCAGATCGAGGGTGACGGTTGAGTTGTAACCGCCGCCCTGGTTGAGCGTCGGCGGCATCTCCAGCCGCATAGGCCTGATGCACAGCGGGGTGGGGCCTGCGGGACTGAGACTGGTGACAATAAAGCTCCCGATAGCATCCAGCATCCGCACATCGGCCTGCGATGTGACGCCAATGTTCGGACTGTTGAACGTCGTCATGTCAACGGCGCGGAAGCGTAGCTTGGTAATAGACTGCCCCGTGTTGTTGGTGAAACGCCGCCGGATGGTGAGCGTCCCGAACTGTCGGTTCACCCCACTGGCCGCTGACGATCCGTCGCGTTCACGGTTCGGCGATGACGCGGACGACATAGTCGGCTCGATGAGTGAAGCACTAATCTGAGCGTTGCGCTGTTTCGGACTGCGGCTGTTCTGCGGCCCCGGCGAACCGAGTATCGAATTGACAGTGCCGCCGAAATTGCCTCCTGTCGTGGAAATGAACAGGAAGTCGTTGAGGTTGTTGTTGGTGTCCTGCGGCGTACCGGAAACGAGCGTGCGGACGAGACTGATCTCGCCGTTCGTCGTGCCGATGTCCGCCAGTTTGGTGCCCTCGAAGTCAGGGACGGGCGCGTTGGCAAACCCGACCGCGTCAAGCCGGTTCTCAGGCCCGAACGCACCCCGGTCGTTGGTCGCATAGAGCGCGAGGCCGGTGTTGTCGTTGAGCAAATCAACTCCCGCCTCGGGGTAGAAGAAGTCCGGGACGGTGTTGCCCGACAAACTGTAACTGCCAGCCGCGGCGAGATAGTGGCCGCGCGCCGGGATCACCGTGCCGTTCGGAATCGTGAACAGGGTGTAGCGTGAGCCGTCGGTCCGCGCCGCGTCCATCGCCCAGCCGCCCGAGCCGTCCTGGACGGTGATATCGGCGTCCGTGTTGTTGTAAAGTTCGATGAACTCGTCGCCTGCGCCGCCGGACCCGCGCGGGCGGAATTCACTGATCAAAACCTGACTGACAGCGGGTGGCGAAGACGAAACCGTCGCCACGCCGGTAAAGTTCTGCTCCGCCTGGCTGACGGTTAGATCATTATAGGTGCGCGACGGCGGCGTGAACGTCAGAACGTTTGAGGCCGGCGTCACGGTATAGTTTTCGCCCGGGCTGAGGCTGGGGAAATTGTAAAGTCCGGTCGGGCCGGTCACCTGCGTGACGGCGGTCGTGCCGGTGAGTTTGACCGTCACACCCTCAGCCGGTGCGCCGTTGAATGTGATCGCGCCGCTGATGGAGATCGAGTTGGGCGGCAGCAGCGAAATCTCCCACAGGCCGCGCCCGTGCGTGGCGATGCGCAGGAACCGGTTGGCGTTCTGAATTTCCATCTGGAAGACGGCGATTCGGGGCAGGCCCGTGCCGAACGGGACGAAATTAGCGCCGCCGTCGGTCGAGACAAAAACGCCAACGTCGGTGCCGGCATAGACCCTCGTCGAGTCCACCGGATCGATCTGCAAGGCGTTGACCGGCACGTCGGGGATGCCCGCGCCCACGGCGGCCCAAGTCGGCGTTGCAGCATTGAGATCGGTGGTCTTGTAGAGGTGCGTCTGCCCGGTGGCGAGGTTCTGGCCGCCGTAGGCGACGTAGGCCGTGTTCACGTCGAGGGGATCGATCTGCACGCGCCCGACGAGCCTGCGCGACGTGCCCGTGCCCGGCGATCCGGGAGGTGTCACGTTGGTCAAAACGGGCAACCCTGCCGTGGTGGCGAAGACCAGCCCGTTGGTCAGGCCGACGATCCGAACGGCGTCATTCTGGGGCGAGATGCCGATGGTGGAGATCGTGGTGCCGGTGACAATGGGCGTGGGGCCGGGCGTTGCGCCCGGCGTTGGCGTGGGATTTGGGTTAAGCACCTGGCTGGCTAAGACCATCGTATCGCCACGATCCATTGAGCGATAAAGCCGGTCGGTGCCGAAGTAAAGTGTGTTCGGCGTGCCCGGTCCGAGGGCCATCGGCGCGTAAAAGAGGACGTTGTCGGTTCCGGCGATCCCGTTGGGGCCGGTCACATCGCCGCAATCGTTAGGAGTGCCGGCAGTGACGCCGAAGCCTTTGAAAGCCCACTCGCCCTCTATCGCGCAATCGATTCTGGAGGTGCGGGCGAAACCGATCAGCGCTAGCCTCTGGTTGAAGTACGTGTGGTACATCGTCACGTTCGTGGTGTCGCTGGCGCTCTGGTCGATCAGAGCATAACCACCGTCGCCGAAGTCGGCGCGGCGGAATTGGTTGATCGGTCGCAGCGATTCGTTGCTCGGCAGCATCAACTGCGTGCCGTTGTCCTGCGTGCCGCCGAGCGTCATGTAGCGGTCGGTCGGGTGAATGCCGAGGCCCTGAAACTGCACCGCGCTGTAGCCGGTGTTGTTCAAACTCGTCCAGGCGAGCCCCCGATTGACGCTGCGGAAGATGCCGCCGTCGTCGCCGGTCAAAACGATGTTCGGGTTCGAGGGGGAGACCATAATGGCGTGCGTGTCGGCATGCAGGCCGGGGTCGGAGCGAGAAAAGGTTGCGCCGCCGTTAGTCGATCTCGCCAGCACCCTTGAGCAAGTGCCCGGTGCGGAGCCGCCGAGGTAGATGGTGTTGGCGTCGGTCGGGTCAATGTCAATGGCGATGTCGTAGAAGCACTGGCCGCCGCAGTAGCCGCCGGCAGAATTGATCGTTGCCGACCAGGTCACGCCGCCGTCAATCGATCTGCGCAGAGCTCCCTGGGCAGCAGTATTCGCCGCGCCTGTACAGGTCTGGTCGCTTACCTCGCCGGTGGCGGCGTACATCGTGGTGACGCCCGCAACGCGGTTGACGGCGAACTCACCCCTGACGTTACCGATGTTGTTGACGAGGGTTTGCGTGAACGTCGGGTTCGCCGCCAGCGCGTTCGTTGTGCGGTAGATGCCGCCGTCACCTATCGTCGCAGGCGGACCGGCGGCGCTTGCAGTGCCGAACACCCAGGCGACAAGGGTATTGGCCGTTGTGTCGCCCGGATCGAAGGCCAAATCCATTATGCGGCGATTGCCGGTGCCCGGAGTGTCTAAGCTGCCGCCGGTTGTCACCGTCAATTTCTGGAAAGTGATGGTAGCAGGGTCTGCGGCGGCGGCGTTCGTCGAGCGGTAAAGGCCGAGGAGCGCGTTCGGCGGGATAAAGTTGCCGTTCGGTCCCGCATTGGGATTACCGACGATACCGGTCGCGGTTGCGACGAAGATCGTGCCCGGGTCGGTTGGTGAGACCAGGATTTCGGAAATTGTGCGTCCGGTGAAAGCGCCGAGCGTCACCGTCTCGAGGCCAATGGTATAAGTGCTCGTCGGATTAATCGGCCCGGTCAATGTAGCCGTCGTCGAGGCGTTGTCGATGCGATAGATGCCGATGCCCGCGAAACACCCGCTGCCGCAGAGACCCGCCTCGCCCGTGCCGACGTAGAGAATCTCGGGGTTCGACGGGGCAAGCGTCAGCACGCCGACGACCTGCGTCTCTGCGTCGTTGAAAATTTGCGTCCACGTCTGGCCGCCGTTCAGCGTGCGATAGACGCCGCCCTGCGCCGGGCCGGCGTAGATGATGTCGGGGTTGGTCGGGTGGATCGCGAGTGTCGGCGTGCGCCCGTTGACCGGCGTCGGGATGATCGAAGTCTGGCCGTTCGGGATCGGCTGCGGGCCGATCTCGTCCCACACGCTGCTGGAGATGAGCGGTAAAATTGGGCGGTCGCCCTTGCCTGAAGCGCCCGCGCTTCTTGCGGCGTCGATCTTCAACTGCCGTTCCTGCTGTTGCATCTGCTGGACGGCGCGGCTGCGGATCACCGGGTTGTAAATCTCGCCGGGCGTCATGCCGAGCAGCATTTGAATGTTCTCGTTGCGCAGGCGGTGATACTCCATTTCGTTGATCCTGCCTTTCATAAACGCAGGCAGATCGGGATCGACTTCCTTCGCTTCGCCGGGGTTATCGGTTAAGCTCGGCGTCCTGGTTTTCGTATTCCTTTTAGCTCCGGGTTGGACGCGCCCAGCGCCGTTTGCCTTCGCATCCGGACGTTCTTGCTGGGTCTTTTCCGCACCCTTGCGCTGCTGTTGTGGATCGGCAGCGCTGGAAGTCAGGCCAAAAGCCAGCAGAGAGACTAAAACTGAGACGCTAAGCATGAGCGCCCATTTGGTATAGCTTTTCATTTACGTTCTCCTAGGGAAACAGGTAGAGTGCCTGGCACTTGAGTTGGAGCGAAAGCTCACGCCGCTATCGCGCCGATTGAGAGATTAACTGGAATTGAGTCGGGTAATTCAAAGAGTGCTCGTTGATGAAGATAAAGGGAAGCACTATACCTCCGCTGATGAGAACATCACGCTTCTGCTCAGCTAGTGAGAAGAATTACGTAGAAAAATAATCTAAACAAATGGAAATTTGTAATTGTCCTGACCGGAGGCCTGTTCATCAAAATATTGCTTGCGTAAGTTAAACTCAGTCGCGGCAAACTGTCAACATGCGCCGTAGCGATCCTCGCACTGTTGTCTTACGTTGACAAACAGTTCCCGCTTCTTGTCTTCGCCGGTAGTCAAAGGTGTCTGCCGGGCGCACTACTCGCTCATTGTTTCTCGCCCTTCGTGCGACCGGCCTGGCCGTGTGAGCGGAGCGGCTTTCTCGGATATAATCCGCCCCGCTCGACGACGCAAGCCGGAATCGCGCCCGAATAAGGTATCAGAGACAAACTTGAATCGTCCTCGACTTCTCGCGAAATCATAGCCCGGTCATGCATCTGCAATTTGATTCACACTGCGGCTTTGAGTCGATGCGGTTCGCCAGACAAATCGCCGGCATGGTCTCAGCGAAAATCCATGACCCTATCTACTCGTAAAGAGATAAATGGCGCACCGGAGTGGGCTGCTCGCGGCTCGCGCGGCTTGCTGCCCCGCTTAGGACTTTTCGACTCGACGATGCTCGTTATGGGCGGCATCGTCGGCGCGGGCATTTTCATCAACCCGGCGGAGGTGGCGCGGCAGGTCCACACGCCTTTTCTGATTCTCGCCGCATGGCTGGTGGGCGGGCTGATCGCTCTGGCCGGAGCGTTCGTCTACGCGGAGTTGGCCGCGCGCAGGCCGGAGGTCGGCGGCCAGTATGCTTATCTGCGTGATGCGTTTCATCCGACAGTGGCTTTCCTCTATGGGTGGTCGCTGCTGCTCGTGATGCAGACGGGCGGGATGGCCGCCGTCGCCATCACCTTCGCCCGCTACTTCGCCGAACTCACCCGCGCGCCCCTCTCCGAAGGATTGCTCGCCGCACTCGTCCTCACGATCTTAACCATCATCAACTGTCTCGGCGTGCGCGCCGGAAGTAATGTGCAAAGCGCGCTGATGGTCTTGAAGATCATCGCCATCGCTGCGCTCGTCCTCTGCGGTTGGTGGTTCGCGGGAACAACTGAAATCACCCGCGCGCCCCTGCTCGATCAACCGCTCTCGTTCGATCTCCTGACGGCGATGGGTGCGGCGCTCACGCCCGTCATGTTCGCTTACGGCGGCTGGCAGACGACGAGTTTTGTGGCGGGCGAAATGCGCGATCCGCGTCGAGACCTGGCACGCGGTCTGCTGCTCGGCGTGGCCGGTGTCGTTGTGCTCTATCTCTCGGTCAGTTTCGTCTGTGTCTATGCACTCGGCGCGGAAAATTTGGCGAACACCACGACGCCTGCCACCGCCGTCATGCGTCGCGCGCTCGGCGAGCCGGGTGCGGCGCTCATCGCGCTCGGCATCACCATCTCGACGCTCGGATTCCTCAGTCAGGGAATGCTCACCGCGCCGCGCGTCTACTACGCGATGGCCGCAGATGGACTTTTCTTCCGCCGCATCGCGCACCTCAGCGCACGCACGCGCGTGCCCGTCTTCGCCATCGCCTTGCAGGGCGCACTCGCCATCCTCATCGCGCTCTCCGGCAAGTATGGACAAATCCTCAACTACGTCGTCTCGGTCGATTTCATCTGGTTTGGATTGACGGGACTCTCGCTTTTTGTCTTTCGCCGCCGCTTCCCTCTCACCGATGGCGCATTCAAAGTTCCCGGCCACCCATATACGACCGCGTTCTTCGTCGCGGCCTGCTGGCTCGTCGTCCTAAGCACCATCTATAAATATCCGCTCAATAGCGGCATCGGTTTTTTGATCGTGCTCGCGGGCATCCCCGCCTGCTATTACTGGCTGCGCCAACAAAGGAAGAATCACACATGAGCCGACCACAACGGGTGATGAGTTCACCCTACATGCACTGGGCGAAGACGCAATCGCAGGCGCGCTTCAATCTCGCCACGAGCGGAGTTGGGCACTACCCGCTGGATAAACTTCGCGTCACCCTTGCCGACCTCGAATTGAGCGGCGAGAGTTTCTACGGCTACCCGCCGCTGCAACAGGCTATCGCGCAGAAATGCGGAGTGACGGCTGATTGCGTCGTCGCCGCCAACGGCACGTCGATGGCGAACTATCTCGCGTTGGCCGCGCTCGTCGAACCCGGCGACGAAGTTCTCATCGAACACCCGACTTACGAATTGCTCATCTCCGCCGCCCTCCATCTCGGCGCGGAGGTCAAAAGATTTTCGCGGCCCTTTGAGGCTCAGTTCCGGCTCGACCCGGCGGAAGTCGAACGCGCCATCACGCCCCGCACGAAACTCATCGTCGTCACGAATTTGCACAATCCGAGCAACGCCTTCGCCGCCGCCGAAACGCTGCAACAGATCGGCGCCCTGGCGCAACGTGCGGGCGCGCGTGTCCTCGTCGATGAGGTCTACCTCGACGCCGCCTTCGCGCGTCAGCCGCAGTCGGCCTTTCATCTCGGCGAGCATTTCATCTGCACCGGCAGCCTGACGAAGACTTACGGATTGAGCGGCCTGCGCTGCGGCTGGATACTGGCCGCACCGGAACTGGCCGAACGGATGTGGCGGCTCAACGATCTTTTCGGCGTTCTCCAACCCCACGCCGCCGAACGTCTCAGTTGCCTCGCCTTCGCGCGTCTCCCGGAGATCGCCGCCCACTCGCGTCTTCTGCTCGAACGAAACCGCGCCCTCGCCAACGACTTCTTCTCGACCCGCGCCGACCTTGAGACATTCCCGCTCACCGACGGCATGATCTCGTTTCCGCGTTTGCGACAAGGAAACGTCGATGCTCTCTGCGCGTTGCTGCGCGAGAAGTACGATACCTCACTCGTGCCGGGAAGATTTTTCGAGATGCCCCAACACTTTCGCCTCAGCGTCAGCGGCGACACGCAGATGCTCGGCGCAGGACTGACACGCCTCGGCGCGGCATTGGATGAGCGCGCGGGGGATTAACTAACCACCGAAGGCTTTTATTTCAACCTTCACTCGTTTCGCTTTCATCAAGAGTCTTTTCGATCCGCCGTCCACTGGCCGATACGAATGATGACAAATTCGGCGGGGCGCAGCGGTGCAACACCGATATTGCAGACGAGCCGCCCGTTGTCGAGATCGGCTTGCGTCATGGTTGAACGGTCGCAACGCACAAAGAAGGCTTGCTCCGCTTTCGCGCCCGGCAGCCCGCCCCTCTTCCATTCGCTATAAAGGAAATCTCCGACGACGCGGCGAACGTCGTCCCAAAGCGGCGCGCTGTTCGGCTCGAAGACAGCCCACTGTGTGCCCTGAGCGATGGAGCGTTCGAGATAAGCGAAGTAGCGGCGCACGTTGACATACTTCCATTCGGGGTCGGAACTCGTGGTGCGCGCCCCCCACAGACGAAAGCCGCTTCCTTCGAAGAAGCGGAAACAGTTGATGCCTTCGGGGTTCAAAATTTCCTGCTCGGCGCGGGTAAGCTTCCGCTCGAAGCCGCTGGCGAGGCGGACTGTTTCATTCGCGGGCGCTTTGAAGACGCCCCGGTTCGCGTCGTTGCGCGCGTAGATGCCTGCGACGAAGCCGCTCGGCGGTAAGTTGATGTCGGTGCCGGTAATGGGGTCGAGCACGCGCACCCACGGATAATAAAGCGCGGCGTACCTGGAATCGATCCGGGCGCGCAGGGCGCGCACATCTGAAATCGTTTGCTGATCGCCGCTATCGAGTACGGCTATTCGGTAGCGCATTCGTGCGGCATGCGCGACGAGCGCATCGGTAGTGGCGGTAGCTTCCGCAATGTGCTCGGCATAGTTCGCGGTCGAGCCAGGCGCGGCGATGATAGAAATATCCTCTAAATCTTCAAAAGCCGTTAAACCGAATTTGTCGTTCGTGTTCGCGTCGAGATAGCCGCTGTACTCATTTGCGCCGGGACGCTGGCCGTCGTTGCCGCCGCCGAGTGGAAGTTCGACGGAACGTTCGCCGTCGGTCGCATCGCGGCGATTGAGATGTGCGCTCAAATGCCGGTTCGTGCCTGAGGTTGCGCTGTAATTGATCAATGCCTGAAGCACTTTGATGCCCGTGTTGAGCCGCTTGCCCGCGAGAATCACAATAGAGGGCGCATGTGAGAGATTGTTGTGCGTCTGCGCAAAACGCGCGAGGAGCGAATCGAGCGCGCCGTCGGAATCCGTGTGACGCGGATCGAGCGCGAGGTCGCCCCGGACGGAGGAATTACCCCCATCCGGGAATTCGATGCTGACGGTTAAGGTCGCGACGCGTAGTTCGTGCCCTTGCGCCGGATCGAGTGTCTTGAAAATTGAATTGCCTGAATTAAGGCGCAGGTCGCTTTTGGTCTTTGCGGCAGTGCGCCCGAAAATCCAGGTATCTTCCTTTTTGTTGTAGCGCGCGACGCGAAAAGCGCCGCTGCCGATGGGGCGACTGCGCGGCCCAACCACATCACCAATCCAGACCATGTCGTAATCGCGCAACGTCTTGACCGTGAGATTTCCCTTTTCACCCGCCAGGAGGTTTTGGCCTAACTTGACAGTGAACGTGACGCGCAAATTTCCGGCGACTCCGGGATAGCGTGCGCGCACGAGCAAGCTGTCGGCACGCGAATTATCTCCCGGATCGGAGGGTATCCAACTGCGCGCGTGGCCGTCCGCATAGAGTCCGCCCGTCGTGCCGTGAGCGTCATGAATAATATCCTGACCGGGGGGCGCGTAGCGGACTTCGCCACCATTCACAACATCGCCGGCGCTGAGCGGTCGAAAGATGCGTGCGATGTGAAGACGCTGGCCGCCCTCCGCGAAGAAAGCGCGGACGGCGTGCCAGAGATAGTTGTGACTCTTTGCGGCATGATGGAATTCGAGTTGCCGCCCCTCGCCGTAACAGTGTTCAAATTCGGTGAGGCCGGTGAAGACCTCCGGCGCAAGACCAACCGGACCGAAGCGAGTTGTGCCGACGAAACCGGTCACGTTCGTACTTACACCTTCGATGGACCGAGGTCGAAAAGAGGTTTCTTCGACGTGCGCTCCGGGGGCGAGATATTCAGGCATATTTCCTCCTTCGAGGCCGCGCGTTCTTGACGCCGCCGCGTAGGTGAATTGTATGTTCGGCGAGGTTAGACGACCGACCCGTGGCTCAGGTGGGTACGGTTGGCGCGCGTCTCTTTATAACTTTTTGAGAATCGCTGCAAGTCGCGCGCCTGCCGTAACGGTTTCTTTATGGAAGACGCGATACCGGAATCTCAAGGGCGAAATTGCCCGCACGGCGCGCTTTCCCCGGTTCGGTGAAACGCAAATCGGCGAACTGCACGAGTAGTTCTTCGGCGCAGTTTTGCGGTTCGACGCGGGCGGCGGAAAAGCGCGCGAAGTCGAGGAAGATTTTGGCGCGCTCGTCCTGCGCGGCACGCATGAGGTATGCGGCAAGCTCACCCTGTGGCTTTTCATAACGTGCGAGACCGGCGGGTGTTTGCAATTCTCCGCCTCTGCGCGCGAGCAAGGAAGTGTCGAAGCGGTAAATGGCGCGATCCGTCTCCGCCAGAGCGCGCCACTCGGTCGGGTCGGCCAACGAAGGCATGGCCGCGACGCGGAGCACCCGTTCACTATTGCGCCGTGCTAATTCCTCCGCCGTCGTGCGCGCCTGCGCCGCAGCGCGGGCATGCACGAGGCCGAGCGCGCCCCAGTAGACGACGACAAAGACGAGCGAAGCCAAAGCGATTGAGTTGCCCCAACGCGCCGCGAGTTTCATGCGATGCGCGACGATCAAACACGTCAACCCCGCGAGCCACAATGCGCGCGACGCGAGCGGATAGATCATCTCCTCAGCGCCGACCGGCAGGAGGATGAAAGCGCTGGTCGCAAGCAGCGCGAGCAGGCCCCAGGCGACGGTGCGCCGAGGGTCTTTAGCCGTCAACAGAAAAGATGCGCCGCCTAAGGTCAGCCACAGCCACGGGTCGATAATGTAGACGAGGTCGCCGTAAAACCATTGCCCGCTCCACGGCAACAGAGGCCGCACGCCGTAGTTGTTCGTCCAATCCATCAACGGGTGCGATGCGCTCAACAGCAGCGACGCGATGAGCAAACCCCGCAAACGAACTCGTGAAGTTCGTCCGCGCACGCGCGCAATGAGACGCGCTCCCGCGTAGTACAACAAGGGAATGAGCAGGGCGATGGCGAGCGTGCCGGCGAGTGAGTGAGTGATGCCGCGATGATGTTTGAGGTAAAACCAACTGCCGCCGAAGGCCGCGACGATGTCGGCATCCGGCGCGTTGGCCGCCAGCAGACACACGGCGGTTGCGCCGGGCGAGAGGCGTTCGAGTCCTGCCTTTGCAGCCGCCAACCCGACCAGAGTATGCGTGAGATTATCCATCAACGACAGAGGCCAGAGAGTTAGAAACCAGTGAAAACTGTTTTTATTCTAACCTCTAACTCTCTGGCCTCTAACCTCTGCTTTTAGAATGGAAGGTTTTTGGGGGAAGACTCTGCGGGCAGTTGCGCGTGGCGCGCCGGGTCGAGGCGTTCGAGTTTTTGCGCCGCATCACGCGCGGAAGCGGAAGTGGGGATGGGCTTGCCGTCCTTGTCTTTGGCCTCGCGCGACGCTTTGGCAATGGTGAAGAGGATTTCGGCGGCCTCGTTCTTCTTGCCTTGCTTTTCGTAAACGGACGCGAGCCGCACATTCGCGGTGTCAGCCGGGACAGCCACGTTTTGCGCCCGCGCGAGTTCCGTGTAGAGCGTGGCCGCCGCGTCGTACTGCGCGTCGGCTTCTTTGGCCTGTGCCAGCGCAAACCTTGCCCGCGCCGCCACCTCTTCGTCTCCGCTCTTCATCAACGCTTCGAGTTCGCTGAAACCCTTGCTGCGATCAACTGTCAACAGATTCGCCGCGCGGAAGTAATGCGCGAGCGATTTGTGAGGATCGCCGTATTTATTTTCGACTTTCTGCGCCTCGTCGATAACTCGCTGCGCCCGCTCCTGTTCGCTCGTGAAGTTCAGGCCGGTCGCGCCGGGCACGGGCGAAGGCGAGACCTCGGCATCTGCGATCTCGATGACGCGACTAAGAGCACGGGTGGCTTCCTGCGCTTTGCGCCCGCTCCACCATGAATAGACGCCCGCGAGCAAAGTTAGCGCAAGCAGTCCGGTCAGACCGTACAAGATCGTGCGACCTTTACCTTCGAGGCGGTTGCCCAGACGCTCAAATTGTTCAAATGACTTTTCGCGAAATTTATCTCGGCGGACTTCGCGCGCATGTTTTTTTCTGGATGGAGCCACGTTATTTTCTCTCGCAACATCGCACTGTCGTGCGCGTTCTAATTTCAGGGGTTAGAGCTAAACGATTTACTCTAACGACCATAGTGAGAAGTTGTCAAGCAACGGTTCCAGGCAGCTTGCCGGGCAGACAACAGCGACTTTATTGACCGCGGGCGGGGCGCGTGCTACGCTTCGCGCCCACGCGACGAAGGCCCAATGAAGGCAGCCAAAACAGATAAAAATTTTCGGGAACAGGCCGCGCCGGGGCGGTGTCTAATCAGACGAGTGCACGGCGCATGGCTCCTACTGCATGAATTGCCGACCCTATCTGGAGGACGTTTGTGAGCTTCGGAGAGCCAATCGCCCTCCGCGGGCAAGTCGAATTAGAGCATCCCGCTGCCACCGCGGACTCGGCGGAGGCACGGCTAACTCCCGAAGCCCTGTTCATTGAAAGATTACGCGCGGGCGAGGCCGCTGCCTTCGACCGCCTCGTCAACGAACGCACGGCGGATGTCTATGCTTTGCTCTACCGCCTGACGGAAGACCCCGAAGAAGCGCGCGACCTGACGCAGGAAACTTTCCTGCAAGTCTTTCGCAGCATCGCGCACTTTCGCGGCGACGCGGATTTGCGCACCTGGCTTTATCGCATCGCCGTCAATCAAGCGCGCAATCGCTGGCGTTGGTGGCGGCGCAGGAGACGCGGCGCGACCGTCTCGCTCGACGCAACCGATGCGGAGCACGAACTTCCGCTGGCCGCGCGTTTGATCGACGAGCATGCGGACGACCCTGAACAGCGCACCCTCGCGCACGAACGCGAAGCGATTCTACTTGCTGCCCTGCAAACGCTGGCGCTGCCCTATCGCGAAGCCGTCGTGCTGCGCGACGTGGAAGGCTTGAGTTACGAAGAGGTCGCCGCCGCGCTGGAAATCAGCATCGGCACAGTGAAATCGAGACTCTCACGCGGTCGCACCGAGTTGCGGCGCAAGTTGGAAAGCACCTGGTAAAGTTGTTCTTCGTCCGTAGTCAGTTGTTTGTGACCATCACACAAGTTACTGAAGATTCAATCGGGCGACGGACAGTTCTTTGAAAGCGAATGGCTGCCCCGCCCCGGCTGCTCCATCATTCAAAGGTGCCGGTTGGGTCGGGAAGCGACGAGAGGGTTCGATTTCGTCGCCAAGCGGGCGGCAGCAAATGTGCGCGACAGTTTTGAAAACGCGGCCAGCAACACCCGTTGATAAATTGCCGTCTCGCCCGTTGCTGGCGTTCGTCAGCAGGCGTCGGAAGATAGACCGCAAGCGTTGCTTCCTTATGTTGAGAGAGCAACCGGGGTCGGCCAGCCATTCGCTTGACAGCATGAGGTCAGAGGTTAAAGGTTAGAGATTCAGTGAAAAATTAAAACGCTGATTTTTACTAACCTCTGAACCTCTAACCTCTGACCTCTGAAATTATGACATGTGAAGAGACAGAAAAAAGTTTTTCGTCTTACGTTGACGGCCAGTTGGCGCACCCGGCGCGTGCTGTCGTGGACGCGCATCTCGAAGTGTGCCCCATGTGCCGGCGACAACTCGACCGGATGCGCGACGTGACGCGTTCGATGGCTCACCTCGAACGCCCGTCGCCTCCTGTTAATCTCGCGGCCTCCATCAATAATTTGCTCCTGATCGAACGCGCCGCGCGCAGGCAACAGCCGGCCAAATCGCTGTCGTCATGCTTTTTGCGCTGGCTCGAACCGCGCTTGATGCCCTATGCGGTCGGCGCGTTGACTTCAGTGATTTTGTTCGTCGGCATCGTCAATGGGCTGCGTCCGCAACTTCGACTGCTCCGGGGGTTGACGATTGCAGCACAACAAGCGGCATCGGATGAATCGCTCGATAAATCGTTGTTTGAAGTGGCGGGCGGCTACGACGTAACGAAGCCGGTGCCGACCATCGATCCGAACGGCGCGTTGGCCGCGCTCATCAGAACGCCTTCGAGCAGCAGCGACGATGATGCGGACGATATGGTGATCTACGCCGATGTCTTCAGCAACGGCAGCGCGTCGCTCGCCGGCGTCGTGCAACCGCCCCGCAATCCGCACCTGCTCGACGAGGTGCAGGAGGCTTTCCGCCAGACACCGGCGTTCGTTCCGGCTTCGCTCGACCGCCGCCCGCAAACCATGCGCGTCGTGCTCTCGCTCTCCAAAGTCAGCGTCCACGAGGATAGCTTCTGACCTGCGTCTGACCAGTGTCGTCAAGTTCCGCATCAGCAATTTGTAGATGGCAGACAAGGCCGCACGATTCTGAATCGTGCGGCCTTGCTTACGTTGTCTCGTCGAGTTATTGCACTCGTCCGAAGCGGAGTTGATATTCCTGCGAGTTGGCGAAGCCTCTGACCATCGTGCGTGCGTCCTGCGGATTCGCCGTCAGGTAATTAAGCCATGCCCTGTAGCCCGCCGCATCCGGGTCCCGGCGCAGGTATCCGAAATATTGCATTGCCACGAACGCCCGTTGGTACTCCGCCGCGAACACCTCGTCCGACTCCACAATCGCTCGCACCACTTGCCCACGGGTCAGCGCGCCTTCCGCCAGGCGACTGCTCAAGTCGGCGCGCGTCAGCACCACTTTAGCCGCCCCGTCCGGGCTGGCCGGTTCGGGCGCAGTGATCCGCTGCAACCCGTAGCGCTCCATCAAAGTGTTGACGAAGACAACCGGCGACATCTGCCCGTAGGCGTTGCTGAAGTCTGGGCGCTGCACCCAATTCTGCGCAAATTGTGCGCGCTTGTGGTAGACCTCAGCGGGGGTCGCACCCGTCACACCGCGCATATCCAACACGATCTCAGTGTAGCGCGGCAGGCGGTCACGCCCGAACGAGAGGCTGTAGAACCGATAGACGAAGAAGCCCTTGAGTTGAAACTCTGTTGAGCCGAAGAAAGCCGCCGAGACCGTCAGGCGGTCGCAGGCAGGATTGTTGTTCACGTCCGAGCAGTTGTTCAGCACATTCGTCCACGGCTCGCCTGCTTCCGGCTCACGCGAGAGAAAGTCGAGATACTGTTGCCGCACGAAGAACTTGCTCCCCGTAATCGGATTTGCGCCTGCCGCCGCAGTGTCGTTGTCGATGATAATCAAGCTGGCGGTCGAGATGCCGCCGAGCGCAGCTCCGACAGCATCGCTCAATTTCACCCCTAACGTCTCGTTACCTTCGACATAGGTGTCGTCGATGAGCGGAATCGCAATTGTCCTGGTCGTCTCTCCCGGCGCGAAGGTGAGGGTCTCAATGGTCGTCGCATAATCGCAGCGCGCGTAGGCCGTCTGGTTGGCGAGACTACAAGGCACGGCTGCCGGGTCGTCTACTGTGGCGACGTTGACCGAGATCGCACCCACCGTGTCGCCGGTGCGCGTGATGTTGATAACGGCACGACTCCCGCCTTCGTCGGACTGATAGCTGCTTGCGCCGAATTGCACCGTCGCCGGTGAAGCCGCAGCCGCTTGCTGGATCGTGTAAAACGAATCGTCCGTGTGAAGTATCTGCCCCGTGCGTGTCTGCCCGCTGTTGGCGGCGACGTTGAAAGTGATCACACCGTTGCCGATCCCGCTCCCGTTCGTGATCGTGATCCACGGAACGAGACTCGTAGCCCTCCACGAGCAATTGGCCCCGGTCACGATATTAAAACTGCCCGGCCCCCCACTTGCGGGAAAGGTCTGCGCGCCGTCCGAGTTGACCGAGTAAGAACAGGCTGTAGCAGCGTTCGTCAATTCATACGCGCCGCGCCCGTAGGTGGAAAGTTGGATCGTGTTGTTGCGGTTCGTGGCGAACCCGGTCACCACAGCCGGCAGCATCCCTTGATTGAAAGTCTCCCACGTCGCGCCGTTGTCCGTCGAACGAAAGACGCCGATGTCTGAGCCGGCGTAGAGCGTTGACGAATTCACCGGATCGATGAAGAAGGCGCTGATCGGAACATTGGGAATGCTATTGGCGAGAGCGGGCGCGCCGCCGATGTCCGTCCAACTCTGGCCGAAGTTCGTCGTCCTGTAGAGATGCCCGGTGCCGTAGCCGCTGAAGGTGACATAAGCCGTCGCCGCGTTTGCCGGATCGACCGTGAGGCTTTCGACGAAACGATTTGGCAGCCCCGCCGTCATATCCGTCCAATTCGCGCCGCCATCCTGCGTGACCATTACCCGCCCCTGCGCCGAACCCGTATAGAGCACCTGCGCGCCCGCCCGTCGCTCGACGCCGATGGCAGTCAGCACATCGCTGCACTGAGGCGGTTGTTGACTGAGGGGCAAACTAAAATTACATGACGGAGCGGCAAACACGGCTTTAGTGAGATCAGTCGTCCCGCCGGGCGCAGTCCAGGTGGGCTGGGTGACATTCACGGCATCGGCAAAGTTGGCGCTGACAAACAGCCTCCATGTGCCGAAGTAGACCGTGGCGTCCACACCGTTATTCTTGAACGGCGCATAAAAAGCGATGCGCTGCCCGGTCGCCGGCTCCCCGAAGGTGCTGTTGCTCGTCGACCCCGGTTGCTCCGTGCGCGTCCCGTCCGCATTAAACAACCAGCGCCGGATGCGGCCAAAGATGTAGGTGGTGAAGACCGAGCGCGGATCGAGTGGATTGATCACGCTCTGCCCGCCGTCGCCTTCCGCAAATTCCTCCCACCTGTTGCCTCCCGGCAAGCGATACTGCGTGCCGTTATCCTGCGTGCCGCCGAAAGACAGATTCGGATCAATCGGGTGCATGGTGATGCCGACAAACTGCGAGAGCGTGAACGATCCGTTTTGCGATACGAATGTCGCGCCGCCGTCCGTCGATTTCGAGAGGCCGCCGTCATTGCCGATGTAAATGACGTTGGAGTTCGCCGGATCGAAGGCCAAAGCGTGTTGGTCGGGATGGGAAGTAGAACTGTGCGGGCTATAAGGATAAGTGTTGCTGCTCGCTCTATAACTAAAGTTCTTCGTCAGGTTCGTCCACGTCCCGCCCCCATCGCTGCTCTTATAAACATCGCGTGTGCCGAGGTAGATGTGATCAGCGTTCGCCGGGTCGATGTAGATGTAAGAGTTGTAACCGAACTGGGCCGGGTCAACTCTGGCGACGCTTCCGGCAGACCATGTGCCGGGCAGCCCGGCGTTGCTGCTCACACTCAAGTTGAGGCTGGTCGAACTGCCGGAAAAGACATAGAGGGCATCAGGGCGGGCGGGCGAGACGGCGACTCGCACGTCGCGCGTGTTCGTCCCGGCGGGAGCAACAAAGACGGGCACGGGTTCCCAGGTACTGCCACCGTTCGCAGACTTGTAGACAGCCGCCGGGCCAGCAGCGATGCCATTGAAAGTATCGACGAGGTTCATGCCGAGATAGAGAATGTTCGGGTTGCCCGGATGAATCGCGAGATCGCGCGGCCTGCCCGCCAGCGTCCGCCGCCAACTAACTCCGCCGTCGTCAGAGAGAAAAAATCCGTTGCGAACAAGTCTAAATTCAGCGTTGGGATCGGAGGGGGTGGTCAGGGTGTAAGTGGCCTGGAGCACGTAGACGCGATTTGCATTGGCCGGATCAACTTCGAGTTTAGCTGTGGTCCCCAGCGGCGGCAGCGAATCGTTGCTGACGCGCGCCCAGGTGGCCCCGGCGTCGAACGACTTCAAAATGCCGGTCCCGAAATAGCCGTTGCCGAGATCGCCCATGCCCGCATAGACAATCGCAGGATTGCTTCGAGAGAAAGCGATTGAGCCGACAGCCAGATCGACATGTTTGTCGCTGACGGGAACGAAGTTTGCGCCGCCGTCGATTGAACGCCAGATGCCGCCGGTGGCTGCGCCGATCAACACGATCTGCGGATTCGTGGGATGAACGGCGATGGCGTTGATGCGCCCGCTCGTCGCGCCCCAGTTGTCCGGGAAGGCGGCGGTGGTTGGCGAGGGGCCGATACTGCGCCACATCTGCATTGCCGCCGCGCTGCTGCTGCTGACACCTTTCCTGCCGCCGCGCTCCGCATCCTTCGGGCGGGCGAGCCACGCCTTGCGCCTTCCTTCGGTCGGCGGGGTATCAAACGGGTAAGCGCGCCGGAACATAAACCAACGCTGCCGCGCGTCGATGATCTCGCGTTCATCTCCGTCCTCGGCTTCGCCCGTGGCCGGCGCATCGAGCGTTCTTTCAAATGTCTTCGATTTCCGGCGCGCCTGTAAAACTGCGCCCTTCGGCGTGCGCTTCCGATTGCGGCGCGCGAGGCGTCTATTGCGCACCTGAAGCGTCCGCTGCTCCCGCTTCGATAGCTTGCGCGGTTGTGCCTCAACTGTCGCCGTTGTCAATAAGAGGCTGCCCGTCACAAGTAACGACAGGCTCAACAAAAAGGGGGAAAGGAAGCGGAGCACGCGGCGTGCGGCGGGAAACCTCCGGGGGGAAATCTTTTGTTTCAAATCTCCGTCCTCAACAAAAAGGCGAACATTCAACACTTCGTTTGGAACCCGGCATTGCATTCAGGAGTTTGGATGAGCGCGACAGTAACAACAATGATGTTTGACCTGATTCGCGCCGACAAATTCGGGAACACTTGCCGCCGGCATGCAAGGAGAGGGGTTCCAAGACCGGCAGAGAGATGAAGGTCAAATCGACGCGACCCGGAATGAATCCCAGCCAATGAGATGAAAACCGCTTTGACAGAAACGGGCGACGTGAATATCTGTCCTGAGACTGGAAAGAACAGCTTTCGGATGTCTGGCTCCCCAGACAAAGACGACGATCAACACGGCGCAGCGAGAGGCCGAAAATGCTTCCAAAGACCAGCAAAACTGGCACAACTTTACCTTCGCACTTAGTCGCCCGTCAAGCTTTCCGCCGGACGCGAAGGAAAGTCTAGAGGGTCAAGTCTGACTTGCTTGACGCACTGTGCGGGGCATGTTACGTTTTCTTCTTCGTTATCATCAACCAGGTTTTCGCCGTTCCATACATCTCGAACGAGAGTGGAGGAGAGACGCTTGACTACTGCGCCTGAAACATCGAAGCAAACCCCGCTCAACGCCGCGCACCGTCGCCTGGGTGCGCGTATGGTTGATTTCGGCGGATGGGACATGCCTGTGCAATATCCGGCGGGAACGGTCGAAGAGCATCTGCGCACGCGCCGCCATTGCGGATTGTTCGATGTGTCGCACATGGGTGAAATCGAGGTGCGCGGCGCGGGCGCGATACCCTTTGTCAATCGTCTCTGCTCGAACGACGCCGCGAAACTCGTTGACGGGCAAGCGCATTATTCCGCGCTGACTACGCCCGCAGGCACAGTCGTTGACGATCTGCTCGTCTATCGTTTCGCCGCAGATCACTTGCTGCTCGTCGTCAACGCTTCGACGACCGAAAAGGATTGGGACTGGATCAACGCGCATCGCGGCGACGAGGCAATCGAAATCACTAACCGGAGCGCGGACTTCTGCCAGATCGCTGTGCAAGGCCCGGACGCCTTGCGGATTCTGCAAACTCTGACCGCGACGCCGCTCGAAGAAATCAAGTACTACCATTTCCGCGAGGGCGAAGTTGACGGCGTGCCCGCGCTCATCTCGCGCACGGGCTACACGGGCGAGGACGGTTTTGAAGTTTACGCCGCGCCGGACAAAGCCGAACCACTCTGGGATCGCATTCTCGACGCAGGCGCTCACAGCACGCCCGAAGGCATTCTGCCCTGCGGCCTCGCCGCGCGCAACACGCTCCGGCTCGAATCCGCGATGGCCCTCTACGGCCATGAAATAGACGACACCACGACGCTTTTGGAAGCCAACCTCGGCTGGATTTGCAAACTCAACAAAGGCGACTTCATCGGGCGCGAACCGCTCGCCCGGCAAAAGGCCAAAGGCGTCGCGAGCAAGCTCGTCGGCTTTGAAGTCACAGATCGCGGCATCGCGCGCGACGGCTACGACGTGTTGATCAACGGCGAAAAGCTGGGTCGTGTCACTTCTGGCAGTCCCGCGCCCTATTTGAAGAAAAATATCGGGCTGGCCTATGTCCCCACCGAATACGCGAGCGAAGGACAAGAAATTCAAATTGACGTGCGCGGTCGCCCCGTCGCCGCCCGCCTCGTCCCCGTGCCTTTTTATAAACGCGAACGCGGCACGAAATAAAAGTGAAGAGTGATGAGTGATGAGATAAAACCTTTTGCCTTTTCACTCATCACTCATCACTCTTCATTAAGGAGCATCATGTCAAACATCCCGGAAAATTTGCATTACAGCAAGGATCATGAATGGGTGAGAGTCGAGGGCGACACCGGCATCATAGGCATCACGGATCACGCGCAGCACCAACTCGGCGATGTCGTCTATGTCGAACTGCCGAAGGTCGGCGATAGTTTTGAAGCGCATGAGGTGTTTGGCTCGGTCGAGTCGGTCAAGGCCGTCTCGGAACTCTATTGCCCCGTCTCCGGCCAAGTGACGGAAGTGAACGAGTCGCTGCAGGACGATCCCGAAAAGGTCAACACCGATTCTTACGAAGGCGCGTGGATGATCCGCTTGCGTCTGAAGGCGGCGGGCGAAGTTGATAAGTTGATGAACGCCGCCGAGTACGAAGACTACACCAAAGCCGAAACGGAGTAAGAGACGTTGCGTTACATTCCCAACTCGCCGGAGGAGCGCGCCGAGATGCTGCGCTCCGTCGGCCTCGAAACGCCGGAACAACTCTTCGATACGATTCCGGCTGACATCCTTTTACGCGATCTCCTGAACACGCCTGCCGCGCTCTCCGAACCGGAACTCATCGCGCGCTTTGAAGCTCTAGCCGCCCGCAACAGCGCCGCGCATCGTCCGAGTTTTTTGGGTGCGGGCGCATACTCGCACTATCAGCCGACCATCGTCGATAGTTTGATCTCGCGCTCCGAGTTTTTCACGGCCTATACGCCTTATCAGCCGGAAATCTCACAAGGCACGCTGCAAGCCATCTTCGAGTTTCAAACGCTCGTCTGCCAGTTGACCGGCATGGACGTGGCGAACGCCTCGATGTACGACGGCTCAACTTCCGTGGCCGAAGCGGTGCTGATGGCCGAACGCGTTACGCGACGCCGTAAGGTGGTCGTCTCCGGCGCGCTCCATCCCGAATATCTCCATGTCGCCGAAACTTATGTCGCGCACGCCGGAATTGATCTCGTCCGCGCCAAATTCGATGAAGAGCGCGGTACCACCAACTTCGACGAACTCGGCGCGCTCGATGAACAGACGGCAGCCATCATCGTGCAATCGCCAAACTTCTTCGGCTGCATTGAAGACTTGCAGGCGCTTGCGGATCGCGCGCACAAAGTCGGCGCGCTGCTCGTCGTGTGTGTCACGGAGGGCATCTCGCTCGGCCTGCTGCGTGCGCCCGGCGACTGCGGTGCGGACATCGTCATCGCCGAAGGCCAATCGTTCGGCGTGCCGCTCAGTTTCGGCGGCCCCTATCTCGGCCTCTTCGCCACACGCGAGAAGTACGCGCGCCAGTTGCCCGGTCGTCTCGTCGGCACGGCGGCGGACAAAGAAGGCCGTCGCGGTTTCGTCCTGACGCTTGCCACGCGCGAGCAGCACATCCGCCGTGAAAAAGCCACTTCCAACATCTGCACCAACGAAGGCTTGATCGCGCTGATGGCGACGATCTACTTGGAGACGATGGGGCGGCATGGCCTTCAGGAAGTTGCGATGCAGTGTGCGCAAAAGGCCGCCTACGCCGCGCGCCGCATCGGTGAACTCGAAGGCTTCTCGCTGCCCTATTACGGCACGCCGCGCTTCAACGAATTCGTCGTCCGCGCGCCCGTCGCGGCGGATGAACTTCTGCGACGTTTGGCGAGTGAACACAACCTGACCGGCGGCCTTGCGCTCTCGCGCTACTTCCCCGAACGCCCGCACGACATCCTCATCTGCGTCACTGAAGTTAACTCGCGCGGCCAGATCGACGCGCTCGTCTCAGGATTAGAGGGCTTAACCAAATAACTTTGAGATGTGAGATTTGAAATCTCATATCTCAAAGTCAGATATATCGAACAGAGAGAATCTGAGCCGCGAACTTTGAACTGAAATATGATGAACCCGCACACTCCGAAAGCCACGCCGCATGTGACGCAGAATGAAGCGTTGATCTTTGAACGCTCGCAGACGGGTCGCAAAGGGTATCGCCTGCCCGCACTCGATGTTGAAGCGACGCCGCTCGACGAACTCCTGCCCGCCGAGTTTCGCCGCACGGATGATTTGGAAGGTGTGCCCGAAGTGAGCGAGGTTGATGTAGTGCGCCACTTCACGCGCATCTCGACGTGGAACTACAACATCGATCTTGGCATGTATCCGCTTGGCTCCTGCACGATGAAGTACAACTCGCGCCTGAACGAACGTGTCGCGCGCATTCCCGGCTTCGCCAACCTCCACCCGCTCGCCCCGGAAGAAGACGCGCAGGGCGCGCTCCAATTGCTCTACGAACTCCAACAGCATCTCTCCGAGATCACTGGTCTCGCCGCCGTCTCGCTGCAACCCGCAGCGGGCGCGCACGGCGAGATGACCGGCGTCATGCTCATCCGCGCTTTTCTCGACGCGCGCGACGGCGTGGGCGAGGGCGACCAACCGCGCCGCCATGTCATGCTCATCCCCGATTCCGCGCACGGCACGAATCCGGCCTCCGCGCATCTCTCCGGCTTCACCGTCAAAACCGTGCGTTCGACTTCAGAAGGCCAGACTGATCTCGACGCGCTCCGCGAACTCTGCGCGGCGGGCGACGTGGCCGGGCTGATGTTGACCAACCCGAACACGGTCGGATTGTTCGAGCGCAACATCCGCGAGATTTGCGACATCGTGCATGAGGCGGGCGGCCTCGTCTACATGGACGGCGCGAACATGAATGCGCTCGTCGGATGGGCGCGTCCCGGCGATATGGGCGTGGACGTGATCCATCTCAATCTGCACAAGACTTTCTCCACCCCGCATGGCGGCGGCGGCCCCGGCTCCGGCCCCTGCTGCTGCACCAAAGAACTCGAACCTTACTTGCCCATCCCGCGCATCGTCCGCGCCGAAGATCGTTTCCAGCTCGACTTCAACTACCTGCAATCAATCGGTCGGGTCAAAGCCTTTTACGGCAACTTCGGGATGGCCGTGCGCGCTCTCTCTTACATCGAAACGCACGGGGCGGACGGTTTGCGCGAAGCCACCGAGGCCGCTGTCTTGAACGCACGCGTCATCGCCCACGAACTCACGTCCGACTACGACAAGCCCTTCGACGCGCCGCCCATGCACGAAGTCGTCTTTACCGACAAACGCCAATCGCGCAAAGGCGTCCACACTCTCGACATCGCTAAGCGTCTCATCGACTACGGCTTCCACCCGATGACCATTTACTTCCCGCTCATCGTGCAGGGCGCGATGTTGATTGAGCCGACCGAATCCGTCGGGCGGCAGGAGATACAACAATTCGTCGAAGCCATGCGCGCCATCGCCCGCGAAGCCATTGAAGACCCGGAACTCGTCCTCAACGCCCCGCACACCACGCGTATCGGACGCCTCGACGAAGCCGCCGCCGCCCGCAAGCCCGTCCTGCGCTGGAGACCCGAAGAGAAAGCCCCCGGCGCTTAAACAAATATTCCTATCGACACATCAAGTGTGCCGCGTGAACTCCCATAGTTCCCGCGGCCCCCTTCCTTCCTCCCCCGCCTTTCCCTCCCTTCCTCCTCTTTTCTTCTCTTTCCTCCCTTCTCTTTCCCCCCTTTTCCTCCTTTCTTCGTGG